>JBIKWI010000233.1:0-4763 GCA_044356395.1 Tagaea sp. | reverse complement strand
CCGTCACGCTGTGGGACCGCGATCCGCCGGCCCTGGACGCCGCCGCCAAGCGGCTGGCCGCGGGCGACAAGGTGCACACCGTGCGCGCCGACGTGGCCGATGACGCGACGGTCGTCGCCGCCGCCAACGCCACGATCGGCGCCATGGGCGGGATCGACATCCTGGTCAACAATGCCGGCATCACCGGCCCCAACGCGACGACGTGGGAATACCCGGTCGCCGAGTGGAAGAAGGTGATGGACGTGGACCTCACCGGCCCGTTCCTGTGCTGCCGCGCGCTCGTGCCGCACATGATCAAGGGCGGCTATGGCAGGATCGTCAACGTCGCCTCGGTCGCGGGCAAGGAAGGCAACCCGAACGCGCCGGCCTATTCGGCCGCCAAGGCGGGCCTGATCGCGCTGACCAAGTCGCTGGGCAAGGAACTCGCCAAGACCGGCGTGCTCGTCAACTGCGTGACGCCGGCCGTGGCCGACACAGACATCCTGAAGCAGATGACCGAGGCGCACGTCGCCTTCATGCTCGGCAAGATCCCGATGGGCCGCTTCGTCCAGATCGACGAGATCGCCGCGATGGTGGCTTGGCTCGCCTCGGCCGACTGCTCGTTCACGACAGCAGGCGTGTTCGACATCACGGGCGGCCGGGCGACCTACTGATGGCCCGCGATCCCTTCGCCGCGGTCCGGCGAAAGCTGTTCGTGTCTGTCGTCTCCGACACGCTCGACGGACTCGGCTTCCGCAACCAGGTGTTCGCGCCCGCGATCCGCCCGCTCGACGACAGCCGGGTACTGCTGGGGCGCGCGCGTACCGCACTCTACCGCGAGGTCTTCCACGTACCCGAGGGCCACAATCCCTATGCGCTCGAAATAGCGCTCCTCGACGACCTCAAACCCTTCGACGTCGCCGTGATGGCCTGCGGGGCAAATCCGAAGATCGGCCCGTGGGGCGAACTGCTGACCACGGCCGCACGCGCGCGGGGTGCTTCGGGCTGCCTCACCGACGGGCTGACGCGCGACGTGCGCGCGATCCGCAAGCTGGGCTTCCCGGTCTTCGCGGGCGGTATCGGCCCGCTCGACAGCAAGGGGCGCGGCGAAGTGGCCGCGATCGACGTGCCGGTCGAACTTGGCGGCGTGCGCGTGGAGACGGGCGACGTGATCTTCGGCGATGCCGACGGCGCGCTCGCGATCCCGAAAAAGATCGAAAAGCAGGTCTTCGCGGCCGCACTTGCCAAGGTCGCAGGTGAGAACAGCACGCGCGCGGCACTGGCCCGCGGCGAGAAGCTCGCAAGCGTATTCAAGCGCTACGGGATTCTTTAGGCACGCCGCCGCGCCGCCTCGCGATAGAGCGCTTCGGCGCTCGTCCCGATTTCGCTGGCGACCGTTTTCCATTCACCCTTGACCGGCGGACGACCGTCGTTCGCCGCGATCCATGCGTCGAGCCGCTCGGCCACCGTGCGCAACGACAGGATCTCGGCCCGCAGGCGCGTCTTCTGTACCTCGCGGGCAAGATATGCGGCCCAGCCGGCCGCGAAGCGGGGATCACTTTCGATGGCCGCACGCATCGCCGCCTTGCCGATGGCAAGCGTACGGGTCGGTGCGACGGCGAGCGCATCGCAATGGTACCGCTCCGAAAACAGCGAGGCTTCCGCCAGCACCGAGTTCGCCCGCGCGCGCTGGAGCACGAGTTGCGCGCCGCCGGGCTGCAGGCGGACCAGATGGACCTCGCCCTCGACGATCCGGTGAAGCGCGCGCACCGGATCGCCCTGCCGGAACAGATACATCCCGTCGGCGAAATTGCAGGTCCGGGCGGCAAGTGGCGCCAGCAGGTCGTTAAGATCCTTCGACATGATCTGTATCATGTCGTGAGCCGGAACGTTCTGGCAAGTCTACGCCCGAGATTCACACGACGGAGCATTTCAGATGAAGAAGTACCTGATCGCCGCAGCCCTGCTTGCCGTTCCCGTCGCGCTGGTCACGCTGCACGCCGTGCATGCGCAGATGCCCGGCCCGATGCCGGAGCACAGGCAACAGATGCAGATGCGGCAGATGCACGGCATGCCGCATGGCGGACCGCACGCGGGTGCTGGACACACCGGCGCGGATCACGCCGCAACACCGAAGATGCCCGGACAGGACGCCTTCGGAACGATCCAGGAGATCGTGACGATCCTCGAGGCCGATCCGAAGACCGACTGGACCAAGGTCGATCTCGAAGCGTTGCGCCAGCACCTGATCGACATGAACGATGTGACGCTGAAGTCCGACGCGAAGACCGTTCCGGTCGCGGGCGGCATCGAGGCCACGATCACCGGCACCGGCCGGACGATCGACGCGATCCAGCGCATGGTCACGGCCCATTCGGCCGAACTCGGCCGGATGAACGGCTGGACCGCGAAGACGGAAAAGACGGCGGCGGGCGTACGCCTGACCGTCACGTCGGTCGACCCGGCCCAGACCGCCCGCATCCGCGGCCTCGGCTTCATCGGGCTGATGGTCAGCGGCAGCCATCACCAGCCGCACCACCTGGCGATGGCAAAGGGCGAATTCCCACACGCGCACCAGTGACGCGATACCCGTACCGCGTCTAGTTCGACCAGCCGCCGTCGATCTTGAACTCGGCCCCGGTGATGAACGAGGACTCGTCGCTGGCGAGGAACAAGGCGAGGTCCGCGATCTCCTCGGCCTTGCCGAGCCGGCCCATCGGCTGGCGCGAGATGAAGAGCTTGCGCTGGGCGACCGGATCGGCGGCGGTGTCGATACGGTCCTGCAGCGAAGGCGTATCGACGGTGCCCGGGCAGATCGCGTTGGCGCGGATGCCCTTGCCGACATAGTCGGCCGTGATCGACTTGGTGAGGCCGATCACCGCGGCCTTGGTCGTGCCGTAGACGAAGCGGTTGGGCGCCCCCTTGATCGACGAGCAGCCCGACGACATGTTGACGATCGTGCCCTTGCCCTTGGCGAGCATGCCCGGCAGGAAGGCCTGGACGGTCCAGAACATCGAGCGGACGTTCAGATTCATCGAGAAATCCCAGGCCTTGTCGTCGCAGTCGAGGATCGTGCCGTTGTGCACGAAGCCGGCGCAGTTGAAGAGCACGTCGACCGGCCCCACTTCCTTGGCGGCGGCGAGGATCGCGGCCTTGTCCATCACGTCGAGCCGGCGGGTCGTCAGGTTCGGGATGCCGGCAAGGGCGGCGAGCTTTCCCTCGTCGATGTCGGTCGCGATGACCTTCGCCCCTTCCGCCGCGAACAGCCGGGCACTTGCCTGGCCGATGCCCTGTGCCGCCGCCGTGACGATCGCGATCTTTCCTGCAAGCCGGTTGGCCATTTTTGCGTCTCTCCGTAACACGCCAGCGTTTCCCGCCCGATATCCGGACATGCTAGCTTTGCGCCGGATTTTAAGGGGGGAATGCAAAATGCGCTTCAAGATTCTGGCCACCATGCTCGCGATTTCCATCGCCGCACCGGCCGCCGCACAGGACGGCGTGGGCATCGTCGAGAAGAAGAGCTTCACGATGCCGAGCTACACCACGCTCGGCGGCAAGACGATCCGCGACGTGAAAGTCGGCTGGGAGAGCTACGGCACCCTCAACGCCGCCAAGGACAACGTCGTGATCGTGCCGCACTTCTTTTCCGGCAACTCCAACGCCGCCGGCAAGTACAGGGCCGAAGCGCCGGCCCCCGGCTACTGGGACGGGATCATCGGCCCCGGCAAGGCGATCGACACGAACCGGTACTTCGTCGTCTCGGTCGACAGCCTCGTCAATCTCAACGTCAAGGACGGTGTCACGGTCACGACCGGCCCCGCCACGAACGATCCGGCGACCGGCAAGCCCTATGGCATGTCGTTCCCCATCGTCACGATGCGCGACTTCGTCAACGTGCAGAAGGCGCTGCTCGACTCGCTCGGCGTGACGAAGGTGTACGCCGCCGTCGGCGCCTCGATGGGCGCTCTCCAGTCGCTCGAATGGGCAGCGGCATATCCCGACTTCGTCCAGCGCGTGGTGCCGGTGATCGGCGTGGGCGAGGCCGACGCCTATACCATCGCGCGGCTCGGCATGTGGGCCCAGCCCATCCTGCTCGATCCCAACTGGAAGAACGGCGAGTATTTCGGCGGCCCCGCCCCCGATGCCGGCCTCGCCTTCGCGCTCAAGATGGTGACGATCGACGCGCGCCACCATGGCTGGGCCGATGCCGCGTTCGGGCGCAAATGGGCCGACGCGTCGAAGAACCCGCTCGCCGCGTGGGAGAACAAGTACCAGATCGAAGCGCTGCTCGATCAGGTGTCGCTCGCCCGCGCGCGGGTATCGGATGCCGCACACTTCGTCTATCTCGTGCGCGCCAACCAGCTCTTCACCACGGGCCACCTCGCCAATCTCGAGGAGGGGCTGGGCCGCATCAAGGCAAAGGCGCTGTTCATCCCGGCCGAGAGCGACCTGCTGCTCGTGCCGGCCTATGCGCACAAGGCGGTCGAGACGCTAAAGCGCCAGGGCAAGGATGCCGAACTCGTGGCCATCCCGGGAACGGGCGGGCATCTCGACGGCGTGCTCGCGATGGGCCGCGTCGCCGACCGGCTGAAGGCCTTCCTCGACCGCTGAACGTCCCCGCTTGCGAAGGAGAAGCCGCCGGCACTTCGAAGGCCGGCAGCTTTTTCGTGCGTGTCGATGCCTGAGAGCCGATCCATAAAGTTCCGATTCATGCGCAACGATTTGGGCGCGTGAGGCGTCGGAGCATGATGCGGATCATCGCGAGTCGGACGAAGGCTGCGACG
>JBIKWI010000232.1:0-4769 GCA_044356395.1 Tagaea sp. | reverse complement strand
TACTGGCGGATGTACGCCACGCCCATGCCGCCCGGATAGAAGATGTAGGTGGCGTCGGGGCGTGCCGCGCGCAGGGCCGCGAGTTCGGCGGCGTAGTCGGTCTGGCCGAGCTGGGTGTAGACCTCGCCCGCGATCTCGCCCTTGAAGAAGCGCTTGAAGCCGGCGAGCGCGTCGCGGCCGGCGGGATAGTTCGGCGCCATGATGTACGCGCGCTTGATGCCCGCGTTCGTCATGTGCTGGCCCATCGCCTCGTGCGTGTTGTCGTTCTGCCACGAGGCCGCGAAGAAGTTCGGGTGGCAGTCCTTGCCCGCCAGTTCCGAGGGACCCGCGTTGCCCGAGATCAGGAACACGCCGCGGCGCTCCTTCAGCACGGTGTCGGACAGGGCGAGCATGATGTTCGAGAAGATGACGCCGGTGACGATGTCCACGCGGTCGCGCTGGACCATACGTTCGGCCATCGCCTTGCCCGCGTCCGGACGGAACTGGTCGTCACCGACGATCAGCTCGGTCGGCACGCCGCCCAGGCGCCCGCCGGCATGGCGGATCGCGAGGTTGAAGCCGTCGACCATGTCGCGGCCGAGGCCGGCATTGGGACCCGACTGGGTGGTGATGAGGCCGATCTTGACGCCCTGCTGGGCGGCCGCCGGCTGGATCGCGAACGCCGGGACGGCGATCGCCAGTGCGGCGAGGAGGGTTCTGCGTAGCATCTGGAAGGCTCCCTTGTTCTTGGCGTTTATGGTCGGATTGTCGCAGGCACGGATTGGTCCCGCAAGGTCAGGCTTTGGGCGTCTCGCGCAGTTTGAACCGCTGCACCTTGCCCGTTTCGGTGCGCGGCAGTTCGGCGACGAATTCCACGCTGCGCGGATACTTATAAGGCGCGATCGTCGCCTTGACGTGGTCCTGCAGTTCCTTGGCCGTCGCCGGGTCGGCATGGCGGGGATCGCGCAGCACGACGAAGGCCTTCACGATCGTGCCGCGTTCGGCATCGGGTGCGCCGACCACGGCGCATTCGCGGATCTTGGGATGGTCGAGCAGCACGCTCTCGACCTCTGGTCCCGACACGTTGTAGCCGGCGGTCACGATCATGTCGTCGGTGCGGGCCTGGTACCAGAAATACCCGTTCTCATCCATCCGGTAGGCGTCGCCCGTCAGGTTCCACCCGTGCTGCACGTATTTGCGCTGGCGCTCGATGTCGTCGAGATAGCGGCAGCCGGTGGGCCCGCGCACCGCAAGCCGGCCGATCTCGCCGGGCGGCAGCCGGTTGCCCTCGTCGTCGAGGATGCAGGCCGTGTAGCCGGGGATGGCGCGGCCGGTGGCGCCCGCGATCATGTCCTCGGGCGCCGACGCGACGAAGATGTGCAGCATCTCGGTCGCCCCCAGCCCGTCGATCAGCTTGATGCCGGTATGGCGCTGCCAGCTTTCGAACACGGGCTTGGGCAGGTGTTCGCCTGCCGACACGCCCTTGACCAGCGAGGCGAACGCCTTGGCCGGCGCGTTCTCGGCCATCGCGCGATAGGCGGTCGGGGCCGTGAACAGGATCGTCGCCTTGCCGTCCGACACGATCTGCGGCAGCAGCTCGGGGCTTGCGCGCTCGGCCAGCAGCGTCGAGGCGCCGAAGCGCATCGGGAACGTGACGAGGCCGCCCAGCCCGAACGTGAAGGCCAGCGGCGGCGATCCGGTGAAGATGTCGTCGGCCGAGGGCTTCAGCACGTAGCGCGGGAACGCGTCGCAGATCGCCATGATGTCGCGGTGGAAATGCATCGTGCCCTTGGCGGGGCCGGTGGTTCCCGACGTGAAGGCGATCAGCGCCACGTCGTCGGCGGCGGTCGGGCAGTTGTCGAAGCTCGCCTGCTTCGCGGCCGCGCGCTTCTCGAGCCCGTCGGGCGCGTCGCCGTTGAAATAGAGGATGTCGCGGCAGACCGGCTGGGCGGCCTGCGCCTTCTCCATCTCGTCGGCCAGCCGCACGTCGCACAGGGCGAGCGACACCTGCGCCTTGCCGAGGATGTAGCCGAGTTCCTTGGCGCGCAGCAGCGGCATCGTGGCGACCGCGATGGCGCCGGCCTTCAGCACCGCGAACCAGCACGCGACCATCATCGGGTTGTTGGCCGCGCGCAGCAGCACGCGGTTGCCCGGCTTCAGGCCGTAATCCTCGACCAGCACGCGCGCGATCCGGTTGGCGTGCGCCAGCAGGTCGGCATAGGTCCAGATGTCCTTGCCGAAGCGCACGCAGGCGCGCGCGCCCCAGCCGCGCGCGACGGCGGCGTCGAGCAGTTCGGCACCGGCATTCAGGCGCTGCGGGTAGTAGAGCTCGGGCAGCGCCGCGAACATCTCCGGCCAGTCGCCCCGCGCCGGCAGGTGCGCCCGCGCGAAGCCGTCGGCGTGGGCGGAGGCGGTCAGGGCGGGCAGGTCAGGCATGTGCCGCACCCGCCTCGTCGAACGCGGGGATGGGCGGCTCGACGCGCACGACGTCGGACGGCGGCGAGTGGCGGCCCGTCCCGTCATAGGCCATCACGAAGTAGGTGTAGCCGACGCCGCCGAGTGCAAGCTTGTCCGTGTACTTCACGCTCTTCACGGCCTCGACGACCGTCGCCTTGCCGTCGGCCTCGGCGCGGAACACGTCGTAGCCCGCGATGTCGCCCGTCGCGCGCGCCCAGGACAGCTTCACCGTCCCCTTGTCGAGCGTCGCCTTGAGGCCGGCACCGCCTGCCGGCCATTTCGGCGCGTCGGCCGAGAGATCCTCGACCGGGGCCTGCGTCAGGCCCTTGGGCCACAGGAAGCAGCTCACCAGCTTGAAATTCTCGTCGAGCTGCTTGCAAACGTTGCAGTAGATGCAGCGCAGGATCGCGTCCGGGCGCTTCTCTTCGACCTTGCGCACCCACGCCGGGTCGGCGAGGAGCTGGCGGGCCATGCCGATGATGTCGGCCTTGCCTTCGGCCAGCAGGCGCTCGGCATCGGCCGGGTCGCTGATCTTGCCGACCGAGACGACGGGCACGTCGAAGCCGTGGCGGTTGATGAACTGCTTGATGCCGGCGGCGAGATGCACGTGCGGCATCGGCGGGTACTGCTCGCCCGGCATGCAGCGGTCGCCCGAATAGCCGGTGTAGGGATAGAGCGGCGAGCCTTCCTTCTGCACGGCATCCTCGAACTTGCCGCCGACGGAAAGCGAGATGTAATCCACGCCGAGTTGCGCCATGCGAAGCGCTATGCGCTGGCTGTCGGGCAGGGCGTAGCCGTCCTTGATGGCTTCTTCCGCGAGGAACCGCACGCCGACGGGAAAATCCTTGCCCACCGTCTGGCGCACGCGCGCCATCACGCGCCCGAACATGCGCAGGCGGCCCTCCAGCGTGCGTCCGTCGAAGCCGTCGCGCCGCGGATTGCGCCGCGACAGGAACGAGGACAGCGTATAGGCGTGCGCCGAATGCAGCTCGACGCCGTCGTAGCCCGCCTCGCGCGCGCGCGCGGCGGCCGCACCGAACGCTTCGACGATGCCGTCGATGTCGGCGTCCGACAGCATGTCGATCGTCTGGCGCCAGCCCGAGCGCGCGACCTTCATGAAGTGGATGATCTGCGGCACGATCTTCGACGGGCCGGCATCCTTGACCTGTTTCACGAGATCGCGGTGGCCGGCAATGAAATCGTCGCGCGACAGGCGCAGCAGCGGCCCGGATTTCGACTCGTGCACCGCCGTCGCCTCGACGACGATCAATCCGACATGCCCGGCCGAATAGCGCACGTATCGGTCGACGATGCCCTGGTTGACGAAGCCGTCCTCGCCGGACAGGCGCGTGACCATCGCGGGCACGAGCACGCGGTTGGGGATCGTCATGGTACCGACGCGCAGGGGTTCGAGCAGTTTCATTTCTCTCCGACCTCGGCAAGGCATTCGGGGCACAGGCACGTCGCCTGCATTCCCGGTTCCGGTACGGGCATCACGACGTCGACATGTTTGCACCAGCAGTCGCCCTTCGGATCGCAGGCGAACAGGGCGCCGCAGCGCACGCAGACGAGTTCGGTCGCGGTCGCGGCCATCACGGGGCGGACTCCGCGTCGAACGCGGCAAGCGTCTGGCCGGCGATCACGAGCTTCTGGATCTCGCTCGTCCCTTCGTAGATGCGAAGTGCGCGCACCTCGCGATAGAGCCGCTCGACGACGTTGCCGGAAACCACGCCCGTTCCGCCATGGAGCTGCACGGCCCGGTCGGCGGCGCGCTGCGCCATTTCGGTCGCGTAGAACTTTGCCATCGACGCCTCGCGGGTCACGCGCGGTGCCGCGACATCCTTGGTCCATGCCGCGCGATAGACGAGCAATGCCGCCGCGTCGATCTCGGTCGCCATGTCAGCGATGGCGGCTTGCGTGAGCTGGAAATCGGCGAGCTTTCCGCCGAACGCCTCGCGCGTCTTCGTGTACGCGATCGCCTCGTCGAGCGCGCGCCTTGCAAAGCCGAGCGCGGCGGCCGCGACGGTCGATCGGAAGATGTCGAGCGTGGCCATCGCGGTCTTGAAGCCGTCGCCCGGCTTGCCGAGCAGAGCCGCGGCCGGCACGCGGCAGTCCTTGAAGGCGAGCGTGGCGAGCGGGTGCGGGGCGATCGTGTCGATGCGCGCCTCGACCGTGAGGCCGGCGGTGTCGGCATCGACGACGAACGCCGACAGCCCCTTGGCGCCGAGCGCTTCGCCGGTGCGCGCGAAGACGACGTAGTGGCCGGCGATCCCGCCGTTCGAGATCCAGGTCTTGCGCCCGTCCAGCACGAAGGCATCGCCGTCGCGCCGCGC
>JBIKWI010000231.1:0-4782 GCA_044356395.1 Tagaea sp. | reverse complement strand
CGGGATTCATCGTGATGTGCGTCGCCGCCGTCTCGACATGGACGGCGAACGCCGTGCCGTCGCCGCCCAGCCCCTGCGGCCCGATGCCCAGCGAGTTGACCGCCCCGGACAGCAGCTTCTCGAGCTTGGCACCCTCGGCATCGTCGCACACGCTGCCGAGCGGCCGCGTGGCCGCGACCTTGGCCAGATGCATGCACAGGTCCGACGTGCCGCCGATGCCCACGCCCACGATGGTCGGCGGACAGACCTTGCCGCCGGCTTCCATCACGCGGTCGATGACGAAGGTCTTGATGCCGTCGATCCCGTCGGCCGGGATCAGCATCTTCAGGAACGAACCGTTCTCCGAGCCCGAGCCCTTCGGGATCATCTCGATACGCAGCGTGCGCGCGGTATCGACGAAATCGATGTTGATGACCGGCACGCGGATGCCCGAGGACGTGTGCTCGTTCTTTCGCGTGATCGGATGCACGACCGACGAGCGCAGCGGATATTCCTTGGTCGCACGCGCGGTGCCGCGGCGGATCGCGTCTTTCAGCGCCATGCCGTCCACGTCCACGTCGCGGCCGATTTCCACGTTGAAGATCGGGATGCCGGTGTCCTGGCACAGCAGGTTGTCGGTCTTCTCCGCGACCGCGATGTTCTCGATCATCGTGGCGAGGATCGTGCGCGCCGTGCCGTCGGTCTCGGCGGCGTCAAGGCGCGTGAAGCCGCGCTTGATGTCGTCGGGCAGCAGCTTCAGCGCGCGGATATAGAGGAGCTTCGCCGCCTCCTCGACCGCCGCGATGTCGATATGGAGTTTTCCGCTCACGACGCCTCCGCGTAGCGCTTGAGGAGTTCGGGGTCGGGAAGGTAGCCGAGGCCGGGACGGTCGGGCAGGTGTAGGCGCCCCGCGCGGATATGCGGGAAATCGTCGAACACCGAATCGCGCAGCGGATTGTCCTGCGCGTCGACTTCGAGCCGCCCGTCGCCGCCGACGGCCGCAAGCAGGTGCGCGCTTGCCAGCAGGCCCATGCCGCCGCCCAGATAATGCGGGCAGAACATGAAGCCGGCCTCGCGCACCGCGCGCCCGACCGGCACGCAGCCGGTGAAGCCGCCCCACTTGGCGATGTCGGGCTGGAGCACGCCGAACGCGTTGGACGCGATGGCTTCGCGGAACTGGGCGGCCCCGCGCATGTTCTCGCCGCCCGCGATCGGAGCGGCACTCAAGCCCGCGACGAGCTGCCATTCGCCTTCGGGGGCGTCGACTGCAAGCGGTTCCTCGATCCAGCCGAGATTGAACGGGGCGAATTCGCGCACGCGGCGCGAAGCGGTCTCGGCGTCCCATGCCTGGTTGGCGTCGACCGCGATGAAGGCCTTCGGCCCGAGTGCCGCGCGCAGGCCCGCGATGTTCTTCAAGTCCGCCTCGGGCGCAAAGCCGACCTTGAGCTTGAAGCCGTCGTAGCTCTGTGCCAGCCGCACCAGCGCCTGCTCGACCGCCCCGTCGGGCCCGAGGCCGGAGGCATAGACCGCGACGTCGCCGCGCGCGCCGCCCAGATGCTTCCACAGCGGCAATCCGGCGCGTCGCGCGTCCAGGTCCCACAGCGCCTGGTCGATGCCGGCAAGTACTTGCGCGAAGGTGCCGGGCTCGCCGCACTGGAGCGACAGGATGCGCGTCTTGCTTTCGAGGATCGCGAAGGCCTGGCGCGGGTCCTCGAACGTCGCCGCCTTCAGCAGGGGTGCAAAGATGTCGTCGAACAGGCGGCGGCGCGCGGCTCCGGCACCGGGCGGGAAGTTGCACCAGATCTCGCCCCAGCCGACCGCACCGTCGGCATCCTCGAGGCGCACCAGCAGCATCGTGCGCGCGCGCATGGCGCCGAACGCCGTACGGATGGGTGTTGCGAGCGGATAGAGATGGAGAAGGGCTTCGGCGCGCGCGATCTTCATGGCTAGCGTTGCATCCCCCAGCGGCGAACCGTGCGCGCCTCGATGGCGCGGAAGATCACGCCCTCGACGAACAGGCCGATGACGATGACGGTCAGGAGCCCGGCGAACACGTTGGCGGTCTCCAGCAGGTTGCGGTTCTCGAAGATGTACCAGCCCAGCCCGCCCGAACGCGCCGAGACGCCGAAGACCAGCTCCGCCGCGATCAGCGTGCGCCACGCGAACGCCCAACCGATCTTGAGACCGGCCAGGATCGACGGGAACGCCGCCGGGATCAGGATCTTCATGACGAAGCGCACGCCGCGAAGCCCGTAGTTGGTGCCGGCCATGCGCAGCGTCTCGGAGACCGACTTGAAGCCGGTATGCGTGTTGAGCGCCACCGCCCACAGCACCGAATGCACGATGACGAACACCAGCGACGGGATGCCGAGGCCGAACCACAGCAGGGCAAGCGGCAGCAACGCGATCGCCGGCAGCGGATTGAACATCGCCGTCAGCGTGGAGAGCAGGTCGTTGCCGAAGCGCGTGGAGACCGCAAGCGTCGTGAACACCGCCGCCAGCGCAAGCCCCGCGCCGTAGCCCACGAACAGCACCTGCAGCGTCGTGGCCATGCGCCCGAGCAGCGGGCCGGTCGCGAACGCGTCGTAGAAGGCGCGCGCCACCTCGAGGAACGGCGGGAACATCAGCGGATTGCCGAGCCAGCGCCCGTAGAGTTCCCAGGCGGCCGCGAGGGCCACGACGATCGCGAGCCGCCGGATCCATGTCTGGTTCCAGACGCGCTCGAAGGCGGAAAGCGGGCGCTCGACCTCGCCGAACTGGGCGGCCCCCACTTCGCGGACCTCGAATTCGGCGCGGACGGGCGGGGTTATGCGTGCGGCGACGTCAGCCATGGGCGTCCGCCTTCTCCTGCTCGATGCGCTCGGCGAACAGCATGTCGTGGATGCGCCGCTGCAGGGCCTGGAACTCGATCCCGCCCTGTGCGGTGTGGTCGAACTGGTGGCAGTTGAGCTCGGCCTTCACGCGGCCGGGATGCGGCGACAGCACGAGGATGCGGCTGCCCACCACGATGGCTTCCTCGATCGAGTGCGTGACGAACAGCACGGTGAAGCGCACGTCGTCCCACAGCTCGAGGAGTTCCTCCTGCATCTTGCGGCGCGTCAGCGCGTCGAGGGCGGCATAGGGCTCGTCCATCAGCAGGATGTCGGGCTCCATCGCCATCGCGCGCGCGATGGCCACGCGCTGCTTCATGCCGCCCGACAGCATGTGCGGATAGACGTCGATGAACTTCGTCAGGTTCACCTTCTCGGTGAAGTGGCGCGCGCGCGCCGCCGCCTCGGTCTTGTTCCACTTGCCCGCACACAGCATCGGGAACATGACGTTCTCGAGCACGGTCTTCCACGGCAGGAGCTGGTCGAACTCCTGGAAGACCATCATGCGGTCGGGACCGGGCCGGTCGATCGTGCGCCCGTTGAGCGCCATCGTGCCCTCGACCGGCGTCATGAAGCCGGCGACGCCTTTCAGCAGCGTCGACTTCCCGCAGCCCGAGGGCCCGAGCAGCACGAACCGGTCGGCGCGCTGCACCTCGAAGCTCACACGGTACGTCGCGGTGACCAGATGTTCGGCCGTCTTGTACTGGAGCGTCACCCCGTCGACCTTCAGGATCGGCGGGGTGGCGCCGGAGGCGTCTGCCATCGTCAAGCCGCTCCGCCTAGGATCCCTGCACGCCGTGCAGGCCGGGGAAGAACATCTCCTTCCAGTCGGCCGGCTTTTCCTTGACCGTGCCGGTGCGCTGCATGAACTCGGCGTACTTCATCGTGTTCTTCGGCACGATGGTGAACTCGTGCTGCGGATCGCTGAGGAGCGACATCACGAATTCCTTCGGCGGAGCGCCCTTCTCGACGCGCATGTAGATGTCGGCCGCGCGGTTCCTGTCGTTCGTGATGATGGCCTGCGCCTCGGCCAGCGCGTCCTGGAACGCCTTGTAGACGCGCGGGTTCTGCGTGCGGACCCTGTCGGTCGTCCAGACGAAGTTGAACGAGCACGGGCCGCCCAGCACCTCGTAGTTCGACAGCACGCGGCGGACCTTCGGGTCCTGGAGCTGCTGGTTCTGGAAGGGCGGCGAGCCGAAATGGGCGGTGATCTCGCTCCGGCCCGACATCATCGCGTTCATCGCGTCGGGGTGCGACATCGAGACGGTGATGTTGTCGAGCTTGGCGTGCTGGCCCACGCCGAACTGCTTCTCGCAGGCCATCTGGAGCGTGATCGCCTGGATCGAGACGCGCACGGCCGGCAGGCCGATGCGGTCCTTGTCGGTGAAGTCGGCGATGGTCTTCACGGCGGGGTTGACCGTGTTGAGATAGAGCGGCAGCGAATTGAGCGAGGCCACGCCCTTGACGTTGAGCGAGCCCTTGGTGCGCGCCCACAGCACGATCATCGGACCCACGCCGCCGCCGGCGAATTCGAGATTGCCCGAGATCAGCGCGTCGTTGATGGGGGCACCGCCCGCGAACTGGAGCCAGTTCGTCTTGACGTTGGGCAGGCCCGCGGCGGCCGCGTGCTTCTCGATCAGCTTGAGATCTTCCATGATCATCAGCGGCAGATAGGAGATGCCGAACTGCTTGGCGATGCGCACTTCGCCGACTTCCTGCGCGCGCGCGATACCGGGGGCGGCGAGGATTGCGGCGGCACCGGCGACGAAGGCGCGGCGGCTCGGACGGATGGCGGACATTTCGGGTTCCTCCCTTTCGGTTGCGGCGGCGACGTTCGCGGACGGTTCCGTCCTTGTCGAACAAATTTTTTGTAACACGGTCAGGCAACGAGAACGACTCCCGAAGCAAGCAGTAATCCCAGGACGATACGCCG
>JBIKWI010000230.1:0-4820 GCA_044356395.1 Tagaea sp. | reverse complement strand
TGGCACCGATCACGCCCGCCTTGTCCAGGATACCTGAGGCCGCAGGGTGCTATGCGCCGAACGTGTGGCCCGATACGCCGGCGGACTATCGGCCGGTCTTCACCGAGCTCTATCGCGCATTCGAATCGCTCGCCGGGACACTGATGCGCGTCTTCGCGCTCGGCCTCGAACTGCCCGAGGACTATTTCGCCGACAAGATCGACCATCATTTCAGCGTGCTCGGTTCGAACCACTATCCGCCGCTCACGCACCCGCCACTTCCGGGCCAGCTGCGCACCGGCGAGCACACGGATTTCGGCAGCCTGACGATCCTGCTCCCGACCGCCGGCCCCGGCGGACTGCAGGTCCGCCTGGCCGACGGAACCTGGACCGACGTGCAGCCGATCCCCGGCGCACTCATCATCAATATCGGCGACATGATGGCGCGATGGACGAACGACCGCTGGCGCTCGACCCTGCACCGCGTCGCGAACCCGCCGGAAGCGGCGGCGGCGATGAGCCGGCGCCAGTCGATCGCGTTCTTCTGCCACCCGAACTACGACGCCGAGATCCGCTGCATCGAGAGCTGCACCGGCCCCGGCCGTCCGCCGCTGTATCCGCCGATCCTCGCGGGCGAGCACATGCGCATAAAGATGGTCAAACGGCTGTGACGCTGGGCACGAAGCTCGCGGACTGGGCCGCCGGCCTGCGATTCGACGACCTGCCGGCGGAGGTCGTGGCCGACTGCCGCCTGCGCCTGCTCGATACGCTGGGCGTGGCGCTTGCCGCAGCACCCTTGCCGATCGGCGTTGCCGTGCGCAAGGCAGGGCGCGCGATGGGCGGAGGCGATGCGGCGACGGTGCTAGGCGAAGGGAGCCGCAGTTCGGCGGCGAACGCCGCGATGGTCAACGGCACGCTCGCGCACGCGATGGACTTCGACGACACGCACAACGAATCGGTGATGCATCCGAGTGCGCCTTCGGTAGCTGCCGCACTTGCCGCCTGCGAGGCGGTCCAAGCAAGCGGGCGCGAACTGATCGTCGGCATCGCGATCGGAAACGAACTTGGCTGCCGCCTCGGGCTCGTCACGCCCGGCGCGTTCCATGGCGTGGGCCTGCATCCGACAAGCGTCCTCGGCGCACCCGCCGCGACCGCCGCAGTCGGCAGGCTTTGGCATCTTTCGCCGGCACAGATCGCATCGGGCTTCGGAATTTCGGCCAGCCAGGCATCCGGCGTGCTCGAGGCCTACAGCGACGGAACCTGGTCGAAAACACTGCATCCGGGCTGGGCGGCGCATGCCGCGATCGTCGCCGGCCACCTTGCGCAAGCCGACTTTACCGGGCCCGCGACCGCATTCGAGGGCCGCTACGGCATCTACAGGGCACTGCTGCCGGCGGACACGAAGATGGATCTTGCGGCCGCGACCGACGGGCTCGGGAGCGACTGGACCTGCCTCGGCACGGCCTTCAAGCTCTATCCGAACGCGCATGCGATCCACGCATTCATCGAGGCGGCCTTGCAACTGCGTGAAGCGCACAAGCTGTCGGCCGACAGCATCCGGTCGGTCGAGCTCGCTGTTCCCGCCGAGTTCGTCGGCCAGATCGCCGAGCCGCGCGACGCAAAGCTTGCGCCCCGCACCTCGACGCATGCGCGTGCAAGCGTTTTCTATGCGGTCGCTGCGGCGCTGGTCGACGGCAAGGTCGATGCCGCGCACTACGAGGGCGACGCATTCCGCCGTCCGGATCTTCTGGCGATGGCGCGGCGCATCGTCGCCCGCATCGTGCCGGCCGGCGATACGATCCGCTTTTCGGGCGGCGTGACGATCGAGTGCAACGACGGACCGGCCGTGTCGACGTTCGTCGCCGAAGCCGACGGGACGGGCTCGCGACGTCTCGACGAATCGCGGGTCGTCGGGAAGTTCGCGGCGACCGCCGGCTCGGTCCTGGCTCCGGCCGCGCGCGACCGGCTGGCCGAGATGATCCTGTCGGTCGACCGGATCGACGACGTGACCCGGCTTGCCGCGGCCTGCACCATCCCGGGGCTGGACGGATGATCCGCCTGCGCGTCCAGACGCTGACGGAGGACTCGTTCCGGCCCTTCGGTCCGGTGATGACGGTCCCCACGGGCGGCGCACGCAACGGTCCGCTGCCGGTGATCGCCGATCCGCGACCGCTGGCGAAGGTGACCGCGACATTGATCCACTTGCCGCCCCAGGCCGCCCCGCGACAAGTGCGGATGATCGAACGGCACATGAATTCCGCGCAGTTCTTCCTGCATCTGTCGGGTGGCGCCCTGTCGCTGGTCGTGTTCCCGGCGGACGCCGACGGCCAGCCCGATCTTGCCGGCGCACGTGCCTTCGTCGCAGCGCGCGGCCAGGCGTTCGGCTATCATCCGGGGACGTGGCACGCCGGCGTCGCGGCGCTCGGCGAGGCCGCACAGGTCGCCTCGCTGCTGAGCCGCGACGGCACGCCGGGCGATGTCGAGGAAAGAGCGCTCGCCGAGACGATCGAGGTCGACTGGACATGAGCCAATCTCCCTATCCGCGCGACATGATCGGCTATGGCCGCAAGCGCCCCGATCCGAAATGGCCGAACGGCGCGCGTCTCGCGCTCAATTTCGTCCTCAACTACGAGGAAGGGTCCGAGTACTCGTTCCCCGATGGCGACGGCGCTTCGGAGACGCAGCTGCTCGAGGCCACGCCGTCGATGCCGCCGGGTACGCGCGATCTCAATGCGGAATCGATCTACGAGTACGGAAGCCGCGTGGGCGTGTGGCGGCTGATCGGCCTGCTTCGGGAATACGAGATGCCAGCAACCGTGTTCGGCTGCGCACTGGCGCTCGAACGCAACCCCCAGGTCGTCGCTGCGATCCGCGAGACCGGATACGACGTGTGCAGTCACGGCTGGCGCTGGATCAAGCACTGGCTGCTGAAGCCGGACGAAGAGAGAGAGCACATCGCGCGCGCCGTCGCCTCGCTGACGCGCAGCTTCGGCGAACGGCCACTCGGCTGGTATTGCCGCACGGGCCCGAGCGTGGAGACACGCAAGCTGCTCGTCGAGGAAGGCGGCTTCCTCTACGACAGCGACTCCTACGCCGACGAGCTCCCCTACTGGGACACGCGCCATGGCCGGCCGCATCTGGTGATCCCGTATTCGGTCGACAGCAACGACACGAAGTTCGCCAATCCGGCCGGCTTCGGCAACGGCGAGGAATTCTACTCGTACCTGAAAGACAGTTTCGACTGCCTCTATCGCGAAGGCGCCACGCAACCCGGCCTCATGTCGGTCGGCCTGCATATGCGCCTTGCCGGCCGTCCGGGCCGCGCCGAAGCCTTCCGCCGTTTCCTCGACTATGTGCACAAGCACGACGGCGTGTGGATCTGCCGGCGCGTCGACATCGCCCGACACTGGATCGCGACACACCCCAGCTCCGCTTCCTGACGAGGACGCCATGACCGAAGATGTCCGTCACGCAAGGGCCCCTTTCCGCGGCTACGACCTGCGCCTGCCGGCGGAACCGGATGCCGAGATCACGCGCGTCGAGCCAGGCACGCCGGCGGGCGAGTACCTGCGCCGCTTCTGGACGCCTGTCGCGATGACGTCCCAGCTCGGCGCGAAGCCTGTGCCGATCCGGATTCTCGGCGAGGATCTCGTGATCTTCCGCGACGGTGGCGGCAACATCGGTCTTCTTCACCGCCACTGCGCGCACCGGCGGGCGTCCCTCGAATTCGGACGCATCGAGCAGCGCGGAATCCGGTGCTGCTATCACGGCTGGCACTTCGACGTCGACGGCACGATCCTGGAAACGCCGGGCGAGCCGGCGTCGAGCACGATCTGCAAGTCCGTCTGCCAGCCGGCCTATCCGGTCCGCGAGATGAAGGGCCTCGTCTTCGCCTATATGGGCCCGCCGGACGACATGCCGGCCTTCCCCTATCTCGACTCGCTCGACCTGCCGGACCACGAGCTCATCCCCTACTCCATCCATTCGCCGTGCAACTGGCTGCAGGAGACCGAGAACGCGATCGATCCCTACCACTCGGTGTTCCTGCACGGGCGCGTGAACGGCCCGCAATTCCCCGGCCTCGAGCATTTCGTCGAACTGCCGGTCGTGTCGTATTTCCGGCGCGAGGCCGGCATCGTCTACAGCCATGCGCGGCGTGTGGGCGATCTCGTCATGTTGCGTTTCCACGACTATCTGATGCCGAACCTCGCGCAGAACGGCGGCATGTTCCAGCGGCTGGAAAAGCCGCAGTTCTTCGGCCGAACGAGCCTCACCAAATGGGTCGTGCCGATCGACAGCACTAACAGCCGCAAGTTCGGCTGGCGGCACTTCAACGACAAGGACGAAGTGCTGCGCCAGGGAAAACGCGACGAGGTCGGCTGGGAGACGGTCGATTTCTACGGCCAGACCGCGCATCGCCCCTACGAGGAGCGCCAGTCGAATCCCGGCGACTGGGACGTCTGGGTCAGCCAGGGGCCGATCGCCGTGCATTCGCGCGAGTATCTGGGTCGGACCGACGAAGGGATCGCGATGCTGCGCCGGCGGCTGCGCCGCGAAATCCGCGCACTCGCAGAAGGCAGGAGTCCGACGCGGGCCGGCGGCGACGCGGACAACCCCTTTCCGACCTACGGCGGCGACACGGTGCTGCGCGTGGCCCGGACGAACGACGACGAGGCGACGATGAAGGCCGTGCAGAACCAGGTCGCGGAAATCTATTTCGCCGCCGACGGACTCAAGGGCGAAGCGCGCTCGGAGCGCATCAAGGCCGACCTGAAGGCGAAGTTCCCGGATTCGGCCGGCTAGGAGACGACACGCCGAGGCAGCGGGATGCTCTCGATCGG
>JBIKWI010000229.1:0-4835 GCA_044356395.1 Tagaea sp. | reverse complement strand
ACTGGACCGTGTCGATGCCGATGGCTTCCAGTTCCCGCGCTTCCTCGTTGAGGAGTTCGGCGAACGCCATCGCCATCTTGACGCGGTCGCCGTAGAAGCGGTCGGCGATCGTGTCGACGATCGTCATGGGCCCGGGCAGCGTGAACTTGACCTTGCCGTCGGCGGCGGCGCGCGCGGCACGCGCTTCCATCGAATGGACCGGCCCCTTGCGCTTCAGCGCACCGATCACCTGCGGAACCTGCGCGTCGTAGCGGTTGTTGCGGATCCCCATCGTCACCTTGTTCTCGAAATCGATGCCGGCGACGCCGGCAAGGAAGCCGTGGACGAAGTGCTGGCGGGCCTGCTCGCCGTCGCTGGGGATGTCGATGCCGGCCTGGCGCTGCAGGCGCACGGCGAGCGTGGTGGCGTCGGCCTGCGCTTCGGCGAGGGCCGCCCCGGTCTGGCGCCACGGCGCCCAAAGCTGCTGGGGCGCGGCCAGCCACGCGGGTTTCGGCAGGCTGCCGGCGACGGTCGTCTGGAGCATCTGGAACCTTCCGGGAGAAACGCGCTCAGTTCTTGCTGGCGGTCGGCTCGTTGGCGCAGTTCGTGACCATGGCCGTCGTGCGCACCTGACTGGTGCCCGGCTCCATCACGTATTCCTTCGACACGCGGCAGCGCAGCGTCATCGGCTCGGTGCTGACGACCGTCGGCACGGCCACGGCCACGCCGTTGACCATCGTCGACGCGCCGTCGATCAACTCGGGATAACGGGTCACGACATACCCGATCGCCCCCATGATGGTGCAGAACACCACCGTGGTGAGCAACAGGTTGACGATGACTTTGCTTTCGGTCTGGTCCATTGGCGCCTCAGACTTTGATAATAGGGCAGAAACGCCGATTTTTCAATGGATAGGGGGCTCGCGGGGGTCCGGCGGACCGCCCTGCCCGGCCGATGAAGGACGACATGCCGGCTCGACGAGTGTAGAGTCCCTCACCATCGACAAAGGTCTTTCCGGCTTCGATGGCTGAGAGAGAACTGCGCTCCCGCCCCGGTTCCTGCCGCGAGGAGTTGCAAATGCCCAATTGGTTCATTCCGCCTGTCGTCGTTCCCGCCCTGCTGGCCATCCTGATCGGCGTCTACGCGCTGCTGCGCGCGCCCGTCTGATTCGGGCCTTTCCGATCCCCGAGACATCCGTCGCGGCATTCCGCCCGGCGCTCCGCTTCGTTTGAAGGAAATCCCATGTCGATCTCCATGAAACTTCCCGCCACCACCACGCCGTTCCTGTGGGGTGCGGCCGCCGGCGCGGTCGCCCTCGCCATCCTCGGATTCAACTGGGGCGGCTGGGTGACCGGCGGAACCTCCGACAAGCGCGTCGCCGCCGCCTCGCACGAGGCCGTCGTCGGCGTGCTCGCACCCATCTGCGTGTCGCTCTTCCGCGCGCAGGGCGATGCGTCGACGAAACTGGGCGAGCTCGTGAAGACGAGTTCGTGGGAACGCGGCAGCGTCATCGAGCGCAGCGGCTTCGCCCAGATGCCCGGCAGCAACAAGCCCGACGCCGACGTGGCGCGCGCATGCGCCGAGATGCTGAGCAATCCGAGGACCTGAACGGCGGGCGGGTCGCGGCTAGTCGGTCGCGACCCGCACCCAGCGCCGTTCGCCGGCCGAACGCAGCGCCGCATCGATCACGCGCTCGTAGCGCAACGCCGCGGCGAAATCGGGTTCGGCGGGCACCTTGTCGCGGATGGCGCCAAGGAAGTGCGCCACTTCCAGCGTCTTCAGGTCGGTGAAGCCGATCTGGTGGCCCGGTGCCGGGCAGAACGCGGCATAGCCCGGATGCTCCGGACCCGCGAGGATTGTCGTGTAGCCGGCCCGGCCCGCACGTGCGTCCGCGCGATAGACCCGAAGCTCGTTGAGCCGTTCCTGGTCGAAGGCGATCGATCCCTTCGTGCCAACGAGTTCGAACGCGAGCCCCATCTTGCGCCCCTGCGCCACGCGGCTCGCACCGATCGCCCCGGTCGCACCGCTCGCGAACCGGACGAGGAAATGGCCCTGGTCCTCGTTCTCGACCTTGCGGGTACCCCCGCCTTGCAGCGGGCGCACCGGCACGGTCGTGGAAACGTCGCCGCACACTTCGGCGACCGGCCCCATCAGCGCGTCGGCGAAACCCAGGATGTGCGAGCCCAGATCGGCGAGCGCGCCCGCCCCGGCAAGCGCCCGGTCGCAGCGCCACGAGAACGGCAATGCCGGATCGGCCATGTAGTCTTCGTCGTGGGCACCCTTGAAATGCACCGGCGTGCCGATCTCGCCGCCGGCGACGAGTGCGCGTGCGGTGCGGATCATCGGGTTGTGGAGATAGTTGTAGCCCACGATGGTGCGGGTGCCCGCGCGCCTTGCCGCCGCTTCCATCGTGCGGGCCTGCGCGAGGTCGAGGGCGAGCGGCTTTTCGCAATGCACGTGCTTGCCGGCCTCCAGTGCGGCAACCGCCATGTCGCGATGCAGGTGGTTGGGCGTGGCGATGGCGACGATGTCGATTTCGGGATCGGCGACGAGCGCTCGCCAGTCGCCGGTCGCGCGCGCGAAGCCGTAGCGCGCGGCGGCCTTCGCGGCACCGGCGGCGTCGATGTCGGCGAGCATCGCAAGCCGGACGCGCGGCAGGTCGGGGAACAGCGCGCCGACCGCGCGATAGGCGAGCGCCATCGTGTGGCCGATATAGCCCGCCCCGATCAGGCCGACATGGATGTCCGTCACGCGCGCCCCGCCGTCAGCCGCGCTTCGCCGTGCGCAGCGCCGTCAGCGCATGCAGCGTCTCGAACGAAGGCATCGCCACGCCGCGCCGGCGCCCCAGATCGATGGGGGCGGCGAGGATCGGGCCGATCTCGACCGGCCGGCCGGCCTCGAAATCCTGCAGCATCGACGTCTTGTGGTTGGGGCTGCCGATGTTCGGCGAATTCAGCTCGGGGACGGCATCGGCAAGCGAACTTCCCCATGCGGCCGCGACGGCCACGCCTTCGTCGACGACGCGCGCGCGAAGTTCCGCGATGCCCGGTGCGCCGACGATCTCGCCGTTGCGCGCCTGCGCGAGCACGCTGACCGGCCCGAAGAACGCGTTCTGCAGGAGCTTGTTCCACACGACCGTGCGGATGTCGTCGGTGACGTTCGCCTCGAAGCCAGCGGGCGCAAGCACGCCCGCGACGGCGGCGAGCGCCCCGGGGTCGGCACCCTTGCGCGGCGTGCCCAGGACCAGCGTGCGCGGCAGGCCGGGATTGAGGACGTGGCCCGGTGCCGGCATGCTCGCGGGCATCTGGATCATGCAGCCGATCGCCCGCGTGCCCGAAAGCGCCTTCCAGATGCCGCCGCCCGGATCGACGACGGGAAGCGGCGTGTCGCGCTCGGGCACGTCGAGCCCGGCGAAGAACCACCACGGGATGCCGTTCTGCACGCACACGACGATGGTGTCCTTGGCGAGCAGCGGGGCCAGATGCGGGGCGAGTGCGGGAACCCCGTGGCCCTTGGCCGTCAGGATCACGAGATCCTGCGGACCGAGTGCGCGCGTGTCGTCCGACGCGGCGAGGCGATGGGTCGTCGTGCCGGTCTCGGTCTCGAGCATCAGCCCGCGCTCGCGGATCGCCGCCAGATGGGGCCCGCGCGCCAGCACCGAGACCTCGTGCCCGCCCTTGCGCGCCAGCGTTCCGGCGATGGTCCCGCCGATTGCCCCCGCCCCGACGACCGCGATCTTCATGCGTGCTCCTGTCATTTCGCCCGACGGAAGAGTCCTTCGTGGTCGTAGACCGGCGGCCGGTTCGGGTCTGCCTCCTCGGCGCGCCGCGCGGCAAGCCGATAGGCGACATAGTATTTGAAAATGTTGCCGACGTACTGGACCGTCTCGTTGCCCACGATCCGCGCCGCGGCCAGTTCGACATTGTCGAACCACACGTTCGGATCGAGATCCATCTGCGCGGCCAGCCGGCGGAACTTGCGCAGGTTTCCGGGTCCGGCATTGTACGCCGCGAACGTCATCAGCGTGCGGTCGACCTCGTTGAGGTTCGGGTCGGCAAGCAGGCTGCGGCGCAGATGCGCCATGTAGATGGCGCCCGCCTCGATGTTGCGGTCGGCACTGCTCGCCACGTCGCGGATGTTCACCGGAGCCGCCGCCGCCGTCGACGGCATCAGCTGCATGACGCCGACGGCACCGCGCGGGCTGCGGCGCGACTGGTCGAGCTGGGATTCCTGGTAGCCCTGCGCGGCAAGCATCAGATGGTCGAAGCCGTGCCTGCCGGAATGGCGGCGGAAGCTCTCGACGAGCCGTTCGAACCGCCTCGCCTCGGCAGCACCGCCCGAGTTGCGCAGCGCCTTGGTGTTGGCAAAATAGCGCCGGCGGATCGTCGAGCCGAAGGCGGTCCGGTCGCGGTGCTCGGCGAAAAACGCGGCAAGCTCGGCGGCGAGCAGCGGCGAATCCTTGCGAAAGGCCCAGGCGATGTCGCCGTTCCTGTCCAATGCGATGTCCGGATGGACCTTGAGGCGCGGCAGGATCCGCGCCCAGATTCCGGCGAGGTGATCGTCGGCGAACGCCCACGGCAGCAGGCCGGCACTGACCATCTGCAGCAGATCCTCGTCCTGGAGGCGTTCGGAAACCGTCACGATGCGCACGGGCGCAAGACCGCGTGCCGCGAAATCTGCGTTGAGCGCCAGCAGGTATGTGTAGTAGGCGCTGGTCGCTCGGGCATGCACTTCCTTGCCGGCAAGGTCTTCGATCTTTGCGATGGCCGGTGCGGCCGGGCCGGTCACGAGCACCTCGTCGACACCGGAGAGCCACGGCGGCGCGAAATCGACGATCTCCCGGCGCTCGGGCGTG
>JBIKWI010000228.1:0-4842 GCA_044356395.1 Tagaea sp. | reverse complement strand
GCGGGGCGCGGCTGGTGGCCGATGACAGGGTCGATCTCGAACGGCGCGGCAACGCGATCTGGGCAACCGCTCCCGGCAAAATTGCCGGTCTGTTGGAAGTAAGAGGCATCGGCATCGTGCATCTCGACGGCGTTGAAGAGGCCTGCGCTGACAGCGCCAAGCTGGGGCTGGTCGTCGACCTGACGGACCGTACGGCCATCGAGCGGCTGCCCGAGCCGGCGACCCGCGACCTGCTGGGCGTCAAGGTGCCGCGATTTGCCATCGACCCGTGGGCTGCCTCGGCGGCCGCCAAACTGCGTCTTGCGGCCGGCCTTGCCCGTCAGGGCAAGCTGTCCGCGCACTGACGGGCCCGAGGCAAGGCCGCATCATGATCGTTCCCTTGCCCGTCGCGACCCCGCAGACCGCCCCGACACCGCGCCGGCGCATCGCGCTCGTGACCGGTCTTTCCGGCGCCGGCCGCTCGACCGCCATGCGCGCGCTCGAAGACGCCGGCTACGAAGCGGTCGACAACCTGCCGCTCACGCTGCTCTCGAGCCTCGTCCTTTCCGAGACCGATCCGGCGCATGCGCGCCCGGTCGCCATCGGCGTCGACACGCGCACGCGCGACTTCGGAGTCGACGCGTTGGTCGCGGCCATCGACCGGCTTCTGGGCGAACAGGGCCTCGACGTGCGGCTGCTGTATCTCGACTGCGACGACGAGACCCTCGCGCGCCGCTACACCGAAACGCGCCGCCGCCATCCGCTGGCGACCGACCGGCCGCTGATCGACGGCATCAAGGCCGAACGCCGCCTGCTCGAGCCGTTGCGCGCGCGCGCGGACCGGGTCATCGACACGGCGGCGCTGTCGGCCAACCAGCTCAAGCGCCTCGTGCAGGACGATTTCGCGCTCGATGCGCCGGCCGGCCTGGCCCTGTCGATCGTCAGCTTCGCCTATCGCAACGGCCTGCCGCGCGAAGCCGATCTCGTTTTCGACGTCCGCTTCCTGTCGAACCCGCACTACCGGCCCGACCTCAAGCCGCTGACCGGCAAGGACGCGGACGTGGCCCGCTTCGTCGAGCGCGATCCGGGGTTCCACGCGTTCTTCGACGGCCTCAGCGACATGATCGTGGCGCTCCTGCCGCGCTTCGAGGCCGAGGGAAAATCCTATCTCACCGTCGCCGTCGGCTGCACGGGCGGGCGGCATCGCTCGGTCTTCGTCGCCGAACGCCTTGCCGAGCGCCTCGCCCAGGGCGGGCGGCGCGTCAACCTCGTCCACCGCGATCTCGACCGGAGCTTCGCATGAAGCTTGTTCCCGGCTCCGCGCAACACGCGAAAGAAGGCACGTCTCAAATGATCGGACTCGTTCTCGTGACCCATGGCCGCCTGGCCGCCGAATTCGTCTCGGCGCTCGAGCACGTGGTGGGGCCGCAGCGCAACGTCGCTTCCGTCTGCATCGGCCCCGAAGACGACATGGAGATGCGCCGCAACGAGATACTCGCCGCCGTCGCGCGCTGCGATACCGGCGCCGGCGTCGTCGTGCTGACCGACATGTTCGGCGGCACGCCGTCGAACCTCGCCATCTCGATCATGGATCGTGCGCGCATAGAGGTGATCGCCGGCGTCAACCTGCCGATGCTGATCAAGCTCGCCAGCGTGCGCAATACCGAGCCGCTCGCCGCCGCCGTCCAGGCGGCGCGCGAAGCCGGCCGCAAGTACATCAACGTCGCCTCGCAGCTTCTGGCCGGCGACATCAAGCCCGCCGCGGGTGCTCGATGAACGAAGCGGCCGCACCCGGCGGCCTCGTCGTCACGCGGGACTGCGAGATCCTGAACAAGCGCGGCCTGCACGCGCGCGCCGCAGCCAAGTTCGTCAAGCTCGCCGGCCAGTTCGTCGCCGCCACGCACGTCACCAAGGGCGGCACGACCGTCTCGGGCCTGTCGATCATGGGCCTGATGATGCTCGCGGCGGCCCCCGGCTGCACGGTCGGTGTGCGCGCCGAAGGGCCGGATGCGCAGGAAGCCGTCGACGCGATCGCGGCCCTGATCGCCGCAAAGTTCGACGAGGAATGACGTGACGCTGCGCGCTCCCAAGGCGGCGAAGCCGCGCAGCCGGCGGCCCGGCGGCGAAGGTCAGGCCGTGTTCCAGGGGCTGGGCGTGGCGCCCGGCGTTGCGATCGGACCCGCCCATGTCCACGGCATCGAGCTCCCGTCTTTCGCGGAGTGTGCCATCGCGCCCGACCAGGCCGAGGGCGAGCGCAACCGCTTCCGCGCGGCGGTCGAAGCCAGCAAGAAGCAGCTTTCAAAGCTGAAGCAGAAGACCGCCGGACTGCCGCCGGCGGCGGCCGAGGAACTCGGTTACCTGCTCGACGCGCACGTGCAGATGCTGTCCCAGTCGCGCCTCGTGCGCGGTGTGGAGAAGCGCATCGTGGAGAATCTCGCGACGGCCGAAACCGCCGTGCGCGCCGAAGCCGAGGCGATCGCGGAAGCCTTCGAGGCGATGGAGGATTCCTATCTCGCCCAGCGCGTCCAGGACGTGCGCGAGGTGGGCGCGCGTCTCGTGCGCAACCTTACCCAGACGCCGTGGGGCGCCTTCAAGAACCTGCCGGAAGGCGCCATCGTCGTCGCCGAGGAGATCACGCCCGCCGATACGGCCGTGATGGACCCCGCCATCGTCGGCGGCTTCGCGACCGTCATCGGCGGCGCGGAAGGCCACACCGCGATCATGGCGCGCGCCCTCGGCCTGCCGGCCGTGCTCGGCGTGGCCGATCTCGTGGGTGCGGTGCGGACCGGCGACACGGTCATCATCGACGGCAACGAAGGCAAGGTCATCGCGCGGCCGACGGCGGCCACGCTCGAGCGCTATGAAAAGCGCCGTCTCGAATACGCCAAGGAAGAGCGCCAGCTCGCGCGCCTCTCCAAGCTGCCGTCCGTCAGCAAGGACGGGATCGAGTTCGCGCTCGGTGCCAATCTCGAGCTTCCGCGCGAGGTCGAGCAGGCGCTGGCGGCCGGTGCCGCGTCGATCGGCCTGCTGCGCAGCGAATTCCTGTTCATGAACCGCAACGACGTGCCCGACGAGGAGGAGCAGTACCAGCAGCTCGCCGAGATCGTGAAGGGCATGGCCGGGCGCGTCGTGACCGTACGCACGCTGGATGTCGGCGGCGAAAAGCTGGCTTCCGCACTGGGCGACCTGTCGCCCGGACCCAACCCTGCCCTCGGCCTGCGTGCGATCCGGCTGTCGCTTGCGCGTCCCGAGCTGCTCGACGCGCAGCTTGCCGCGATCCTGCGCGCGGGTGCGCATGGGCCGCTGCGCATCCTCGTGCCCATGATCGCCACGGTCGACGAGATGAAGCAGGTGCGCGATGCTGTGGGCAAGGCCGCGCGCCGGCTCGTGCGCAAAGGGATCGCCATCGCCGATCCGCTGCCCCCGCTGGGTGCCATGATCGAGATTCCGGCGGCCGCCCTTGCCGCCGACGCGCTGGCGCGGGTCTGCGACTTCCTGGCCCTGGGCACCAACGACCTGACGATGTACGCGCTCGCCATCGACCGGGGCGACGAGCAGGTGGCGCATCTCTACAACCCGCTCCATCCGGCCGTCCTCCGCCTGATCCAGTTCACGGCCGAAGCGGCCTTGCGCAACCGCATTCCGGTGTCGATCTGCGGCGAGATTGCCGGCGACCCGCGCTACACGGCCCTGCTCGCCGGGCTCGGCATCCGCGAATTCTCGATGTCGCCCATCAAGATCCCGCGCGTCAAAAACCGGGTGCGCAACCTCGACGTCCAGAGTGCCACCGCGCGCGCACGCGTGGTCATGGAGCAGTGGGACACGAAGGCCATCGCCAGCCTCGTCGACGAATTCAACGAGAGCCTTGTCCGGGCCAAGGAATAGACGCTTTTTCAGCAGCTTAGACGATACCCCCGAAACCGATTGAGGGGGTGCGCCGGGGCCGGTATAAGGCGCGCTCGGAATTTTCCAGCGAATCCGCCCGTTGAACGGCGCCCTCTTTCTTCCGGAGCCTCCATTCCCATGCCCGATTACATCGTCAAGGACGTCTCACTCGCCGAGTGGGGCCGCAAGGAACTTTCGATCGCCGAGTCCGAAATGCCGGGCCTGATGGCGATCCGCGCCGAGTACGGCAAGGCGCAGCCGCTGAAGGGGGCCCGCATCGCCGGCTCGCTTCACATGACGATCCAGACGGGCGTGCTCATCGAGACGCTCAAGGCACTGGGTGCCGACGTGCGCTGGGCCTCGTGCAACATCTTCTCGACGCAAGACCATGCCGCCGCCGCCATTGCCGTCGCCGGCACGCCGGTCTTCGCCATCAAGGGCGAAACGCTGGTCGATTACTGGGACTACACCCACAAGATCTTCGAGTGGCACGACGGCGGCACGCCGAACATGATCCTCGACGACGGCGGCGACGCCACGCTGATGATCCATCTCGGCATGAAGGCGGAGAAGGACCTCAAGGTCGTCTCCAACCCGACCAACGAGGAAGAAGAAATCCTCTACGCCGCGATCAAGAAGCGCGTGAAGGAACAGCCGGGCTGGTACTCCAAGATGGGTGCCGCGATCCGCGGCGTCACCGAGGAAACCACGACGGGCGTGCATCGCCTCTACCAGATGGAAAAGGACGGCTCGCTGCTGTTCCCGGCCATCAACGTCAACGACTCGGTCACCAAGTCGAAGTTCGACAATCTCTACGGCTGCCGCGAGTCGCTGGTCGACTCGATCCGCCGTGCCACCGACGTGATGATGTCGGGCAAGGTCGCCGTCGTCGCCGGCTTCGGCGACGTGGGCAAGGGTTCGGCCGCCTCGCTGCGCCAGGCGGGTGCGCGCGTGCTCGTGACCGAGATCGATCCGATC
>JBIKWI010000005.1:0-55547 GCA_044356395.1 Tagaea sp. | reverse complement strand
GACAACGCGCGCGCCCTTCTGCTCGCCTGCCGGCTCGGCATGGCCGGCGAGACGCGCATGCCCGCGATCTACGCGTCGCGCTTCGCCGCGTTCGTCCAGCACGCCTGGAACCCGGTCACGCGGCGGTTCCGCAACTTCATGGATTTCGGACGCGGCTGGCTGGAAGAATCCGGCTCGGAAGACAGCCATGCGCGCACGCTCTGGGCGCTGGGCGAGTGCGCCCGGTCCGACGCGAGCCTTGCCCGGCGCGACTGGGCAGCCGGCCTGTTCGCCGAAGCGCTGGCCCCGGTCGAGGCGTTCGGATCGCCGCGCGCGTGGGCCTTCGCGCTTCTCGGTCTCGACGCGTATTGCGCGCGCTTCGCCGGCGATGCCGCTGCCGCACGTCTTCGACGCGTCCTTGCCGACCGGCTGCTCGCCCTCGTGGAGAAGGTCGGGTCGGACGACTGGATGTGGTTCGAGGAGAGCCTCGCCTACGACAACGCGCGGCTTGCCGAAGCGCTGATCGTCTCGGGCACGGCGCTGCGCCTCAACCCGCACGTTTCGGCGGGCCTGGCCGCGTTGCGCTGGCTCGTGCGCCGGCAGACCGGCCCGCTCGGCGTCTTCCGTCCGGTGGGGACGGAAAGCTTCGGCACCCACCGCGCCACGCCCGACGCGTTCG
Source organism: Tagaea sp. (assembly GCA_044356395.1). Classification (GTDB taxonomy): domain Bacteria; phylum Pseudomonadota; class Alphaproteobacteria; order CACIAM-22H2; family CACIAM-22H2; genus Tagaea. The sequence continues at coordinate 54,889 of JBIKWI010000005.1, read as the reverse complement.
ACCAGCAGCCGCTCGAGGCGACCGCGACGATCGCCGCTTGCCATGCCGCTTGGCGCGCCGACGGCGACGGCGAGTGGCTTGCCGCCGCCCTGCGCGCCTTCGCGTGGTTCGCGGGCGACAACGACCTGTCGCAGCCGCTCGTCGATCCGGAAACGGGTGCCTGCCGCGACGGGCTGCATCCCGACCGGCCGAACGCGAACTGCGGCGGCGAATCGGTGATTTCCTATCTGCTCGCTCTGGCGGAAATCCGCCAGATCGCGCGCCTCGGCGAAAACCGGACGAAGTTCGCGCCGAGACTTGCCTGACGATCGGTGCCGATCCGGCGCCTTTCGGGAGAGAACCGGAGCACATATTGTCGCAAGTCAAATTCCTCAGCCGCCAGGGACTCTTCCTGCGCCCGGATCCCGGGCGCGTGGTCGTCCGCCGTTTCCGCCCGGCGATCGAGCCGCGCGACCTCAACCCCACCGACAGGACGCGCGCCAACCACATCGTCGACCGCGTGCTCGCCCTCGATCCCGAGACGACGGCGCGCCTCCTTCACGACGTGCTCGAGAACTTCGAGGGCCGTCACCGGCACCTGCCGGACCTGTTCGCGGCGCGTGCCGACGAGATGGAGGTGGCGCTGCGCGACCATGCGCAGTTCTCGGTCCACCAGCGCCAGCTCGTCGGCGCCTATTTCATGCACGAATACTCGTTCGAGGCCTCGGCCCTGTTCAATCCGAGCATCGTGCCCCATCCCGACCAGACGTGCGTGGCCCCCGGCGCGTGCCGCTTCATCCTCAGCCTGCGCGCGGTGGGCGAGGGGCATATCTCGTCCCTCACGTTCCGGGCGGGCTCGATCGATGCCGAGGGCCGCGTGACGCTGGAGCCGACCGCGCGTCTGGCCTCGATCCCCGAAGTGGTGGGCCGCGTCGCCTGCGCGCAGGGCGAGATCGTCGACGTCGCCTTCCGTCCGGAAGAGGACATCAGCGAACGGGTGATCTTCCCGCTGACCGAGGCGCAGTCCAACGGCATCGAGGATGCGCGCTTCGTGCGCTGCGAGGAAGACGGCAAGGCGACCTACCGCGCCACCTACACCGCGTACAACGGGCGCGGAATCCGTTCGGAGATGATCGAGACCGACGATTTCGTCTCGTTCCGGCTCACGCCGCTCATCGGCACCGCCGCGCGCAACAAGGGCATGGCGCTGTTTCCGCGCCGGATCGGCGGCAAGTACGCCATGATCGCCCGTCAGGACAACGAGAATCTCCAACTCGTCCTGTCGGACGACCTGCATGCGTGGGACGGCGGCGAGGCTGTCCTGCAGCCGAAATATCCGTGGGAGTTCGTGCAGATCGGCAACTGCGGCTCGCCAATCGAGCTGGAGGAAGGCTGGCTGCTGTTCACGCACGGCGTGGGAGCGGTGCGCAAATACTCGATCGGGGCCGTGCTGCTCGACGCCAAGAACCCGGCCAAGGTGCTGGCGCGCTCGCGCGAGCCGCTGATCCGCCCCGAACCGTTCGAGCGCGAAGGCTACGTGCCCAACGTCGTCTACACCTGCGGCGCCATGCGCCACGGCGACCGGATCGTGCTGCCCTACGCGGTCTCCGACACGTTCTCGAACTTCGCCACGGTCAAGATCGCGGATCTGCTGGGATCGATGGAGGGGGTGTAGCGGTGAAAGCCATTTGAGGTTTGTCATGCCCGGCGAAAGCCGGGCATCCACGACTTGCCGTCTGAACGCTGCCGCAGTCGAAGTCGTGGATGCCCGCGACGAGCGCGGGCATGACGGGAATTGCTTGTCGGGCTTGAATTCCGATGTGAATTATAATAGGATATTAAAACTATTAAAGGGGAAATTTTGCAGCATACATGAGACGCGAAAATGAACCCGTCACATGTCGCCTCATCCGCTGAAAATGCAACGATGTCAGGTACATCGTGGAGGCGACGGTCAGGTGACCGTCAACTGTCGTCAACTAACTTTTGCGGTTCAGCGCTGGGGGCAGTCGGCGCGCTCGCACGGCGCGCTGCGGGCGGCGACATAGGCGCGGCACACGCGGCACGGGGCCATCGTCTCGGCCTCTTCCTTCAGCGCCGCCTTGACGACGCCGCCCTGGCGCATGCGCTCGGCGGCGATCTCGGCTTCCTTCTCGCGCACGCGGAAATAGCGCCAGCCGAACCACACGACGGCGAGCACGAGGACCAGCAGGAACAGTTTGCCGAACGAAAGACCCATGGCTCAGAGACCGTAGCGCGCATAGAGCGCCCGCGTCTCGAGCGAGTCGACCATCGCCTCGGGCCAGCCCGCGTCGGCGGACGAAAGCCCGAGCAGGCTGCGCAGCGAGTGGCCCTGCACGGAAACGCCGCGCAAGCGGACCTTCTCGCCGAAGCGCCGGCGCAGGTCGCTGCGCGCGTCGCCCAGCGCGTCGACCAGGCCCAGCGTCTTCGCCTTGGCGCCGGTCCAGAACTCGCCGGTGAACAGCATGTCCCGGTCGGCGGCGAGGCGCGCCCCGCGCCGTGCGCTGACCCAGTCGCGGAAATTGGCGTGGATCTCGTCCTGCAGCGCGCGCAGGCGCGCCACGTCCTCTTCCTTCTCGGGCCCGAACGGGTCGAGCATCGACTTGCGCGATCCGGCCGTGTAGAGGCGCCGCTGCACGCCCAGCCGGCGCATCAGGTCCTCGAAGCCGAAGCTTGCCGCGATCACGCCGATCGAGCCGACGATGGAGTTGGCGTCCGCCACGATCTCGTCGGCGGCACAGGCAAGCCAGTAGCCGCCCGACGCCGCCACGTCCTCGACATAGGCGTAGACCGGCAGCTTCTTTTCTTCGGCCAATGCGCGGATGCGCGCGCCGATCAGCGCCGACTGCGCGGGCGAGCCGCCGGGCGAGTTGATGACGAGGGCGACGGCCGAAATGCCGGTCATCGAGAAGGCGCGTTCGAGCGGAAGGGCGAGGCGTTCGATCGACAGGCCGCGCCTTCCGCCCACGCCGATGGGGCCCTGCAGGCGCAGGACGGCCACGCTCGGCGTGGGCGTGCGTCCGACCAGTTTTTCGAGGGAAGCGCGAAGATCCATCGGCGCGGTCTATACCAGTGCGAGCGCCCGGCCGTCGCGCAAAATCGCGTCGGCGGCGCGCGTATAACTACTCTCCCCTTCGTGCAGCACGAGACCTGCGGCCAGCGTCATCGGCGTGCGCACGCCCTTGCGCGCGCGCACGATCACGCGCCTTGCCGGCGCACCGCTGCGCGGCCAAAGCGGAAAGATCACGATGTCCCCGGCCTTGCCGCCGAGGGCCGCAAGCAGGTCGGCCAGCCGGTCGGCACGCTGGATGAACACGCATGTGCCGCGCGGCTTCAGCGCTTTCAGTGCTGCCGCGACCCAGCCCGCCAGCGGCAGTCCGCCCTCGACATCCGCGCGGCGCTTTCCGACATCGGGCGAGGGATCGGCGCGCGCGGCTTCCAGATAGGGCGGGTTGGCGAGGACGAGATCGAAGCCGGTTTGCCCGAACGCCGCGACGTCGCCGGTCTCGACCGCGAAGCGGTCGGACCAGCCGTTGGCCGCGGCGTTGGCGCCCGCAAGTCCGGCGAGTTCGGCGTCGATCTCGATGCCGGTCACTTGCACGCCCGCAACGCGCGCCATCAACGCGAGGCTCGCGGCACCCGCACCGCAGCCCAGATCGAGGGCGCGCTGCGCGTCGTCGCCGCACGCGGCCGCGAGCAGAACCGGGTCGATCGCCGCCCGGTAGCCGGTCGCGGGCTGGCGCAGGATCACGCGTCCGCCCAGCAGCGTGTCGTCGGTCGTGGCGAGGCTCATTGCGGCACGCCGTCGCGTGCCCCGGCGACGAGGGCCAGTGCGGCGGGGGCGTCCTCGTCGTCCACGACGACGCGGCGCGGGATCGCCAGGATCGAGCCTTCGACCGATGCGGTGTGCGCGTCGAGCACGCGGAAATCGATCCGCGCGTCGGTCAGCAGCGCCTCGACGAACGAGAGCAGCACGGCGTCGTTGGTGCGCAGGATTTCCCGCATCGTGTCTGGCGTCTCCGGACCCGCTGCGGCGCTTGATTCCTGCCGCTCGCGGACTATGCTCGGTCCAGCGTCGCCGCAGGTCAAGCCGGACATCGGCAGGCGACCGGATATCGCGTGCGCAAGAGGGGGCGGGCCGTGGCAGTCGTCGTGAATCTGGAAGGCGAACGCGGGCGCAGCCGTCAGCCTGCCAAGAACGCGCTGCAGGCGCTCGTGGCCCTCGTCGGCGACGACGTGAAGGCGGTCAACGACACGATCGTCCAGCGCATGCATTCGTCGGTCGATCTCATCCCGCAGCTTGCCAGCCACATCGTGGCGGCCGGCGGCAAGCGCATGCGCCCGATGCTGACGCTCGCGGCCGCGCGCATGTGCGGCTATCGCGGGGCGCGCCACATCAAGCTCGCCGCGTGCGTCGAGTTCATCCACACCGCCACGCTGCTGCACGACGACGTCGTCGACGAGAGCGACCTGCGCCGCGGGCGCGCCACCGCCAACGCCGTGTGGGGCAACAAGGCGAGCGTGCTGGTCGGCGACTTCCTGTTCAGCCGCGCCTTCCAGGTGATGGTCGAGGACGGCTCGCTCGCCGTGCTCGCGATCCTGTCGGGCGCTTCGGCCGTGATCGCCGAAGGCGAGGTGCTGCAGCTCACCACCGCCAACGACACCGAAACCTCCGAGCAGGCCTATCTCGAAGTGATCCGCGCCAAGACCGCGGCGCTGTTCGCCGCCGCCTGCCGCGTGGGGGCCGCCGTCGCCGACCGGCCCAAGGCCGAGGAGGACGCGCTCGAGACCTACGGCCTCAATCTGGGCATCGCCTTCCAGCTCGTCGACGACGTGCTCGACTATGCCGCCACGGCCGCCGAGATGGGCAAGAACGTCGGCGACGATTTCCGCGACGGCAAGATCACGCTGCCCATCGTGCTGTCGTTCCTGCGCGGCGACGAGACCGAGCGGACCTTCTGGCGGCGCACGCTCGAGGAGCTCGACCAGAAGGACGAGGATCTGCCGCACGCCATCGAGCTGATGCGAAAGCACAAGGCGCTCGACGACACGATCGAGCGTGCGCGCCATTACGGGCGCATCGCGCGCGACGCGCTGGGCATCTTCCCCGACGGGCCGGAGAAGCGCGCGCTGGCCGATCTCGTCGATTTCGCGATCGAACGCGCGTACTGATCAGCCCTGCATCTGGGCCAGATAGAGCGGTGCGGCGCGCCGCGCGTCGGCGATGCCGTCGAGGTATTCCGCCCCCGAAGCGGCCGGCTTTTTCGCCGATGCGGATGCGGCCGTCTGCGCCACCTGGAGATGGTCGGCAAGCTCGCCCGCCGTGCGGTAGCGCCGCGCCTCGGCGTCGCGGAAGACGGCGCGGTTGGCCTTCGCGGCGACCGGCATCAGGCGGTTCGACGGCGTTTCGGGCGACTGCTCGGCCGCCTGGATCAGGCGGACCGCACCGCGCGCACCCAGGAAGTGGGCGGCATAGACCTCCTGATAGGTTGGCTCGCGGCCGAGGGCGGCCGTCAGCGACTTGCGGTTCTGCGCCGTGAGTTCGCCCGCCATCGCGGCGGCGGCCTTCGGGTCCTTGCGCAGGGCAAGTATTGCCGAGCGGTCTTCGCCACCCGGCACTTCGTACCGCCCGGTCGCGGGGTCGCGGACGATCTTCTTGGCCTGCTCGCCAAGCCCGTGCCGCGCACCCGTCCGGCGCACCAGATCGAGCCAGGTCTGCTCGGTGAACTGGAACAGCCCGGTGGCGCTGGAACGCGGGTTCTGCGCCGCCGGATCGAGGCCGCTTTCGCGCCGGGCGGTGGCGAGAAGCTCGGAAAACTGGGCGTGGCCGCGCTTGGCGGGCTCGCTCAGGGCGGCTCGCATCTGCGGGGAAATGCGGGCCTGCTGGACGGTCGGAGTTGGCGATTTAGTATCCATGGGGACCTGTTCAGCAACCCTCGTGCCAGCCCCCCGCGCGATGCGCTTGCGGTCCCCGGACAGGAAGGCTATACCGGCGGCCCCGATCGGTCGGAGCGTAGCTCAGCCTGGTAGAGCACTAGCTTCGGGAGCTAGGGGCCGGAGGTTCGAATCCTCTCGCTCCGACCAAATTTTAAGGGGCTTGAGACGCCGCGTAACGGCGTCGATTTTGGACTCTCCGTCACCTGCCAAGGGACCATTGATCTCTTGCTCAGGATCGATCATCTGCGTTGAAAAGCAATCGACCCGGAGAGCGCATCGACCGTGTGATCGATAGAGGCGCCAACGCGGCGGGGGACGTGTCTACCACCAACATAGATTGCGTGGATCAGCTCCATAGGTCGAGGCAGCGGACCTGATGGAGATGCTCAATTCTCTAGGCTTCCAGGCCTTTCCCTTCCTTGCCGCAATTGTCGAAGTGGTGGGATCGACTTTCAGCAGCCATACGCTCAAGCCCCGGCGACGATACGGCCCGCCTTGATCGTCGTACGGCCCGCCGGCCGCGTCACCACGGCTTCGGCAGGAACGGTTCCGGGCACCAGAAGGAGGTCAGCCTTGCAGCCGACCGCAAGTCCATAGTCTTCTGCACCCGTCGCAATCGCGCCGGCGATGGTGCAGGCCGCGAGTGCCATGTCGAGCTCGTCGTCCTTGCGACAGTTGTTGCGCAGCGCGATGAGCATCGCACGCTCGAGCATGTCGGCATTTCCATGGGGGCTCCAGCCGTCCCGAACACCGTCCGACCCGCCGCACAGCACGACGCCCCCCTCGACGCACTCGCGTAGTGGCGGAACCGGGCGGCTCGGTGCGCCGGTCGTCATCACAGCGATGCGTTCGCGCGCGAGATCGGAAATAAGCCGTTTCGCGTACTCGCGATCCGCCATGCCGAGGCAGAAGGCGTGGCCGACCGTTACCTTCCCCTGCATGCCGAGCGCCTTCGTGCGCTCGACGATCAACTCCATCGAGAAACCACCCAGCGCGTCCGGCTCGTGCAGATGGATATCGACCGGTTTGCCGTGTTTCTGCGAAAGCCCGAACACCGCGTCGAGATGACCTTTGGGATCGCGCTCGATTGCGCTCGGGTCGATGCCGCCGATCGCGTCGGCACCGGCCGCAAGGGCCGCATCGAGCAGCTCGCACGTGCCTGGTCGAATCAGCAGGCCAGACTGGGGGAACGCGACGATGTCGATGTCGACGATGCCGTGCAACTTCCTCCGCGTGGCGAGGACGCCCTCGAGCGCGGCGAGACCTTGGCCTGTGTCGACATCGACGTGCGTGCGGATGCGCGTCGTGCCCATGGCTACCGCCTGCCGGGCCAGCTTCTCGGACTGCGCAGCCGGATCGAGGCGCAGCCGGGCGCGCATCGCCCGCTCGCCTTCGATCTTGTCAGCGATCGACGGACCAGACACATGCGGCTGCCAGCCCAGACCCCAGAAGGTCTTGTCAAGATGCGTGTGGGCCTCGACGAGGCCGGGCAGGGCAAGTCGACCGCCACCGTCATACTCGCGCATCCCGTTGGCGGCAAGCGCTGGGCCGATCTCCACAATGCGCCCCGCCCGGATGCAGATATCGGCTTGCCCGCGGCCTTCGGGCCGCACATGACGGATCAGCAGGTCGTCGGCCATCGAGAAATCTCCCTTTCGCAGGTACTCCCGTGCTTGACAATTGTATGCAATCCAAGAACCCTATTGAATACGAATTGTCGCAAGGAGCGGGCACTGACCGCACGCAAAAACAGCACAAGGCGCAGGGCGGCCGCAGCGCTGGTAGATCGCGGCGAGGCCGTGTATGCCGGTCTTCGCCAGGCGATCATCGAGCACTCGCTGCGTCCCGGGGCGAAGCTCACCGAAGGCACTATCGGCGACACGTTCGCGACAAGCCGAACATTGGTACGCGCAGCGCTTGTACGGTTGGCGGGCGAGGGGCTGGTTGATTTCGTGCGCAATCGCGGCGCCTTCGTCGCCATGCCGAGCATCGACGAGGCGCGGCAGATTTTCGAGGTGCGCCGCGAGATCGAGGGCATGGTTGTGGCCCGGTTGGCTGGAAGGCTGACGCGCGAGGGGCGCAAGGAGCTGCACGAGCACGTTGCCCGCGAGCGACGTGTGCCTCCGGACGACCATGCGGCGTCCATCCGTCTGGCCGGCGAGTTCCATACGCTGCTCGGTGATCTCACCGGGAATTCGTTGCTCGCCCGCTTCATTCGCGACGCGGTCTCGCGTTGTTCCCTGATTCTTGCCCTCTACGCTCGTCCGCATTCGGGCGAATGTGGCGCCGACGAGCACGCGCGCATCGTGGCCGCCCTCGAGCAGGGCCGCGCGGACGTTGCGCGTCGCCTGATGGATCATCATCTTGGCGCCGTCCAGAAGCGCGCGCTGATCCTGCCAGTGGCGCCGGGAACCTACGGTCTGCGTAGTGTCCTTGAAGCCTACAGACCATCCGAACAAAGACCGATTCGACACCTGAAAGGAGCCCGGACATGAAATTCAAGAATTCCGCAATCGCCGCGTGCGCGCTGGCGGCCATTTGGGCCGGCACCGCGTCCGCGCAGACGTTGCGCTGGTCCTCGCAGGGCGACATCGCCACGATGGATCCCTACGCGCATACCGAGAGCTTCACCTCGAACATGCACCACCACATCTACGATCCGCTCGTGCGTCGCGATCGCGCCATGCAGATCGAGCCAGCCTTGGCGACGTCGTGGAGTGTGGTCGCGCCCGACCGTTGGCGTTTCGTCCTGCGTCGTGGCGTCAAGTTCCACGATGGTTCGGATTTCAACGCCGACGATGTCGTGGCATCGGTAACACGCCTCCTCGATCCGACGGCGCGCGCACGCGGAAACCTGTCGAATGTCGTGCGTGCCGAGAAAGTCGACGATTTCACAGTCGACTTCGTGCTGAAGGGCGCCTACCCGCTTCTCCTGAATGACCTTTCCGGCATCTTCATCATGAGCAAGGCGTGGATGACCCGCCATGACGCGCTCAAGCCCGGCAACATCACGACCAACACGACCACGTATGCGTCGACCAACGCGAACGGCACTGGCCCCTTCAAGCTCGAGACCTACCAGCCCGATTCACGCACGATCATGACTGCGAACGAGAATTGGTGGGACAAGCCGCAGCATAACCTCAAGCGCATCGAGTTCCGTCCGATCAAGTCGGATGCGACGCGTGTGGCGGCCCTGCTGTCGGGCGAGATCGACATGATCGCGCCCGCTCCGCTGCAGGATCTCGGCCGGATTTCGGCTGCGTCCGGGTTCAAGGTCGTCGAGGAGCCGTCGCTTCGGCTCATCTTCCTAGGCATGAACTGGCGGCCCGAACTCCTCGCCGACCCGGGCAAGAAGAACCCGCTGCTCGACATCCGCGTGCGTCAGGCACTGTGGCATGCGACCGATCTCGACACGATCCAGCGGCGCATCATGCGCGGCAAGTCGCGCACCGTCGGGTTGCTCGTGGCTCCGCCGGTGCCGGGATATGCGGCCGATCTTGACAAGCCGCTCGCGCACGACCCTGAGCGCGCCAAGCGGCTGCTCGCCGAAGCCGGATATCCGAATGGCTTCAAGGTCGGTCTTGCCTGCCCGAACGACCGCTATATCGCCGACGAGCAGACCTGCGTGGCGATCGCCTCAATGTGGACTCGCATCGGCGTTCAGGTCGATCTGAAAGTCGAGAGCCGCACGACGTACTTCCCGCGCGTCGATCGGGCCGAAACCGACATGTACATGCTCGGCTGGGCGACGCTGCCGCCGATGGATGGCTACAGCGTGCTGTCCGCGATCCTCGCATCGCGCAAGGACGGGTTTGGCGGCAACAATCCCAACGGCCTCGTCAACGCCCGACTCGACGAGCTCGCCAAGCTCGCCGGGACGGAACTCGACGAGACCAAGCGCCGCGCGATGCTGACGGAGTCGCTGAAGATCGCCCGAGACGAGGCGATGTTCGTTCCGCTCCACCAGCAACCGGTGGCGTGGGCAATGCGCAGCGCGGTCGACGTTCCGGTGTTTGCGGACGAGTACGTCCGCCTCTGGTTCGCGACTGTGAAGTAGGCAGCTTGCGGGACCGGGCGCGATACCCGGTCCCGTTGCCGCGATGCTGAACGTCCTCCTCTCGCGACTCGCCCAGTCGCTCCTGGTGATGGCGACGGTCACGGCCGTCGCCTTCCTCATGTTCCGCTACGTCGGCGACCCGGTGCTCATCATGTCCCGCGAGGACGCGACGCCGCAGGAGAAGGCGGAACTGCGTGCGTCGCTGGGCCTCGATGATCCGGCGCCGCTGCAGTACCTGCGTTTCGTCGGCCGGGTGGCGACCGGCGAGCTTGGCGTCAGCTACCGCAACCAGCGCCCGGTCGTGCAACTCCTTGCAGAACGCCTGCCTGCAACGCTCGAACTCGTTCTCGTCGCGATGACGCTCGCCCTCGGGCTCGGCATTCCGCTCGGCGTAGCCTGCGCGTTGAATCCCGACGGTTGGCTTACGCGCCTCGTGCAGGGCATTTCGCTGGTCGGCATCTCGATGCCGACCTTCGTGACCGGCATCGCGCTGATCATGGTCTTCGCCGTCACGCTTAAGTGGCTCCCTTCCTTCGGGCGCGGAGATGTCGTGCAGCTTGGCTGGTGGTCCACAGGGCTGCTCACCATCGGAGGGCTCAAGTCGCTTGCGCTGCCGGGAATCACGCTGGCTCTGTACTCGATTACGCTCATCATGCGTCTCGTGCGTTCCGAGATGAGCGATGTGATGACGACCGACTATATCCGCTTCGCGCGCGCTCGCGGCCTGCCCAAGCGCTACATCCACTTCACGCTGGCGCTGCGCAACGCGCTTATGCCGGTCATCACCGTCTCCGGCCTCCAGATCGGCTCCCTGATTGCCTTCGCCATCGTAACGGAGACCGTCTTCCAATGGCCGGGTATGGGATTGCTTTTCATTCAGGCGGTGAACTTCGTCGACATCCCGGTAATGTCGGCCTATCTGCTGTTCGTCGGCTTTCTGTTCGTTGCGATCAACACGGCGGTCGATCTGCTTTACGCTCTTGTCGATCCACGGCTGCGCGGCGGCGTGCGATGAAGCGCGCGGTCGTCCTCGGCAGTGTCCCGGTCCCGTGGGGAACACTCGCTGCAGGAATCGTCGCAGTCGCGATGATCGGACTCGCGGTCCTTGCCCCGCTCGTCGCGCCCTACGACCCGACCGATATCGGCAGTTTCAATCTTGCCGATTCGGAGATCCCGCCCGCCTTCGCGACCGACGGCGATCCGCGCTACCTGCTGGGCACGGACAACCAGGGGCGGGACCTGCTGTCGGCAATTCTCTACGGAGCCCGCGTGTCGATCCTGATCGGCGGCGGGGCGGTTCTGCTGGCGGCGTCTCTGGGTGTGGCATTGGGCCTTGTCGCCGGCTATGCCGGCGGCAGGACTGATGCGGTCATCATGCGTGTCGGCGACGTCATCCTCAGTTTTCCAACGATCCTGCTTGCGCTCCTCGTGACGGGCCTCGCGCGCGCACTGATCCCGGGTTCGGGTACGGCTACATGGGCACCGTTCATCCTGATCGGCGCCATCGCGATCCATGAATGGGTGCAGTACGCGCGTACGGTGCGTGCCGCAACGATGGTCGAGGTCCAGCGGGAGTATGTAAAGGCCGCGCGTGTCATCGGCCTGCCGGACACCCGAATCGTCTTCTGCCATATTCTGCCCAATATCATGGGCTCGGTGCTGGTGATCGCGACCATCAATCTCGCTGCCGCGATCCTCACGGAAGCAACGCTGTCCTTCCTCGGCGTGGGCATGCCACCCACCTATCCGTCCCTCGGCACCTTGATCCGCATCGGAAACGAGTTTGTGTTTTCCGGAATCTGGTGGATCGCACTGTTCCCGGCCGCCACGCTGGTGGTGGGCGTGCTTGCCGTAAACATCGTGGGGGATTTCCTGCGCGACCGTTTCAACCCCAAGCTCCGGTCCCACCAGTGAGCGCGCCGGTACTCGAAATCAAGGATCTGCGCGTCGAGTTCCCGCTCGAAGGCGGCCAGGTACTCGCGGCAGTCGATGGCGTCGATCTCCGCATCGAGCCGGGAGAGATCCACGCGCTGGTTGGCGAGTCGGGTGCCGGCAAGTCGACCGTCGGCAACGCGCTGATGGGGCTGCTCGATGCACCGGGACGGGTAGCCGGCGGCAACATCCTCATCGGCGGCGTGCCGGTCGACTTCGCAACCGGGGCGGCGCGGGGCGTAGTGCAGGGACGCGACATCGGTGCGGTCTTCCAGGACCCGATGACAAGCCTGAATCCACTTTTTACCGTTGGCGATCAGATCGGTGAAACGCTGCGCTTCCATCTCGGTCTGGACCGCACGGCTGCGCGCGCGCGTTCGCTCGACCTTCTGCGCGCAGTCGGCATCCCCGAACCAGAGCGGCGTATCGACGCCTACCCGCACCAGCTTTCAGGCGGCCAACGCCAGCGCGTCGTGATCGCTGCGGCGTTGAGTTGCGGACCCAAACTCCTTGTTGCCGATGAGCCAACCACGGCACTCGATGTCTCGGTGCAGGCGCAGATTCTCCAGCTTGTACGCGGACTCGTGCGCGAGCGCGGCTTGGGCGTCTTGCTGGTCACCCACAACATGGGCGTCGTGGCGGAAGTCGCGGACCGCGTCACCGTCATGCATCGCGGCAAGGCGGTCGAGACGGGGAGCGTCGCAGAGGTGCTGTGCGCTCCGCGCCACGAATACGTGCGTGGGCTGATCGGGGCGGTGCCGCGCGTCGACCGGCGGCTGTCGCGCTTTGCGCTGATCGGCAAGGAAACGCCTCGGGCCGGAGCGGCACGCGCTGGCCTGCGTGCGCGCTTCGCTGCCGGCTCCACGTCGCCGACCGCTGACGGATCTCCGTTGCTGACGGTCGAGAATCTTGTCGTCGAGTATGGCGGCGGCGGGCTGTTCGGGGGCAGCAAAGGCCGGTTCCGTGCGGTCGATGGCGTGACATTCTCGGTAGGTCAGGGCGAGATATTCGGCATCGTCGGGGAGTCCGGTTGCGGCAAGACGACGGTCGCCAACGCCATCGCCGGGCTCGTGCGACCTGCCTCCGGCGCGATCAGCTTTCGCGGCACGAGGCTCGGTGCCGACGCGCCTCGTACGGCGCGCAAGGCCCTGCAGATGATCTTCCAGGACCCGTATGCCTCGCTCAACGCGCGCATGACGGTCGCCGAAGCGCTGGCCGAACCCATGCTGTTCCATCGTCAGGCAAAGGACGCCGCCGATGCGCGCGCCCAGGCGGACGCACTTCTCGAAGCCGTAGGTCTCGATGCGGCTGTGGCCGCCCGCTACCCGTTTGCCTTCTCGGGCGGCCAGCGCCAGCGCATCTCGATCGCGCGCGCCATCGCGACCTGCCCATCGCTGATCGTCTGCGACGAGCCGACTTCGTCACTTGACGTTTCGGTGCAGGCGCAGATCTTGAACCTGCTCAAGGATCTGCGCGATGCGACCGGCCTCACTTTGCTGTTCATCAGCCATGACCTCGCGGTCGTGCGCCAGATGTGCGACAGAGTTGCGGTGATGCAGGCCGGAAAGATCGTCGAACTTGCCGACGCAGAGACGCTGTTTGCCCGTCCCGAGCACGAATACACCAGACGCCTGCTGTCACTTGTCCCCAGTGTCGAGCGCATCGGCCTACGCACAGGAGTATCCGCATGATCGATCTTCTCGTCACTGGCGGTACCGTCATCACCGTCGATCCTGCCCGCCGAGTCATCGAGAATGGTGCGGTCGCGATCAAAGGTGATCGTATCGTCGATGTCGGCTCCGCCGACGTGATCGCAGACCGCCATACAGCTGGACGGACGATCGATGCGCGTGGAAAGGCGATCATTCCGGGCCTCATCGACGCGCACGCGCATGCCGGCCATGGCCTCATCAAGACGATGGGCGGCGGGCGCTCCGACTTCTGGTACGACGCCTGTGAGCAGGCCTATACGGTCGGTTCGACCGAAGAATTCTGGTACGCCGAGTCTCGCCTTGCCGCACTCGAACGGCTTCGTTTCGGTGTTACGACCGGCGTGTCGCTGCTCGGCGGCGGCGACACGATCATGCGCACAGACGAACCGGCCTATGGGGCGGCGCATTGTGCGGGAGTCGTGTCGGTCGGCACGCGGTCGGTCGTCGCCGTGGGCTCGACGCGCCCGCCCCACCCGCGCACGTACGCGCGTTGGGAAAACGGCAAGCGGCACGACTTCGATGTGTCGTTCGCGGACCAGCTGGCGACCTGCCGGACGTTGATCGATGAATGGCACGCCACGCACGGCAACCGTGTGCGCATCGCTTTGATCACGCCGACCTTGCGCGAGGAACATCTCAAGGATCTGTCGCCCGCACTGGTCGATGAGGCGATCGCGCAGGCCAAGGCCATGCGCGCGCTGAGCCGCGAGCGCGGCGTCGTTTTCACGCAGGACGGCCACACCAAGGGCTCGGTCGCCTTCGCGGACCGCCACGGCCTGCTCGGACCTGACGCGCTGCTGTCGCACTCGACCGACCTCACGGACGAAGAAATCCGCATCTGCGCCGAGACGCAAAGTCGCATCGCCCATAACCCCAGCGCCATCGCCTCGGTGATGGGGCGCTGCCCGGCACCCGAACTGATGGAGGCGGGTGTGGTCGTGGCGCTCGGCTCGGACGGCACGGCGCCTGACCGGTCGGCCGACATGTTCCGCCACATGCAGCAATGCATGCACTACCACCGCCGCCATTTCCGCGATGCAGGCTGGCTTCCGCCGGGGCGCGTACTCGAGATGTGCACGATCGATGGCGCGCGCGCCCTAGGTCTTGAGACCGAGATCGGCTCGATCGAGGCAGGCAAAAAGGCCGACCTCGCGCTCGTCGATCTGCGCCGGCCGCACCTCTACCCGGCCAATATGCCGGCCTTCCGCGTCGTGTGCTTCGCCAACGGCAACGATATCGACACCGTCATCATTGACGGTGTCGTGGCATTGGAGAACGGTAGGGCGCTGCTGGTCGACGAGGACCAGATCCTCGACCAGGCGCAGCTCGAGACCGATCGCATGATCGACCGGCTTGGGCTGCGCGTGCTGCTCGAGACGCCCCCGACGTTCTGGAACCATGTGAAAGCGTGACAATGTCCGATCAGACGACGTAACCACTGCCTAGATTGCGCCCTGCCAGTGGTGTCCTGCTTCACCCGCACCGGCACGATCCCATCCCAACCTCATGCCACTGCCAAATCGACCCCATTCGAGCACCGTGGACGGAGGGAGGGGGTCACAAAGAGTTGATTTGGCTTGCAGAAAATCAACGATTTTTCGACGCCCAAGATTCGGGAGCTAGGGGGCCAGAGGTCCGGATCCTCTCGCTCCGCCCAGATTTTCGATCGCTTCGACAGCGACTTGCTCCGCGCTGCGGACCCGGCTTGCAGCGGCGAAGGCGCCCCCGGCCGCCCGCATCGCCGAACCGTCATGTCCCGAACATCCTGCCGTCACCGAATCGACCTACGCAGATCGTCGAGGTCCGACGATTCAAGGCGATGGAGATTCAATGTTCGCGGAACAGATCGAGACGCGCCCGGCGACGTTGCGCAACGTGCGGGCGGCGGTCGGGCGCAGCCGCCTGCTGTCGCGCGAGGGCATCCAGGAGCGGCTGTTCGCCCACCTGTTCTCGGGATTGGTCTATGCCCAGATCTGGGAGGATCCGGCGATCGACCTCGAAGCCCTGCAACTGGAATCCGACGACCGGGTGATCGCGATAGCCTCGGGCGGATGCAACGCCCTCAGCTATCTCGCCGACGCGCCGGCCCTTGTCACCGCAGTCGACCTCAACTTTCATCATATCGCATTGAATCGTCTGAAGATCGCGGCGATCCGCCATTTGCCGGACCATGCGACGTTCTTCAGGATGTTCGGCGAGGCGGACCGGACCGAGAACCCCGGCCTCTATGACAATCATGTCCGCGAAAATCTCGACGACGCGACGCGCGCCTACTGGGACGGCCGCGATCTTCTCGGGCGCCGACGCATCGAGATCTTCGCCCGCAACATCTACAGGAGCGGGCTGCTCGGGCGGTTCATCGGCATCGGCCACGCGCTCGCCCGTCTCCATCGCAGCCGGCCGGCCCGCCTGCTGGAGGCAAGGTCGCTGCGCGAGCAGCGCGAGTTCTTCGAGGCGGAGCTGCAGCCGATCCTGCGCTCGCGTCTCGTCCGTTTTCTGGTCGGGCGGCCGTCGTCGCTGTACGGTCTGGGTATTCCGCCGGCCCAGTATGCGGCACTGCTTTCATCCGCGCCGGCCGGGATGGGCATGGCGGACGTGCTCGAGCGGCGCCTGCGCCGGCTCGCCTGCGACTTCCCGGTCGCGGACAACTACTTCGCATGGCAGGCGTTCGGCCGGCGCTATGCGCGCGGCAAGGCCGCCGCCGTCCCGCCCTATCTGGCCCGCGACAACTACGAGCGGATCAAGGCCCATTCGGGTCGCATCGAGGTCCGCCACGCGAACCTGATCGACGTGCTGGAAAGCGCGCCCGACGCGTCGTACGACGCCTATGTGCTGCTCGACGCGCAGGACTGGATGACCGACGCGGTGCTCGATCGCCTGTGGTCGGCGATCCAGCGCACGGCGAAGCCCGGCGCCCGCGTCATTTTCCGGACGGCGGCCGAGCCCTCGCTGCTGCCGGGCCGCGTCAGGCCGGAGATCCTCGATCGATGGACGTACGATGCGCAACGCTGTCTCGACTGGACGAGGCGCGACCGCTCGGCGATCTACGGCGGCTTCCATCTCTACCGCCTCCGGGACGCGGCATGAGTCCGGTCGCGGCCCCGACCAGCGCCGAACGGATGGACCGGATCTACCGGTGGCAGGCCCCGCTCTACGACCTGACGCGGCGCTACTACCTCGTCGGCCGCGACCGGCTCATCGCCGAACTCGATCCGCCCGCCGGCGGAACCGTGCTGGAGATCGGCTGCGGAACGGGGCGCAATCTCGTCGCGGCTGCCCGACGACATCCGCAGGCGCGGTACTTCGGCATCGACGTCAGCCGGGTCATGCTGGACAAGGCGCAGGCTGCCGTCGATGCGGCAGGCTGCGGGTCGCGGATATCGCTGGCGCTGGCGGATGCGACGGACTTCGATCCGTCGATCCTGTTCGGCACTCCCGCGTTCGACCGGATCTTCTGCTCCTATACGCTTTCGATGATCCCCCGATGGCAGGCCGTCCTCGATGCCGCGATGCGTGCGTTGCCGCCCGCCGGACGCCTGCTGGTCGTCGATTTCGGCACGATGGAGCGCCTGCCGCGATTGCTGCGCGGCGGCCTTCGGGCGTGGCTCGCGGCATTCTCGGTCGAGCCGCGCACCGAGCTTGCCGCCGAGCTGTCGGCGATCGCCGCACGCCACGGCTTTGCGGCACGCTCGTCTTCGCTGCTGGGCGGCTACGGCATCTACGCGATGGCGCGTCGGGTCTAGATCGGCGTCCTTGCGGTCGATGGCCGTGCCGGGTGACGCTCTTTCATGGACGACATCTCGGCACTCGTGCGTCACGGCCTCTGGGCGATCGTACCCACGCTCGACGCAGCGGTCGGACTGGAAGCCTGCCTTGCGGCACTGAAGCTGCCCGGCGGAAGGATGATCGTCGTCGATGGCGGATCGACCGACGCGAGCGTGGACATCGCCCGGCGTGCCGGTGCGGCGGTCGTCGCGGCACCGCGCGGACGCGGCGCGCAGCTTGCCGCCGGGGCCGACGAAGCCCTCGCCCGGGGCGCCGCGTGGCTGCTTTTCGTGCATGCCGACACGCGGCTCGCGCAGGCGTGGCCGGGTGCGGCACGCGCGTTCGTGGAAGCGCCGCCGGATTGCGGTCGCGCGGCCTATTTCCGGCTTGCCTTCGACGATCCCGACAGGCGGGCCGCCCGCGTGGCGCGGCTCGCGAACTGGCGCGCGCGGCGGTTCGGGCTTCCTTATGGCGACCAGGGCCTGCTCGTTCCGGCCGCGCTGTATCGCGCGACGGGCGGCTTCCGGCCCATGCCGCTGATGGAGGACGTCGACCTCGTCCGGCGGATCGGGCGGACACGGCTCGTCGGGCTGGATGCCGTCGCGACGACGTCCGCCGCGCGCTATCGCCGCGACGGCTGGTGGCTGCGCCCGGCGCGAAATCTGGCGTGCCTGACCCTCTGGTTCGCGGGCTTGTCGCCCGACAGGCTTGCCGGCTTCTACCGGGGGCGGCGGTGAGGCGGACGGTCGTTGTGTTCGCACGCCTGCCCGTCCGCGGCCGCGTCAAGACGCGCCTTGCCGCCGGTATCGGTGACGCGGCGGCGCTGGCCTTCCATCGGGCGACCTTGGCCCGGACGTGCCGTCTGGTCGCGTGCGGACCCTGGCGCGTCGAACTGTGTGTGACGCCCGATGCGGCGGCGCGCAATCAGCGGATCTGGAAGCTGCCCGCCGGCATCGGCCTGACGGCGCAAGGGCGGGGCGATCTCGGCCGGCGCATGGGCCGGGCGATGGCGCGCCATCGCGGGCCGGTCCTGCTCATCGGCTGCGACATCCCGGAAATGACTCGAGGCAGGCTGCTTGCGGCATTCGCACTGCTCGGCACGCATGTCGCGGTATTCGGTCCGGCGACGGACGGCGGCTTCTGGTCCGTCGGGTTCCGCAGCGGCCGGCTTGTCGGGCGCGCGTTCGACGGCGCACGCTGGTCGGGCCCCGACGCGCTGGGCGACTGCCTTGCAAATCTCCGTTTCCGGCCGGTCGCCCTTGGCCCCGTCCTGGACGATATCGACGACCGGGCGGACTATATCTCATGGCAGAAGCGCGCCGGCCGAAACCAGACCGCCGGACCGCGCGAACCGTAGGCACCGGACAGGCGAGGGCAGGATGATCGGGACTGAGACGGATGTGCGGCAGATCGGGAAGTTCGTCGACCCGCTTGTCACGCGGACCGGCGAGAAGCGCGCCGCCGTCCGGCTCAAGGCGCTGCGCACGCTCTGGCTCAACACCGGAACGCTGTGCAACATCGCCTGCGCGAACTGCTACATCGGATCTTCGCCGCGCAACGACAGTCTCGTCTATCTCGGCCGCGACGAAGCCGCCCGCTTCGTCGCCGAAGCGCAGGCGCTGTCGCCCGGCCTGGAAGAGATCGGCTTCACCGGCGGCGAGCCGTTCATGAACCCTGACATCGCCGGCATGCTGGCGGACGCGCTGGCCACGGGGCTGCGTGTGCTGGTCCTCACCAATGCGATGAAGCCGTTGTGGAACCGGCGCGCCGACCTTGCGGCCCTGATCGCCGCCCATCCGGGCCGGCTAGCACTGCGGGTCTCGCTCGACCATTTCTCGCGCGGCCCGCACGAGACCGTGCGCGGCGCGGACACGTGGGCCCCGGCGATCGAAGGTCTCAGATGGCTCGCCGGTACCGGTGCAGGCCTCGCGGTGGCCGCGCGCCTCGTGGGACCGGACGACGAGTCGGAACTGCGTCGCGGGTTCGCCGCGCTGTTTGCCGCCGAGGCCATTCCCGTCGACGCGTCCGACCCGCATGCCCTCGTGCTGTTCCCCGAAATGGACGCGACGGCCGACGTTCCCGAGATCACCGAGGCCTGCTGGGGAATTCTCGGCAGATCGCCGGACGACGTGATGTGCGCGTCCTCGCGCATGGTGGTGCGCCGCAAGGGAGCGGAACGCGCGAGCGTGGTCGCCTGCACGCTGCTGCCGCATGAGGCGGCGTTCGATCTCGGCCCGACGCTCGCCGGCGCCGCGGGACCGGTCCCGCTCAACCACCGCCATTGCGCGAGGTTCTGCGTGCTCGGCGGCGCGGCCTGCAGCTGAGCGGCGCGCGGGCGCGCCGAGGCTCAGGCGCGCGCGGGAATGGCGATGCGGCCGTCCGCCTTGACTTCTTCCATCACGACATAGGTGCGCGTCTCGCGGATGTGCGGCACCTCGGCGAGTGCGCGGCCGAGAAAGTCGCGGTAGGCCTGCATGTCGCTGACCCGCACCTTCAGCAGATAGTCGAAGCCGCCGGCCACCATGTGGCATTCCGCGACCTCGGCGAGCGCTTTCGCCGCCTGCGCGAAGCGGTCGAAGGCCTCGTGCGACGTGCGGTCGATCGCGACCTCGACGAAGACGACGAGGCCGGCATCGAGCGGGACCGGATCGAGTTCGGCGCGGTAGCCGCGGATCACGCCGTCGCGTTCCAGCCGGCGCACGCGCTCGAGGCACGGCGTCGGGCTGAGGCCGACGCGCCGCGCGAGCTCGACGTTCGTCAGCCGTCCGTCGGACTGGAGCTCGCCGAGGATGCGAAGGTCGATCGGGTCGAGACGCGCGTCGATCATGGCGGCCTCCTGAGACAGGATGAAGTGCTGTTTAGGCGTCTATATTCGGGATATTTCACTATCTTGACCGGAATGGAAAGGGCGTTAGCCTCGGATAGCTCCATTCCATAGAGAACTCGTCATGCAGAATCCCGACATCGCCGCCTCGATCGGTCCCAAGCTTGGAGGGGAAGCCGACGTCCTCGAGCGGCTGCACGCGGCGGCGACATTGCCCGAGGGCCAGGCGGCGCGGATCGACGCCGACGCGCAGGCGCTTGCCGGCCGCTTGCGCGAGCGCGTGCCCGGACAGGTCGGCGTCGAGACGTTCCTGGCCGAATTCGATCTTTCGACCAACGAAGGCGTTGCGCTGATGTGCCTTGCCGAGGCGCTGCTGCGCATCCCCGATTCAGCGACGATCGACGCGCTGATCGGCGACAAGCTCGGGACGGCCGACTGGGACCGGCATCTGGGTCACGCGGACTCGGTCCTCGTGAACGCGTCGGCCTGGGGGCTGGCGCTTACCGGGCGCTTCGTCGAATGGACGGGCCGCGAAAGCGGCGGGGCGGCCGAACTGGTGCGCCGCACGCTCGGCCGGCTCGGCGCGCCCGTCCTGCGCGGCGCCATCGAGGCGGCGATGCGCATCATGGGCCAGCAGTTCGTGATGGGCCAGACGATCGCGGCCGCCCTTGCCCGCGCGAAGTCCGCCGGTCCGGGCTACCGGCATTCGTTCGACATGCTCGGCGAGGCCGCGCGCACGCGCGAGGACGCCGAGCGCTACTTCGAGAGCTATGCCGCCGCCATCGCCGCCATCGCGGGCGCGTGCGCGGGCAAGGATCCGCATGCCAATCCCGGCATATCGGTGAAGCTCTCGGCCCTGCATCCGCGCTACGAGCCGGCGAAGCGCGCGCGCGTGACGGGCGAACTCGTTCCGCGCGTCGCCGCCCTTGCGCGCCAGGCGGCGGAAGCCGGCATCAACTTCACGATCGACGCGGAGGAATCCGACCGTCTCGTCGTCTCGCTCGAGATCCTCGCGGCGCTGGCGGGCGACCGGAGCCTTGCGGGCTGGGACGGGCTGGGGCTTGCCGTGCAGGCCTACCAGAAGCGGGCGCTGGGCACCGTCGGCTGGGTCGCGGATCTCGCCCGCGCCAACCGGCGGCGCTTCATGGTGCGCCTCGTGAAGGGCGCCTATTGGGACAGCGAGATCAAGTGGGCGCAGGAGAAGGGGCTCGCCGACTATCCGGTCTTCGTGCGCAAGGCGGCGACGGACCTTTCGTATCGCGCGTGCGCGGCGACGATGCTGCGCGCGCAGGACGCGATCTACGGCCAGTTCGCCACGCACAACCCGCGCTCGGCGCTCGAGATCCTCGCGATGGCCGGCAACCGCACCGACTTCGAGTTCCAGAAGCTGCACGGCATGGGCGACGGGCTCTACGACCTGCTCGCCGAGCGGCTCGGCGAGCGCTTCGCCGTGCGCGTCTATGCGCCCGTCGGCGCGCATCGCGACCTGCTGCCGTATCTGGTCCGCCGCCTGCTCGAGAACGGGGCCAACACCTCGTTCATCCACCAGGTCGCCGACCGCGAGATCCCGCTCGCGCGCATCGTCGCCGACCCGGCCGCAGCACTGGCCGCGGCCACGCCGTCGGTCCGCCTGCCGACGGCCCTGTTCGCCGACCGGACCAACGCGCGCGGGCTCGACCTTGCCGACGACGCCCTGCGCGCGCGCATCGTCGCGCGCATCGCCGCCGACCGGGACGCCGCCACGACCGGCAACGTGCGCGAGCCCGCCGATCCGCGCCGCTCCGTCGGCGAATGCCGGTCGACGACGCCGCCGGAAGTCGCCGCGTCGGTGGCGAGTGCTGCGCGGGCATTCGCCGACTGGCGGCGCATGCCGGCGCGCGAACGGGCCTCGATCCTCGAGCGTGCCGCCGGCCTGTTCGAGGCCAACGACCACGAACTGATGTCGCTGGTCGTGCGCGAAGGCGGACGCACGATCCCCGACGCGCTCTCCGAACTGCGCGAGGCGGTCGACTTCCTGCGCTATTACGCGGGCCGGGCACGGCTCGATTGCGGGCCCGTCGCGCTGCCGGGGCCGACGGGCGAGCGCAACACGCTCGAACTCGAAGGGCGCGGCGTGTTCGCGTGCGTCAGCCCGTGGAACTTCCCGCTCGCCATCTTCGTCGGCCAGGTCGCCGCAGCGCTTGCCGCCGGCAACGCCGTCGTCGCCAAGCCCGCCGAGCAGACGCCGCTGACCGCAAGGCGCGCGGTGGCCCTGCTGCATGCCGCCGGCGTTCCGGCCGACGCCCTGCAGCTCGCCTTCGGCGGCCGCGAGACCGGTGCCGCACTCGTCGGCGACCCGCGCATCGCCGGCGTTGCCTTCACCGGCTCGACCGCGACGGCCAAGTCGATCCAGCGTGCGCTCGCGGCCAAGGACGGTCCGATCGTGCCGCTGATCGCGGAGACCGGCGGCGTCAACGCCATGATCGCGGACAGCTCGGCGCTGACCGAGCAGCTCGTCAACGACGCGATCGTCTCGGCCTTCCAGAGTGCCGGCCAGCGCTGCTCGGCCCTTCGCGTGCTGTTCGTGCAGGAAGAGGCCGCCGACCGCACGCTTGCCATGCTGCGCGGCGCCATGGCCGAACTCCACGTCGGGGATCCGGCGGATCCCGCGACCGACGTGGGCCCCGTGATCGACGCGGCGGCAAAGCAGATGCTCGAGGCCTATATCGACGAGAACCGCGCGCATGTCGTGGCCCGCACGACGCTGCCCGCCGGGCTCGGCGGCGGACATTTCGTGGCGCCGGTGGCGCTCGAAGTGCCGATGGCGGCGGCGCCGATGCACGAGATCTTCGGTCCCGTGCTCCATGTCGTGCGCTGGAAGGCCGACGCGCTCGACGAGGTGCTCGCGCGCGTCGCGGCGACGGGCTACGGCCTTACGCTGGGCATCCACAGCCGCATCGACGGTTTCCAGCGCCGCATCGCCGCCGCCCTGCCGGTCGGGAACGTCTACGTGAACCGCTCGACCATCGGGGCCGTCGTCGGCGTGCAGCCGTTCGGCGGGCAGGGGCTGTCGGGGACCGGCCCCAAGGCCGGCGGTCCGTTCTATCTGCCGCGCTTCGCCGCCGAGAAGACGGTGTCGGTCAACACCGCGGCGGTCGGCGGCGACGTGGCGCTTATGGCGAGCGGCCGGACGTCCTAGGTGCCGTTCGACCGGTTCGCGGTCCTGGGCTAGTCTGGGGCAGAATCGCGACCGTGCGATCGGGGATGGGAAAAATCTGAAATGGCGCAGCAGGAACGGTTCCTTTTGGCCGGCGTGATGGGCTGGCCGGTGATGCATTCGCGCTCGCCCATGCTGCATGGCTACTGGCTGCGCAAGCACGGCCTTGCGGGCGCCTATGTGCCGCTGGAGATCCGGATCGACCGGCTCGCCGCGGCCTTGCGGGCGCTTCCCGCACTCGGCTTTTCGGGATGCAACCTGACGATCCCGCACAAGGTCGAGGCGCTGAAGATCGTCGACACCCTCGATCCGTTCGCGCGGCGGGTCGGTGCGGCGAACTGCATCGTCGTCGGCGCCGACGGCTCGCTGGGCGGTTTCAACTACGACGGCTGGGGCTTCGTCGAGAATGTCGTCGAGCGTGTTCCGGGCTGGCGCGCGGACGCCGGCCCCGTCGTGGTCGTGGGGGCGGGCGGCGGCGCGCGGGCAATCGTCGCGAGCCTCCTCGACCGGGGCGCGCGGGAGATCCGCCTCGTCAACCGGTCGCCGGACCGCGCGACGGCGCTTGCGGCGGATCTCGGCGGTGCCATAGCGGCCGTCGGCTGGGACGATCGCGCCCGCGCGCTCGACGGCGCGGCGATGGTCGTCAACACGACGAGCCTGGGGATGGTCGGCCAGCCCGCGCTCGACCTGCCGCTCGATGCGCTTCCGAAATCGGCGCTCGTGTCCGATATCGTCTATACGCCGCTCGAGACGCCGCTTCTGTCGGCCGCGCGAAAGCGCGGAAATCCGGCCGTGGACGGCCTCGGCATGCTGCTGCATCAGGCGCGGCCGGCCTTCAAGGCGTGGTTCGGCATCCTGCCGGAGGTGACGGCCGAACTGCGCCAGTCGATCGAGGCGACGTTGAAATAGCGAGCCGGGAAACAGGGTGCCGGACTAGAGCGTGCGGCCGAGCTCGCCGTAAATCTCGGGACGGCGCTTGCGCAACTGGAACCAGGGATTGGTCCGGGTCCGGTCGAACAGGACTGGATCGAGATCGGCGACGATCATCTGGTCCGAGATCGACGGCGTGGTGACCGCCTTCGGCAGCCCGTCGGGGCCTAGCACATAGGCCCCGCCCACATGGGTCGAGTGGCCGTCGAAGCCGACATGGTCGGAAAGGACGGCGTAGACGCAGTTGGTGCGCGCCTGCACGTCGTGGAATTTCATGCTCGGGAACGCCAGCAGTTCCCGCTGCGCGGCCAGCACGGCGCTTTCCGGCCTGTCGGCGCCCGCGCCGTCGAATGTCAGCGTGCCGTCCGGGGCATTCATCTTCCGGATCGCGTGCGGGAGCAGGATCATCTCGGCGCCCATCAGGGCCAGGATGCGCCAGCTCTCGAAGAAGTCGCTGTCGTGGCAGATGGCCGTCGCGACCTTCGCGAAGCCCAGATCGAAGACCGACCATTCGTAGGCCTGGCGGAAGACGAAGAACTCGTCGTACGACGCGTGCGTCTTGCGCTGCAGGCCGACAAGCCCGTCCGGGCCGACCAGCGCCTGCGTGTTGTAGTGCGTGCCCCGGTGCAGTTCGGCAAATCCGTACGAGACGAACACGCCACGCTCCGCCGCCCGCTTCGCGATCGTCGCGAAGATCGGCCCGTCGGCCGGCTCGGCGTCGCGGACCACGTCGGGGCTGCCGTTGTGCCCGGTGGCGGAGAGTTCGGGAAACACGACGAGGGACGCCCCGCGCGCGTGCGCTTCGTCGATGAGGTCGAGATGGCGGGCGACGTTGTCGCGCGTGGCGAGATGCTGGATGTTCACCTGCACGGCGGCGACGCGGGCGGCCTTCATCGGCGTTCTCCTTCGGGGCAAGGCGGCTTTGCCAGCCTACACGATGTTGCATCGGCGTCGATACGTTCGCACAATGGTTCGGTACCGCGGGGGCAGCGCATGAAAGATGCCGGACGATGAGGAACGACGATCTGCCCGTGCTGGTCGCCGGCGGCGGCATCGGCGGGCTTGCGGCGGCACTGGCGCTGGTGCGCCGCGGCTTTGCGGTGAAGGTGCTCGAACAGTCGCCCGAGATCGGCGAGATCGGTGCCGGCATCCAGCTCGGCCCCAACGCGTTCGCGGCACTCGACGCGCTGGGCGTGGGTGCCGCCGCGCGCGGCCGTGCGGTCTATACCGACTACATGGTCATGCATGACGCGATCGACGAATACCGGGTCGGCCTGATCCCGACCGGCGAGGCCTTCCGCGCCCGGTTCGGCAATCCCTACGCGGTCATCCACCGGACGGACGTGCACATGTCGCTGCTCGAAGGCGCCAGGGCGACCGGCCGCGTCGAGTTGCTGGCGTCGACCCGCGTCGAGCGCGTCGAACAGGACGAGGACGGCGTGACGGTCCGGGACGCGACGGGCCGGACGCATCGCGGCGTGGCGCTGGTCGGCGCCGACGGCGTGAAGTCGGTCGTGCGCCAGCAATATGTCGGCGATCCCGCACGCGTGACCGGGCATGTCGTCTATCGCGCCGTCGTCGACAGGGATGCGTTCCCGGCCGACCTGCGCTGGAACGCGGCCAGCATCTGGGTCGGGCCGAACTGCCATCTCGTCCACTATCCGCTGCGCGGCGGCGAGCAGTACAACGTGGTCGTCACGTTCCACAGCCGCAAGCAGGAGACATGGAGCGTCACCGACGGGAGCGCCGACGAAGTGCGCGGCTATTTCGCCGAGGTCTGCCCGAAGGCGCGCCAGCTGATCGAATTGCCGAAGAGCTGGCGGCGCTGGGCGACCGCCGATCGCGATCCGATCGGCCGCTGGAGCTTCGGCCGGGCCACGCTGCTCGGCGATGCGGCCCACCCGACCACCCAGTACATGGCGCAGGGCGCCTGCATGGCGCTGGAAGACGCGGTCACGCTGGGCGAGGCGCTGCGCGCGACCGGGGAGGGGTTCGTCGCCGCCTTCGATCTCTACCAGCGCTCGCGCGTCGCGCGCACGGCGCGCATCGTGCTGTCGTCGCGCGAGATGGGCCGCCTCTACCACGCCAGCGGCGTCGAGCGCCTCGTTCGCAACGAATTCTGGAAGGGACGCACGCCCGAACGCTTCTACGACGCGCTCGAGTGGCTCTATGGCTGGAAGGTCGCGACGTGCCTTGACCGCTGAGCGGGCATCGCCGCAGACTGTTCGCCAAGTCGAGGGAATTTCCCGGCGCTTGAAACCGTTCTACGTTGGACTAGCTATAGTGGCGGCGGACAACGCATCCGCCATCGACGAGAACGAACTGGAGGAAATATGCCTTACGCCAAGATCGGGATCGGGATGTTCATGGCCCTCGCGGCCGTCGTCGCCGCGCCGGCCCAGGCACAGGATGCCGCTGCGGGCGAGGGCGTCTTCAAGCGGGTCTGCGCGACCTGCCACAATCCGACCGCCGAAGGCCCGCGCAAGCTGGGCCCCTCGCTGTTCAAGGTTGTCGGCCGCAAGGCCGGCGCGCTCGAAGGCTTCAAGTACTCGACCGCCAAGCGCGACGCGGACCTGGTCTGGACGCCCGACAAGCTCGATCCCTACCTCGCGAACCCGCGCGGGTTCATGCCGGGTACGTCGATGGCCTATGCCGGTCTCAAAAGCGACACCGACCGCGCCAACGTGATCGCCTATCTGCAGACGCTGAAATAGGCCGCATCAGGCGACCTCGGCCGGAAGGCGGAACTCGACGGACTCGACCGGCCCGTCGAGGATCGAGACGTCGAGCGCCGTGCGCGCGCGCAGGCCCCGGATCAGGCCCTCGACCAGCGCTTCGGGGGCCGACGCGCCCGCCGTGATGCCGAGCGTGCGCACGCCGGCAAGCCAATCCCAGTCCAGTCCGCCGGCGTCCTCGACCAGCCGGCTCGGCACGCCGCAGTCGCGCGCGATCTCGCACAGCCGGTTCGAGTTCGAGCTGTTGGCCGAGCCCACCACCATCACCGCATCGACGATCCGGGCCAGCTCGCGCACCGCGCTCTGGCGATTCTGCGTGGCGTAGCAGATGTCCCGCGTGTCCGGCCCGACGATGTCCGGGAACCGGGCGCGCAGTGCGGCCGCGATCGTGCGGGTCTCGTCGACGCTGAGCGTGGTCTGCGTGACGTAAGCCACGCGCGCGTCCGGGCCGAGCGGCAGCCGGGTCACGTCGTCGGCGTTTTCCACGAGATGCACACGCGCGCCGATCTGGCCCAGTGTGCCGACCACTTCGGGATGCCCCTCGTGGCCGACGAGAACGATCTCGTAGCCCTGCCCGGCATAGCGCCTGCCTTCGTGATGGACCTTCTTGACGAGCGGGCAGGTGGCATCGACCGCGAAAAGCCGGCGCGCGGCGGCGGCGTCCTCGACCGTCGCGGGCACGCCGTGCGCGCTGAAGATCGTCACCGCACCCGGCGGCACGGCGTCGACCTCGTCGACGAACACCGCCCCCTTGGCCTTCAGCGCCTCGACGACATGGCGGTTATGGACGATCTCGTGGCGGACATAGACGGGCGCGCCGAATTTCGCGAGCGCGCGCTCGACGATCTCGATCGCCCGGACGACTCCGGCGCAGAAACCGCGGGGTTGGGCGAGAATCACGCGCATCGAGACTCCCATCTCGTCGTCGCTTCTTGACATAAAGTGTCTCAGACAGATTTGCGAGCCGCAACAGGCGGGTGGCGACGGCAGCGGACGACGTTACCGCCAAGGTGTCAACTTTCCCAAGGCATGCGAATCGTTACGTGCGATGCTAGAATGTCTCGATGATCATATGGGTCTTCTTCGCCTTTCTCGTCGTGCATGTCGCGACGGGGGTCGCCGGGCTGGTGTCGTTCTGGGTGCCAGTGCTCGGTCGCAAGGGTGCGGCCGCACACCGCCGTTGGGGCCGCTTCTTCTACAACTGCCTGCTCGTTACCGCGACGATGGCCGTGGGCATGAGCCTGTGTTCGCTCTACGCCCCTCTGGAGACGCACCCCAAGCTCGACGATGCCGGCCTAGTGCGCGGGCTGTTCGGCTGGATGATGCTCTATCTCGCCATCCTGACCGTCAGCCTGTGCTGGCACGGGCTCGAATCGGTGCGCAACAAGCTCCGGCATGCGGCCAACCGCAGTCTTGCCAACGTGGGCCTTCAACTCGTCGTGATCGTCGCGGCGCTAAACTGCGCGTGGCAGGGCTGGCTGATCGGCCAGTTTTTGATGATGGCAATCTCGCTCGTGGGCATCGCGTCGGGCCTGACGAACCTGTCGTTCGCCTTCAAAGCGTCGCCCGGTCGCAGCGACTACTTGAAAGAGCATGTCAAGGCGCTGGTTGGTGCCGGCATCTCGGTCTACACCGCGTTTCTCGCCTTCGGCGCGGTGCGCTTCATGCCGCACAATGCGTTCGACCCGACGATGTGGGCAGTCCCGCTGTTCCTCGGAATCTTGCTGATCGTCTACCACCAGTTCCAGATCGACCGGAAGGCGAAGCGCACGCGCCTCAGCGCCGCCGCACCCGCACGCTGATCTCCTTGGCCGGGCGCGTGGTGAGCCTTGCCACCGGCCGCACGCGCGACGGCTCGAGCGTCTCGAAGTCGTAGCGTTGAACGAGCCGGGCAAGGATCAGGCAGCTCTCCAGGGTCGCGAAAGCAGCACCCACGCATATACGCTGGCCGAGTCCGAAAGGCATGTAGGTGCCCTGCACGACGCCCGCTTCGCGCTCGGGCGAGAAGCGGTCGGGATCGAAGCGATCGGCGTCAGGCCAGTAGGCCGCGTTGCGGTGCGTGGCCCACGGCGCCAGCATGATCATGGCACCCCGCCGGATACGCCAGCCGGCAAGCTCGGTGTCAGCCGTCGCCACGCGCGGCAAGAACGTGATCGGCGGGTAGAGCCGCAGTGTCTCGCGGAAGACGTTGCGCACGAAGACGAGCCGCTTCGCGTGGTCGAATCCCACCGGCCCGTCGCCAACGATTCGCGAAACCTCCTCGCGAATGCGCGCGACGATCTCAGGGCGCATCGACAGGATGAAGAACACCCACGTGAGGGCGCTTGCCGTCGTCTCGTGTCCGGCGAGGAAGAATACGCCGATCTGGTCGATCAGTTCCTCGCGCGTGAAGCGTTCGCCCGTCTCGGGATCGCGCGCCGCGATCACGGCGCCGGCGATGTCGTCGAACTGGGGCGCGTCGGTGGCCAAGCGCGGATCGAGAAGGTCGCCGATATGCTGGCGGATGCGCGCGCAAGCAGCCAGCACGTGCGCGGGCTGCGGCACCCGGGCGAACGGTTTGCCGAAGATCAGTCGGCCGATCTCGACATTCGCCACGCTGCGCTCGAAGACGAGAAAATCATCGAAAACGTCGCGCGCCGTCTTTGATTCGAGCGACTTCGAGAAGATGGTACGGCACACGATGTCGGCGGTAAGGTGGCTCATCGCTGCGTCGAGCGAGAGGGTCCGCGCGTCGGCGGCGCAAGCGTCCAGATGCGTCTCGCAGTCGTCCACGGCGGCAACCATCACGTCGAAGGCGCGGTTGATGCGCATGTGCGAGAAGGCAGGATCGACCATGCGCCGCTGGCGGCGCCACTTCTCGCCGCTGGAGACGAACATCGAATTGCCGACGAGCGGCTCAAGCGCTCCCACCATCAGGTCGTTCTTGGGATAGATGCCGGCCGGATCGGCGAATACCTCGCCCGACGCGGCCGGATCGTTGACGAGCAGGATCGAGCGGCGTGAGAAGCCAAGCGGCGTGATCGCCTTCCGATAGGCGTCCGCGGGCAGCAGGCTCAGCAGATCCTGCTCACCCCGCCACATCACCCGGACCAGCGAGGCGATCGGCGACATCGGTGACGGCGCCGGCGGCCGGTATAGCTGCGTCCGTTCGCTTGTCGTCGCGTCGCTCACGGCCCATAGCGTATGCGGCCTGCGTGCGTCGCGGCAAGTGCATGCTTGCCATTGACCGCCGCCGCACGAAAGCTAAGGTGGCTGCAAGGACCGGCGTGCGAAGGAAGCACGCCGGCTCGGGGGAGAAGGCATGTCGCTGGCATTTCCGTTTTCTGCGATCGTCGGTCAGGACGAACTGAAGATTGCACTTTCCATCGCCGCGATCGACCCGGGCATCGGCGGCCTGCTCGTGCTTGGCGACCGCGGGACCGGCAAGTCGACCGCCGTGCGCGCCCTTGCGGCCCTGCTCCCGAAGATGCGCGCCGTCGCCGGCTGTCCCTATTCGTGTGACCCCGACGGCGACGTGTCGGGCTGCCCCGTCTGCGGCGATCGCAGGAAGGGTCCGCCGCGCGTCGAGACGATCCCGGTTCCAGTCGTCGACCTGCCGCTGGGGGCGACCGAAGACCGCGTGGTGGGCGCCCTCGACCTGGAGCGGGCACTCACCAAGGGCGAGAAGGCGTTCGAGCCCGGCCTGCTTGCGCGCGCAAACCGCGGATTTCTCTATATCGATGAGGTCAACCTGCTCGAGGACCATCTCGTCGACCTGCTGATCGACGTGGCGGCCTCGGGCGAGAACGTGGTCGAGCGCGAGGGGCTCAGCGTGCGCCATCCCGCGAAGTTCTCGCTGATCGGCAGCGGCAATCCGGAGGAAGGCGAACTGCGCCCGCAGCTGCTCGACCGGTTCGGACTTTCGGTCGAGGTGAAGACGCCCGGCGATCTGGCCACGCGCGTCGAGGTCATCAAGCGCCGCGCCGAGTTCGAGACCGACCGTCCCGCCTTCGTCGAGAAGTGGAAGGCGGCCGATACGAAGCTGCGCAACCGCATCGTCGGTGCCCGAAAGCGCCTTGCGGGCACCATCACGCCCGACGCCGCGACCGAGCGCATCGCGCTCCTGTGCATGAAGCTCGGCACCGACGGGCTGCGCGGCGAGATCACCTTGATGCGGGCCGCCCGCGCGCTTGCCGCCTTCGACGGCGAGGGCGAAGTAACCGAGGTGCAGATCCGCCGTCTTGCAGCACCGGCCCTGCGCCACCGGTTGCGGCGCAACCCGCTCGACGACACCGGCTCGACCGAGCGCGTCGAGCGTGCGGTGCGCGAGCTTTTCGGATCGTGAGCGAGCCGACGGCAGCCGCACCCTCCGCCTGGGACCGCGCCATGCTCGCGGCGGCCCTGTTGGCGATCGATCCGGCGGGGCTCGGCGGTGCGCATGTCGTCGCCAATGCGGGGCCGGTGCGCGATGCGTGGCTTTCCCGGCTGCGTGGGCTTCTTTCGGCAGGCACGCCGATGCGTCGCATCCCGGCGAATATCGGCGATGAGGGGCTGCTCGGCGGGCTCGATTTTGCCGCGACCTTGAAGGCCGGCCGTCCGGTCGCCCAGCGCGGGCTGCTCGCCGAAGCGGACGGCGGCATCGCCGTGCTCGCGATGGCGGAACGGGCCGGCCCGGAACTGGCGGCCCGGCTCGCTGCGGTCCTCGACAGCGGCCGTGTCGCAGCCGCGCGCGACGGCGTCTCGCTCGTCGACAAGGCGCGCGTCGCGATCGTCGCGCTCGACGAGTCTGCGGACGAGAACGAGGCGATGCCGGCCGCCCTTGCCGAGCGCCTTGCCCTTCGCGTCGATCTTGCCGCCGTCAGCGTGCGCGCGACGTCGCGCGAAGGCTTCGAGGCTGAAGCCGTGGCCGCGGCGCGCGATCGTCTTGCCGGCGTTGCGGTCGACGATGCGGCCCTTCAGGCGATCTGTGCGGCCAGCCTATCGCTCGGGATCGCCTCGACGCGTGCCGAACTGTTCGCGCTCAAGGCCGCACGCGCGTCGGCGGCCCTGTTCGATCGCGCGCAGGTGGAATCCGACGATCTGACACTTGCCTGCGCGCTTGTCCTTGCCCACCGTGCCACGCGGCTGCCGGCAAGCGAGTCGCCGCCGGAAGAACAACCTCCGGAGCCGCCGCCGCCGGAATCGCAAGGGCAAGACAGTGACCCGCCGCCCGGCGAACCGGAGGCCGAGCGGCCCCTCGACGACGTGGTGCTCGACGCCGTTGCCGCCGCGATCCCGTCCGATCTTCTGGCGCGCCTGAAAGTCTCACAGGCGATGCGCGCGCGCGGCGGGGCGTCCGGGCGGGCCGGCGCGCGGCAGAAATCCGGCAAGCGTGGCCGCCCCGTCGGCATCTTCCGCGGCACACCCGCGAGCCGCAATGCACGGCTCAATCTCGTCGCCACGCTCCGCGCGGCGGCACCCTGGCAGCCGCTCCGGCGGGCCGGGGGCCCGGCGACGCTGCGTATCCATGTCCAGCCCGACGACTTCCGCGTGACGCGGTTCGAGCAGCGCCGCGAGACGACGACGATCTTCGTCGTCGATGCGTCCGGCTCGGCGGCGCTGCACCGTCTGGCGGAAGCGAAGGGTGCGGTCGAACTGCTGCTTGCGGATTGCTATGTGCGCCGCGACCGCGTCTCGGTGCTTGCCTTCCGCGGGCGCGGGGCCGAGATCGTGCTGCCGCCGACGCGTTCGCTCGTGCGTGCCAAGCGTTCGCTCGCCGGTCTGCCGGGCGGGGGCGGCACGCCGCTCGCCGCCGGCATCGATGCGGGCTTCGCGTTGGCCGATGCGGTGCGCCGGCAGGGCGGCACGCCCACGCTCGTATTCCTCACCGACGGCCGCGCCAACGTCTCGCGCGACGGGATCGGCGGGCGGGACCGTGCGGAGGCCGATGCGGTCGAGGCGGCCCGTCGCCTGCGCGCGGCTTCGTTCGCCACGCTGCTCGTCGACATCGCCCCGCGCCCCAGCGACGTGGCGCGCCGGATCGGGACCGAGATGGGAGCCGTCTACCTGCCGCTGCCGCAGGGCGATGCCAAGGCACTCGACCGCGTCGTGCGCGCCGCGATGACGTGATAGGCGTATTTTCTTGACAATTTCTGCGTGTTTTGAAAGATTGCATGTCGGACGGACGTGCTCTTTGACAAGTGAATATCTGCTCGACGGACCTGTAGTCCGAGATCGCGATAGGTTACATCCAAGCGCGATCAAGGGGATAAACAGGTTACGGTAACCGGTTGTAACCTATTGTTGTGTGCGTCCGCCAACCTTCCAGCGCTCCGCGATCCGGAAGATCGGCGCGGCGGTGCCTGCCGGATCCTCCTCGTGCGCGAGATGGCCAAGGCCGGGTTGCGTGTCGATCGTCGCATTCGGCAACAGTGCCTGCACGCGCACGGCGTCGGCCGGCGGGACCGCCCGGTCCCTGTCGCCGACGATCAGGGCCAGCGGGACGGCAAGCTTCGGCAGGTCGTGCGCGAAGGCATCGAGATCCCAGTTCGCCATCATGCCGAGCGTGGCCGAAACATGTGCCGGGTTGGAGATGAGGCGGCGGTAGAACTCGATTCCGGCGGCATCGATCCGCGAACCGGTATCGGCCATCAGCCGCGCGATCGCCGTGCCGTCGGTGGCCCGCCACGCAAGCAGGCCGGGCACGAACGGCATCGCGGACAGCATCTTCGCCACGGGCGAGAAGATGCGCCCTGCCACGCCGCGAAGTGCCAGCAGGGCACCGTTTAGGCATATCAGGCCGCGTGGTGCGATCGATCCGTCGAGGCACATGCGCGCGAGGATCGCGGCGCCCGCCGAGTGGCCGATGGCAAGATCCGGCTTCACGCCCATGCCCGCGAGTAGCGACGAAATCTCGTCCGCCATGCCCGGCAGCGAAAGACGGAAAGCGGGCGGGGATTCGGTGAAGCCGTGGCCCGGAATGTCGGGCGCGACGACGGTGAAGTGCCGGGCTAGCAGCGGGGCGAGATCTCGCCACGAGTGCGTTGCAGCACCGGTGCCGTGGACGAGCAGCGCCACCGGCCCGCTGCCCATCACCTGCACGTGCCAGCGCAGGCCGCCCGCCTGGACGAACCGGCTTGCGGCGCGATTGGGCCAGTCGCTTCCCTGCCGCTCCCAGTCGGGTCGTCCCGTCATCCGTCCTTTGCCTCTGGCGCCTCTGGCCCGCACCACTGGATCGTGCCGGGCTTCAACCTATCTTGCTTGGCGGCTTTCGCAAGTGGCACGCACGCGGCTAGAGTGGCTCCCGAATGAACATGTCCGCCATCCCGTCCTTCGCTTCCGCCGCGACCGGTCGCCGCCAGCCGCATGCGGTCGTCATCGGCAGCGGCTTCGGCGGACTTGCCGCGGCGATCCGGCTCGCCGCACGCGGCTACCGGGTGACGGTGCTCGAGAAGCTCGACCAGCCGGGGGGGCGCGCCTCCGTGTTCCGCCAGGACGGCTTCACGTTCGATGCCGGGCCCACGATCATCACGGCACCCTTCCTGCTCGACGAGTTGTGGGAGCTTTGCGGAAAGAAGCGCGCCGACGCGCTCGAATTCCGCCCGATGGATCCGTTCTACCGGATCCGCTTCCACGACGGCCGCCACTTCGACTATTCGGGCGACGACGCGAAGATGCGTGCCGAGATCGCGAAGTTCTCGCCGGCCGACCTGCCGGGCTACGCGCGCTTCGTCGCGGCAAGCGAGAAGATCTTCAAGATCGGATTTGAGAAGCTCGTCGACTATCCGTTCACCTCGATCCTCGACATGGCAAAATGGGCGCCGAGCCTGATCGGGCTCGAGAGCTACCGCTCCGTCTACGGGCTCGTTGCGAAGTACCTCAAGGATTCGCATCTGCGCACGATCATGAGCTTCCATCCGCTTCTGATCGGCGGCAACCCGTTCGCGACGACGTCGGTGTTTTGCCTCATCAACTATCTTGAGCGGAAATGGGGCGTGCATTTCGCGATGGGCGGAACCGGTGCTGTCGTGCAGGGGCTCGTCGGCCTGATCGAAGGGCAGGGCAGCCGGATCCGCTACGGCGCCACCGTCGAGCGCATCGAGATCGCGGCCGGCAAGGCCGTCGGCGTGACGCTCGAGGGTGGCGAGCGCATCGCGGCCGACATCGTGGTGTCGAACGCAGATGCAGCGCACATGTACCTCAACATGGTGGAACCCATTCATCGTAAGCGCTGGACCGACCGGAAGATCGGGCGCATGCGCCATTCGATGGGCCTGTTCGTCTGGTATTTCGGCACGAAGCGCCGGTACGAGGATGTGCCGCATCACACAATTCTCATGGGACCGCGCTATCGCGGACTTCTCGACGACATCTTCGAGAACAAGGTGCTGGCCGAGGATTTCAGTCTCTACCTGCACCGGCCGACCGCGACGGATCCGAGCCTGGCGCCGCCGGGCTGCGATGCCTTCTACGTGCTTGCGCCGGTGCCCAATCTCGAAGGCGCTACCGACTGGACGAAGGAGGCGGAGCCCTATCGTCGACGCATCGCAGCATATCTCTCGAAGACGATGCTTCCCAATCTCGAAGCCGATGTCGTAACGTCGCGCATGATGACGCCGCTCGATTTCGAGGATCGCTATCTCTCCTATCGCGGTGCGGCTTTCGGTCCGGAGCCGGTCCTGCTGCAGAGCGCCTGGTTCCGCCCGGTCAACCGCAGCGAGGACATCGCGCATCTCTATCTTGTCGGTGCGGGGACCCATCCCGGTGCCGGCGTGCCCGGCGTTCTCGCGTCGGCGCGCGTTCTCGATGCTGTGGTTCCCGATGCCAGCCACTTCGCATAGGACCGGTTTCGGTGCCGACGCCGACTTGACCGCGTGCCGGCGTGCGCTGCGCGGCGGTTCGCACACGTTCTACGCCGCATCGCTGATCCTGCCGGAATCCGTCCGTGGCCCGGCTTCGGCGCTTTATGCCTTTTGCCGGTCGGCGGACGACGCGATCGACATGGCAGCCGATCCGCAGTCGGCCCTCGCGGGCTTGCGCGTGCGCCTCGCGCGCGCCTACTCGGGCGAACCGGTCGACGATCCCGCCGACCGCGCCTTTGCAGCCACCGTGTCGCGCTTCGCGATCCCGCGCGAGATCCCCGAAGCCCTGCTTGAAGGCTTCGCGTGGGACTCCGGCGGGCGCCGCTATGCCGATATCGACGCGCTGTGTGGCTATGGCGCGCGCGTGGCCGGAACGGTCGGCGTCATGATGGCGCTGGTGATGGGCGTGCGCGCGCCCGAAGCGCTGGCGCGCGCCTGCGAACTCGGCATCGCCATGCAGCTCACCAACATCGCGCGCGACGTCGGCGAAGATGCCCGGCTGGGCCGCATCTACCTGCCGCTCGACTGGCTGCGCGAGGCGGACATCGACCCCGACGCCTGGCTTGCCGCACCGTTCCACGACGCCCGCCTCGCGACGGTCGTGCGCCGCCTGCTGGCCGAGTCCGACAGGCTCTACGCACGCGGTGCCGCGGGCATCGCGCGGCTGCCGGCCGGATGTCGCCCCGCGATCCGGGCCGCCGCCCGGCTCTATGCCGAGATCGGGCACGAGGTCGCCCGGCGCGGCTTCGATTCCGTCTCGGGCCGTGCCGTCGTCCCGACGTCGCGCCGGCTGGCCGTGCTGGGCCGTGCGGCCGTTTCCGGCGGCGGGCATCCCCATTCGATGTCGTTGCCGCCGATACCGGCCGCGCGCTTCCTCGTCGATGCGGTCGCCCGCGCCGGCGGCCGCGCGCTGCCGCCGCGCCCGGCCTGGTGGGACTTCGAGGCGCGTACCGTACGCATCATCGAGATGTTCGAGCGCATGTCCGAGCGCGACCAGCTCGGGGGAAGCCGGCCGTAGCATGGACGAAGGCGCCAGCCATCTCGGGCTCGTCGAACTGGCGCTGACGTTCGTGCTGGCGATGGCCTTCGGCATCCACCAACTCTGGGATCTGCGCCGCGAGCGGCGCAAACGCGAGGCGCGCAAGGCGTCCGAGCGACCCTAGCGCCGCGCGCGCGGCATGCGGAACGGCAGCAGCGCCTGCACCCAGCGCGAATCGAACCGGTCGAGCGAGAGGCTCTCGTGCATCGAGCGCACGCGCTCGCCCAGGATATCGCTCTCGACGAGCGAGCGCGCGTAGAAGGGCGTGTCTTCAAGAGTCCGGACGATGCCGGCATGCCCGGACGTCCGCGTCCGGCGCGCGATCCGCCAGCCGGTCGTCGGCAGCCGTGCCGCCGGCGGGGGGGCGAACGGCGCGACCGATCCGTCGGGTGCGAAGCGCGCGGCGATCGAATGCGCGGTGCCGTCGCGCCGGTTGATGTCGTAGAGCACGGCCGTGCCGGCCGCCAGATCCGCGCGCGACCAGGTCCAGTCGACGAACGAACGCTCGAGCGGCACGTCGCCGGCATTGCCGTCGAGATAGGCCGATCCGCGCCAGTGCAGGGCAGGTTCCTCAAGATCGACCTCGATACGCGCGCGCGGCGCGAACGGGATCCAGCGGTGGTTGCCGGGCCGGTCGAGAAGGAAGACGCGGCGCGGCTCGATCTCCGGCCGGATCGTGAGGGTGCCGCGCACGCGCCGCGGGATCGGCATGCCGATCTCGTCGATGCGGGCCGTGAGCGCTTTCCCGTCCCAGGCGAGGGAACTGGGGCCGATGCGCAGCGACGTCGCATCGCGCGCGAGCGATGCCCGGCCGCGTTCGGTCAGCGTCCAGCGGTTCGGCGTGTCGCCGTAGAGCGCCACATTGAATGCGCAGTGGTTCTCCGGATCGCCCCGGCCGTTGCGCCGGGCGTATGCGTAATAGGGCGAAAAGACGCTGCCGACGAACGCGATCAGCGTGAGGGCGGAGCGCCCGTCGTCGCTCAGTCCGTCGACATACCACCACGCGTACCCGTCCTTGGGGACCGCGACGTCGAAGCGAACTGGTCCAGCACGCTCGACGCCGCCAGCCGGCCCGAAATCGCCGCCATCGGCACGCCCGCCCCCGGATGAACGCTGCCACCCGTCAGGTGAAGTCCCGGCAGGCGACTCGTCGCGCCCGGCCGCTTGAACGACGCCATCCACCCGTGCGACGCCTGTCCGTAAAGCGCGCCCCCCGTCTTCGGGAACAGGCGCTCGAAGTCCGCGGGCCCCGTCGCGATCGTCTCCGTCGGCGGCATCTCGATCCGGAGGCCGCAGCGGCGGAGCAGATCGATGGTCCTGGCCTTGCATTTCTCGATCTCCGTTCGGTCGAATGGGGTCGTATCGCCGGTCGCCGGCGCGTTCACGAGGCACAGCAGCCGGTCGCTGGCGCGCGGCTCGGCGCCATCGTCGCGGTCCTGCGCGCAGATATAGACCGTCGGGGCCTCGGGCACCCGGCCATGGTGGAAGATCGCATCGAACTCGCGCTCGTAGTGCCCGGAAAAAAACACGTTGTGGCGAACGAGCGGGAAGCCCTCGCATCGCGCGACCGTCGCCCATGTGACGGCCGACAGCGACCTTGCCGCGTCCGCCTGCGGGGGCACGGCGCGCGTCGCCGCCGGACCGAAGGCGCCGGACGACAGGGCCGCGATGTCCGCGTTCGAGACAATGGCGTCTGCGTCGATCCGCGTGCCGTCGGCGAGCGTCACCCCGCAGGCACGCCCCTGCGCCATCCGGATCTCGGCCACGTGGGCGTCGTAGCGGATCGTCGCCCCCTTGGCGCAGGCGAGGTCGGCGATCGCGCGGGCAACGCGGTGCATGCCGCCGTCGACCGTCCACACGCCATCCTGCTCCACGTGCGCGATCAGCATCAGCGTCGACGGGCACCGGAAAGGCGACGATCCGACATAGGTGGCATAGCGGCCGAATAGCTGGCGCAGCCGCGGATCGCGGAAATGTTCGCCGAGGGCCGACCACAGCGTCGCGAACGGCGATGCCGAAAGGAGGCCGCCCAGCCCGCCGATGCCGGTCGCGCGCACCAGACCGATCGGCGTGGGGCGCGCGGACCGGATGAACGGATTCTCGAGCGATCGGTAGACGCGCCGCGCGCGCTCGCAGAAATCGCGATAACCCTGCGCTTCGCGGGCTCCCGCGAAGGTGCCGATCGCGTCGGCGGACCGTTCGATGTCGGCGAACAGGTCGAGCCGCGAACCGTCTTCCCACGCATGCCGGGCAAGGATCGTCAGCGG
Organism: Tagaea sp.; assembly: GCA_044356395.1. Classification (GTDB taxonomy): domain Bacteria; phylum Pseudomonadota; class Alphaproteobacteria; order CACIAM-22H2; family CACIAM-22H2; genus Tagaea. The sequence continues at coordinate 15,673 of JBIKWI010000005.1, read as the reverse complement.
CTGGAGTGTCAGGTGGTCCTCGAGCCGCGCGCCGGCCGCGGCGAAAATCTCGTCGAAGACCCAGCGCATCGTGAAGACGGTCGGGCCGCCGTCGATCCGCGCCGGCCCCGTCTGGCGGATCTTTCCCCCAGGCGTCGAGGCCCGCTCCAGAATCTCGACAGCGATCCCCCGGGCCGCCAACTCGAGGCCGGCGACCAGTCCGCCTATGCCGGCACCTATGACGAGAACCCGTTTTTCGCGCATATCCGAGAAACCGATTGACTTGAGTGTCAAGATGACATGACAATTCAAAGAGACAATATAAATTTACACCGTCAAGCCGACGGAGAGGGGCCTAGCGATGGTTGCCACAAGCCGGATCGAGCAAGCCTTGGCTTCGGCGATCGCCCGCACGGAGGGGCCAGGCGCTCCCCCCGGCCTGATCGCGGCAATGCGACATGCGGTGTTTCCCGGGGGTGCACGGATCCGGCCGAGCCTTTGTCTGGCCGTCGCCGCCGCGTGCGGAGACCGGAACCCGGCATTGGCGGACGCGGCTGCGGCATCGATCGAGCTCCTGCACTGCGCGTCGCTGGTCCATGACGACCTGCCTTGCTTCGACGACGCGGAAACGCGGCGCGGCAAGCCATCGGTGCATCGCGCATTCGGCGCGCCGGTTGCCGTACTTGCCGGCGACGCGTTGATCGTGCTCGCGTTCCAGACGGTCGTGCACGGCGCCGCTTGCGCGCCGCAACTGATGGGACCGGTCCTGCTGACGGTCGCGCGATCGGTCGGTGCCCCCAACGGCATCGTCGCCGGGCAGGCCTGGGAGAGCGAGCCGCAGGTATCGCTTGCCGCCTACCAGCAGGCCAAGACCGGTTCGCTGTTCGCCGCGGCGACCGTCGCCGGTGCCACCGCCGCCGGGGCCGACGGCGAGGCGTGGCGCGTGCTCGGCGAACGTCTGGGCGAAGCCTTCCAGATCGCCGACGACATCCTCGACGTCTGCGCCAAGGCCGAGACGATCGGCAAGCCGGTCGGCAAGGACGAGACGCTCGGCCGGCCCAGTGCCGTCCGCCAGTTCGGGCTGCGCGGTGCCATCGACCATTTCGACGAACTCGTCGCCGAGGCCGTCGCATCGGTCCCGGCCTGCCCGGGTGCCGAACAGCTGCGCGCGCAGATCCGGGCGCAGACGAAGCGGCTTCTTCCCAAGGAAGCGGCATTGCACGCCGCGTGATGCTCGACGGTCCGGCAATCGCGTCGGCCGACGGCCGCCCGCCGGATGGCACGGACCTTTCGTTCGTCGATCGCCTTCGTGCCCGCTACGATCGGATCCTTTCAAATCCGGCATTCCAGCGATGGGCGTCGTCGTTTCCGCTGACCCGGCCGATCGCGCGCCGGCGCGCGCGGGCACTCTTTGACCTGTGCGCGGGTTTCGTCTATTCCCAAGTCCTGCTCGCCTTCGTGCGTCTGCGCCTGTTCGAGATCCTTGCCGACGGACCGCAGACGCTGGCCGAACTTGCCGACCGGACGCGCCTGCCGCCGGCCTCCGCACTGCGCCTGCTCGACGCGGCGGTTTCGCTGGGGCTGGCCGCCAGACGCGGGAACGACCGGTACGGGCTGGGCGCGCACGGGGCCGCCTTGCAGGCGTCGCCCGGCGTCGTCGCGATGGTCGAGCACCACGCGCTCGTCTACCGCGATCTCGCCGATCCCGTGGCCCTTTTGCGCGGTGCCGTACCCGAGACGGGGCTCAGGCAGTACTGGCCCTATTCGGGCAACGATCGTCCCCAGAGCCTTTCCGACGAATCGGTCGAAGCCTACTCGCGCCTCATGTCGCTGTCGCAGCCGCTTGTCGCCGACACGATTCTCGACGCCTATCCGCTCGACCGGCACCGGTGCCTGCTCGATCTTGGCGGCGGCGACGGGACCTTTCTTTCGATCGTCGCCAGGCGATCGCCGCACCTGCGCCTGATGCTTTTCGATCTGCCGCCGGTCGCCGCCCGCGCCGCCGCCCGCTTCGCCGGGTCGGGACTCGGAGCGCGGGCCACCGCGCATGGTGGCGATTTCCGACGCGATTCGCTGCCCACGGGCGCCGACGTGGTTTCCCTCGTCCGCGTCCTGCACGACCACGACGACGAGTCGGCGCTTGAAATACTGCGCGCCGCGCGGGGCGCACTTCCGGCGGGCGGCACGCTGCTGATCGGCGAGCCGATGGCCGACGCGCCCGGTGCTGCGACCGTCGGTGCGGCCTATTTCGGCTTCTATCTCATGGCGATGGGGCAGGGGCGTGCCCGTACCCCCCACGAAATCGGGCGGCTGCTCGCGACCACCGGGTTCCACCAGTACACGTGTCTGAAGACAAATATTCCGCTTCAGTCAGGCGTAATTGTCGCTCGGGCGGCTGACAATATGTAAATCTTAATTGACATATAAAAGTGTCAGACTAAACTGACTTACTGTTCCCCGAAGAAGCAGGGGGAAGGTGCCGGAGGTGACGCAGTGCCCATGGAGACTTTGGCCGTCGTGCTGAGAGAGCCGGAAACGCTCGAACTCAACCGCCTCGAACTCACCCCGCCCGGGGAAGAGGACGTGGTGGTCGATATCGAGTGGAGCGGCATCAGCACGGGGACCGAGAAGCTCCTCTGGTCCGGTCGCATGCCGCCATTCCCCGGAATGGGGTATCCGCTCGTCCCCGGCTACGAGTCCGTCGGCCGTATCGTTTCTAATGGATCGCGCGCCACGCGGCGTATCGGCGAACGCGTCTTCGTCCCCGGCGCACGCTGCTTCGGGCCGGTGCGCGGACTGTTCGGCGGCGCTGCCAGCCGTCTCGTCGTGCCGGCGCAACGCGCCATCGAGATCGACGAGAATCTCGGCGAGCGCGGCGTGCTGCTCGCACTTGCCGCCACCGCCTATCACGCCCTTGCGCCGAACGGCGCCGCCGGCCCGCTTGCGCGCCCGGACCTCATCGTCGGTCACGGTGTCCTCGGCCGTCTCATCGCACGGATCGCGACCGCGACCGGCGAGGCGCCGCCGGTCGTCTGGGAAGTCGACTCGCGCCGCGCTGCCGGCGCCGAGGGCTATCGGGTCGTCAATCCGGCCGAAGACGAGACACGCAACTACAAGACGATCGTGGACGTCAGCGGCGACGCGTCGCTGCTCGACTCGCTGATCGCGCGTCTGGCGCCAGGCGGCGAGATCGTGCTCGCCGGCTTCTACAGCGCGCCGATCCAGTTCGCCTTTCCCCCGGCCTTCATGCGCGAAGCGCGCCTGCGCGTCGCCGCCGAATGGCGCGAAGGCGATCTGGAGGCCGTCAAAAAGCGTCTCGCGAGCGGCCGGCTTTCCCTCGGCGGGCTGATCACGCACCGCAGCATCGCCGTCAATGCACCCGACGCCTACCGCACCGCCTTCGGCGATGCGAGCTGCCTCAAGATGATTCTCGACTGGAGAGCAACCGCATGAGCGACGTATCCCCCACCGACGCCCTTGGCCGGAAGCTGCGCGAGGAAGCCGCGATCGAACCGGCGGGCGTGCCCGTCACGCCGGCGACGAAGACGACGCAGATCATCGCGATCTACGGCAAGGGCGGCATCGGCAAGAGCTTCACGCTTGCGAACCTTTCCTACATGATGGCGCAGCAGGGCAAGCGCGTGCTGCTGATCGGCTGCGATCCGAAGAGCGACACGACCTCGCTGCTCTTCGGCGGCCGGAGCTGCCCGACGATCATCGAGACATCCTCGCAGAAGAAGCTCGCCGGCGACCAGGTCAAGATCGGCGACGTCTGCTTCAAGCGCGACGGCGTCTACGCGATGGAACTCGGCGGCCCGGAAGTCGGTCGCGGCTGCGGCGGACGCGGCATCATCCACGGCTTCGAACTGCTGGAGAAGCTCGGCTTCCACCAGTGGGGCTTCGACTACGTGCTCCTCGACTTCCTCGGCGACGTGGTGTGCGGCGGTTTCGGCCTGCCGATCGCGCGCGACATGTGCCAGAAGGTCATCGTCGTCGGCTCGAACGACCTGCAGTCGCTCTATGTCGCGAACAACGTGTGCTCGGCGGTCGACTATTTCCGCAAGATGGGCGGCAATGTCGGCGTGGCCGGCATGGTCATCAACAAGGATGACGGCACGGGCGAGGCGCAGGCCTTCGCCGAAAAGGTCGGCATTCCGGTCCTGTCGGCCATCCCCGCGGACGACGACATCCGCCGCAAGAGCGCCAATTACGAGATCATCGGCAAGCCCGGCGGGCGCTGGGCGCCGATGTTCGAGCAGCTGGCAAGGCAGGTCGCCGAAGCGCCGCCGATCCGTCCCACGCCGCTGTCCCACGAGAACCTCCTGAACCTGTTCAAGGGCGATGCTGTCGGTCGCGGCGTCAAGCTCGAGCCGGCGACCATGGAAGACATGTGCGCCGACCTCGCGGTGCTCGAAAAGCCGTCTCTCGAAGTGGTCTACGAGGGCGCCTGACGCATGGATGACGCGCGCAAACCCGCCGATATCGATCTGGCACCGCCACCTGCGGCAGCCGACGGCTGCCACGGCGGCCGCGAGACGATGATCGACGCCGCGCGTGCCGCCGGCAAGAGCGCCTCGCTCGACAAGCTGATGGCGGACTATCCGCGCGGGCCCCACGACCAGCCGCAATCCATGTGCCCGGCGTTCGGTTCCCTGCGCGTGGGCCTGCGCATGCGGCGCACGGCGACGATCCTGTCGGGCTCCGCCTGCTGCGTGTACGGCCTCACGTTCACGGCGCATTTCTACGGCGCGCGCCGTACCGTCGGCTACGTTCCGTTCAATTCCGAGTCGCTCGTTCGCGGACAGCTTTTCGAAGACATCCGCGAGGCGGTGTTCAAGATCGCCAAGCCCGAGGATTACGACGCGGTCGTCATCATCAATCTCTGCGTGCCGACTGCATCCGGCGTGCCGCTCGACCTGCTGCCCAAGCAGATCGAGGGCGTGCGCATCATCGGCATCGACGTGCCGGGCTTCGGCGTGCCGACGCATGCCGAAGCGAAGGACGTGCTCGCCGGGGCCATGCTCAAGTATGCGCGCCTCGAAGCCGAAGAAGGCCCCGTCCAGCGGCCGCGGACCCACAAGGCCGACCAGCCGACCGTTGCCCTGATCGGCGAACTGTTCCCGGCCGATCCGGTCGGCATCGGAGCCCTGTTGCAGCCGATGGGGCTGGCGCTGGCACCGCAGCTTCCGTCGCGCGAATGGCGCGATCTCTACGGCGCGCTCGACTGCAAGGTCGCCGCCGCGATCCATCCGTTCTACACGGCCACGATCCGCGAATTCGTCGCGGCCGGCCGGCCGGTCGTCGGATCGGGTCCGATCGGCGCCGACGGAACGGCCGCCTGGCTCGACGCGATCGGCAAGGCCGCAGGCGTCGCCTCGGCAAAGGTCGACGAGGCGAAGAACCGCGCTTTGACGGCCATCCGCGCCGTCCTGGCCGCCAATCCGATCAAAGCACGCATCACCCTTTCCGGCTACGAAGGCTCTGAGCTTCTCGTCGCGCGCCTGCTCGTCGAGGCCGGTGCGGAAGTGCCCTATGTCGGCACGGCATGTCCGCGCACCGAGTGGAGCGATGCCGACCGCGACTGGCTCGAGACGCGCGGCGTGCATGTGCAGTATCGCGCCTCCCTCGAGCAGGATCTTGCCGCGATGCGCGATGCCAAGCCCGATCTTGCCGTCGGCACGACGCCGCTCGTCCAGAAGGCCAAGGAACTCGGGATCCCGGCGCTCTATTTCACCAACATGGTTTCGGCGCGCCCGCTGTTCGGCCCCGCCGGCGCAGGTGCGCTTGCCGCGATCGTCGCGGGCCAGACGAAGGGCCGCGAGCGTTTCGCCAGCATGGTCGGCTTCTTCGAGAATGTCGGTGCCGGCGAAACCGCCGGCTACGGCGTCAAGGGTGTTCCGAAGGATCCGCCGGGTGCGAAAGACCGGTACCGCAAAGCCCGCCTTGCACGCAGCAAGGTCGACGTTCCGACGGCGGAGGTCTGAGCCATGCTCGTCCTCGATCACGACCGGGCAGGCGGCTACTGGGGGGCGGTCTACGCCTTCTGTGCGGTGCGCGGCCTGCGCGTGGTGATTGACGGCCCCGTCGGTTGCGAGAATCTTCCGGTCACCGCCGTTCTTCACTACACCGACGCGCTTCCGCCGCACGAGCTGCCGGTGGTCGTGACAGGGCTCTCGGAAGAGTCGCTGTCGATGGACGGAACCGAAGGCGCGCTCAGCCGGGCCAACGGAACGCAGGACCCCGACATGCCGGCCGTCGTCGTGACGGGTTCGATCGCCGAGATGATCGGCGGCGGCGTGACGCCGGAAGGCTCCGGCCTGATGCGCTTCATCCCGCGAACGATCGACGAAGACCAGTGGCAGACGGCCGACCGCGCGATGTTCTGGATGTGGAGCGAATTCGGCGCCAAGCGCACGAAGATCCGCCCGCGCAAGGCCCGTGCGGAAGGCGTCAAGCCGCGCGTCAACATCATCGGACCGATCTACGGCACCTTCAACATGCCATCCGACCTTGCCGAGATACGGCGCCTGGTCGAGGGAATAGGCTGCGAGATCAATCTCGTCTTCCCGCTGGGCTCGCATGTCGAGGATATCGCCAAGCTTCCCGACGCGGACGTCAACATCTGTATGTACCGCGAGTTCGGCCGCAAGCTGTGCGAGGCGCTCGAACGCCCCTATCTGCAGGCGCCGATCGGCATGCATTCGACGACGAAGTTCCTGCGCAAGCTGGGCGAACTGGTGGGGTTGGATCCCGAGCCGTTCATCGAACGCGAGAAGCATTCGACGATCAAGCCGATCTGGGACCTCTGGCGCAGCGTGACGCAGGATTTCTTCGGAACCGCGTCGTTCGCGATCGTCGCCACCGAAACCTATTCCCGCGGCATCCGGCGGTTCTTCGAGGACGATCTGGGAATCCCGTGCACGTTCTCGTTCTCCCGCACGGCGGGCCAGAAGCCGGACAACCAAGCCGTCCGCGAGGCGCTGAAGACGAAGTCGCCGCTCGTTCTCTTCGGTTCCTACAACGAGCGAATGTACGCCGCCGAACTCGGCGGACGCGCGATGTACATCCCGGCATCCTTCCCCGGCGCCATCATAAGGCGCGCGACCGGGACGCCCTTCATGGGCTACGCCGGCGCCACCTATCTGGTCCAGGAATACTGCAACGCGCTGTTCGACGCGCTTTTCCACATCCTTCCGCTCGGAACGGAGATGGACAAGGTCGACGCGACGCCGGCACGTCTCGGCGCGCTCGACATGATGGCGTGGGACGAAGAGGCGCAACGCGAACTCGACCGCTACATTGAGACCGAGCCGTTCCTCGTGCGGATATCCGCCGCCAAGCGGGTCCGGGACCGCGCCGAGCGCGACGCGCGCTACGCCGGCGAAGAGCGGGTTACGGCGGCACGGGTGCTGAAATCGCTGGGTGCGGCGACCGCGGGGAGTGCCGCATGACGGCACTTCGTCCGATTGCCGCCTGTACAGGAAATTCCGGCGAGACCGGATCGAGATACGTCGTGACGTCGTTTGTCACGCGTTCCCAGCCGCGCGGGTCTTGCGCGGTAACGGCCGTAAGGTCACCAGAGGGAGACTATCTCTATGGCTGATAAAGGAAGCAACCCGAGTGGGTTGTCGGACGACGAGGCCCAGGAGTTCCACAGTTACTTCGTCCAGGGTTTCATCGTCTTCACTGTGATTGCCATCATCGCGCACGTTCTCGCGTGGTCGTGGCGTCCCTGGTTCCCGGGCCCGAAGGGCTACGCGATGCTTCAGAACGGCATCGAGACGGCAACCAGCTTTATGCCCTTCGTGGCATAGGAGGAGGCGGAAATGTGGCGTATTTGGCGTCTTTTCGACCCGCGCAGGGCGCTGGTCGCGATGGCAGCGTTCCTGTTCACGCTCGCTATCGTCATCCACTTCATCCTGCTGAGCACCGATCGCTTCAACTGGCTCGAAGGCCCTCGCAAGATGGCTTCCGCGGCGGTGGAGCAGTCTCTGCTTCTGCTGACCTGAACGTCGCGCAAGCGACGCGCAGGAACGGACGGGGCGGAGAGATTTCTCTCCGCTTCGTCCGTAGCGGAAGGACCGCCCGAGTGGCGGCTTGAATAAAACGTGCCGACCGGAGGATTCGACGATGGCCTTGCTCAGTTTTGAAAGGAAGTACCGCGTTCGAGGGGGAACCCTGATCGGGGGAGACCTGTTCGACTATTGGGTGGGACCCTTCTATGTCGGGTTCTTCGGGGTCACGACGGTGTTCTTCACCGCCGTCGGCGTCTCGATGATCCTCTGGGGTGCGGCTCTGGGGCCGACCTGGAACCCCTGGCTGATCAGCATCGAACCGCCCGACATCAGCTACGGGCTTGCCTTCGCGCCTCTCAAGGCCGGGGGGCTCTGGCAGATCATCACGATCTGCGCCATCGGCGCCTTCGGCTCGTGGGCGCTGCGCGAGGTCGAGATCTGCCGAAAGCTCGGGATCGGCTATCACGTGCCGTTCGCCTTCGGCGTCGCGATCTTCGCCTATGTGAGCCTGGTCGTGATCCGGCCGGTCCTGATGGGCGCCTGGGGATACGGCTTCCCCTACGGCATCTTCAGCCATCTCGATTGGGTCTCGAACACTGGCTACCAGTATCTCCATTTCCACTACAACCCGGCGCACATGCTCGCCGTCACCTTCTTCTTCACGACGGTGCTGGCGCTGGCCCTGCACGGTGCGCTGATCCTGTCGGCGACGAACCCGAAGAAGGGCGAGGCCGTCAAGACGCCGGAGCACGAAGACACGTTCTTCCGCGATGCCATCGGCTACTCGGTGGGCACGCTCGGAATCCACAGGCTCGGCCTTTTCCTGGCGCTCAGCGCCGGGTTCTGGAGCGCGGTCTGCATCATCCTGTCCGGCCCGTTCTGGACGCGCGGCTGGCCGGAATGGTGGGGCTGGTGGCTCAACCTTCCGGTCTGGCGCTAGGCGAGGAGGCACACACAATGGCCGAATATCAAAACCTCTTCACACGCGTGCAGATCCGCGGACCGGCACATGCCGGCGTGCCGATCGCGCCCGGCGTGTGGTCGCGCGGAACCGACTCCACCTTCAGCCACTTCATGGGCTGGATCGGCAATGCGCAGCTCGGACCCATCTATCTCGGCACCACCGGCGTGGCGTCGCTGATCTGCGGGTTCATCGCGATCGAGATCATCGGGCTCAACATGCTCGCCTCGGTGAACTGGGATCCGATCCAGTTCGTCAAACAGTTCTTCTGGCTCGCGCTCGAACCGCCTTCGCCGTCCTACGGCCTCAGCATTCCGCCGCTCAACCAGGGCGGCTGGTGGCTGATGGCCGGGTTCTTCCTGACCCTGGCGATCCTGCTGTGGTGGGTGCGCATGTACAGGCGCGCACGCGCACTCGGGCTCGGCACGCATGTCGCATGGGCATTCGCCTCGGCGATCTGGCTCTATCTCGTGCTCGGGTTCATCCGGCCGGTCCTGATGGGGAACTGGGGCGAGGCGGTGCCGTTCGGCATCTTCCCGCACCTCGACTGGACGGCCGCTTTCTCGCTGCGCTACGGCAACCTCTTCTACAATCCGTTCCACGCGCTCTCGATCGCGTTCCTCTATGGCTCGACCCTGCTGTTCGCCATGCACGGCGCCACGATCCTGGCGGTAAGCCGGTTCGGCGGCGACCGCGAGATCGAACAGATCGTCGACCGCGGTACGGCATCCGAGCGCGCGGCCCTGTTCTGGCGCTGGACGATGGGCTTCAACGCCACGATGGAGTCGATCCATCGCTGGGCGTGGTGGTTCGCGGTCCTGTGCCCGCTCACGGGCGGCATCGGGATACTTCTGACGGGTACGGTCGTCGACAACTGGTATCTCTGGGCGGTGAAGCACCACTTCGCTCCGGGCTATCCGTCCGTCTTCGGCACGATCGCCGATCCGGCAATCAGGTAAGGAGCGCCCGCGATGAAATTCGGACTCACAGTAGCGGCGGCCCTCGTCGGGTTCGGCGTGGCAGCAGTCGCCATCACGACCTTCACGGTTCCCCCCATCGCCGCGACCCAGAACGGGTGGCGGGGGACCGGGATGGTCCAGATCGACACCCCGAAGAACAAGGCTGCGGCGAAGGCGGCGAACGCCGTCCCCGAAGCGCAGCCGAAGGCCGATCCGAGCGGCGAGAAATCGTCCGCGGCCTACGAAAACGTGAAGGTTCTCGGCGACCTCGACTCGGCCGAGTTCCTGCGCGTCATGCAGGCGATCACGGAGTGGGTGTCGCCCGAACAGGGTTGCGCCTACTGCCACAAGGAAGGCGAAAGCCTTGCGGACGACTCGCTCTATACGAAGGTCGTCGCCCGCCGGATGCTGCAGATGACGATGGACATCAATACCGGCTGGAAGGCGCACGTCGCCGAAACCGGGGTCACCTGCTACACCTGCCATCGCGGCCAGCCCGTTCCGGCCAACGTGTGGTTCGCCCAGCCGGCCGAGAAGGCGCAGGCCTATGCCGGCAACAAGGACAAGCAGAACACGCCGCTGTCCATCGTCGGCGCGACGTCGCTTCCGCATGACATCTTCTCGCCGTACCTGTTCAAGTCGGGCGAGATCCGCGTCGAGGGGAACAAGGCGCTTCCGACGGGCAAGAACCCGTCGATCCAGGCGACCGAGGCGACCTACGGCCTGATGATGCACATGTCGTCGGGTCTGGGCGTCAACTGCACGTTCTGCCACAACACCCAGAATTTCGGCGAGTGGTCGACGAGCACGCCGCAGCGCGTGACGGCATGGCACGGGATCCGGTTGTCCCGGGAAATGAACGAGAAGTATCTGGAATCGCTCAACAGCGTCTTTCCGGCGAACCGCAAGGGCCCGCTTGGCGACGTCGCGAAGGTCAATTGCGCGACCTGCCATCAGGGGGTCAACAAGCCGCTCAATGGCGCCAACATGGTCCAGGACTATCTGGCGCTCAAATCGGCTTCGAAATGACGGCCTAGCCGGTCCGTTTGGTGTGCCGGCGCGGCGGCAATCCTGATATGTCGCCCGCTTTACTCGACCGGTGCCGTTTCGACGGCACCGGTCTTTTTCTTTTGGCCGTCGTTCCTACCGGCCGTCAGCGCGGCCAGCGCCGTGCGAGGTCGGCCAAATGCGCGACCAGTGCCAGGCCGAGATATGCCGCGATCGAAGTCCAACCCGACGCGGTGAGCGCGGCGCGCAATGCCAGCAGAAGTCCAGCTCCGGCCAGCAGGCTGAACGCGATGTCGGCCGGCGCCGGGCCGCGGCCCGTCGTGCGCCGGTAGGCGACAAGAACGACGAACTGCACGACGACAAGCCCGAGGATCAGGTCGACGATCCGGCCGCTGGCGATCAGCTCTTCGATCATCCCGGAACGCTCACGATCCTTCGAACGGCGCGTTGAGGCGCACGATCTCGAGATTGAGCAGGGCCGCGAAAGTCACCCACGCGAGGTACGGGACGAGTGCCAGGCTCGCGCGCCGCGAGACGGGCCGCAGCACGTAGACGAGAGCCGCGATCGAAAACCACAGGAGCGTCACCTCGCCCAGCGCCCAGTCGGGCCGGCGCTGGGCGAAGAACAGCCAGCTCCAGCAGACGTTGAGAAGCATGTTGAAGGCGAAGAGCCAGGCGATGCGCAGGCGTGCCGCTGTGCCGGAAACGGCCTGCCATGCCAGGCCGAACGAATAGGCCGTCAGCGAGAAGATCAGCGTCCAGGCGGGGCCGAACAGCCAGTCGGGCGGCTGCCAAGCTGGTTTGCGCAGGTTCTCGTACCACGGGCTGAGATCGGTGAGCGCGGCCCCGAGCGATGCGAACACGAGGGCCGCCAGGCCGCCGGCAATGAACGGCGCCCAGCGCCGCCGCCATGCGGCGTTCAAGGCCGGACCAGCCCGAACAGGTGCGCCAGATCCTTGAAGAAGATGCGGACGTGGGCCATCGGTCTCGCGCGCACCAGTTCCTTGTTCATGTACGCGTCGAACGTCAGCGTCTGGACGTCGGGATCGCGGCAGATGCTGACGAAGCGTTCGCGCCGCTTGTCGGTCGAGTACCAGAAGTCCTGCATTATACCCAGGATCCAGAACACCGTCCCGTGCAACTTCATGAACTTCCGGCGGGCGAGCTTCAATTCCGCCGCGCGGCCGGTGGCGAGCGCGCTCTCGACCGCTTCGGCGGCCAGGCGGCCGCCGAGCATGGCATAGTAGATGCCTTCGCCCGAGGCCGGCGCCACGACGCCGGCGGCATCTCCGGCCAGAACGACGTCGCGCCCGTTGTCCCATCGGCGCAGGGGCTTCAGCGGGATCGGCGCACCTTCCTTGCGGATGGTCTCGACGTCGTCGAAGCCGGTCTTCGTCCGGAGTTCGGCCACAGCACCGCGCAGCGAGAATCCCTTCCGCATGCTGCCGGTACCGATGCTCGTCGTCTCGCCGTGGGGGAATATCCATGCGTAGAAGTCCGGAGACGTGACGCCGTTGTAGATGACGTCGCAGCGTGCGGGATCGAAATCGACCGCCTTGCCCTGCGGCGAGCGGACGATCTCGTGATAGGCGAAGACGTAACGCATCTTGTCCGCACCCGGGATCTCGGCACGCGCCACGCCGGAATTCGCGCCGTCGGCACCGATCACCATCCGTGCGCGTACGCCGACGGGCGGGGCTCCCGCGTCCGAGCCGCCCGGCCGGTAGAATACGGTCGCGGTCCCGTCGGCAGCGCGGTCGATCCTGTCGAACGTGCCCGTCCGGCGCACGGCGCCTGCGGTCGAGGCGCGCATGCGCAGCCACTCGTCGAAATGCTCCCGGTCGACCATGCCGACGAAGCCGTTCTCGATCGGGATGTCGACGTGCTTTGCCGACGGGGCGACCATCCGGGCCGACGTGACGCGGGCGACCAGAAGCGAGTCCGGAATGTCGAAATCGCGGATGGCCCGCGGCGGAATGGCGCCGCCGCAAGGTTTGATGCGGCCTGCCCGGTCGAGCAGAAGAACGCGCCGGCCAAGCCGGGCAAGGTCGGTCGCCGCGGTGGCGCCTGCGGGGCCGCCGCCGATCACGACGGCGTCGAATGTCTCGGTCGGGGCTACGCTCACGCTCTCTCCATCGGGCGGCACTGGACGGGACTTCCCGACGCGACGGCGGGAACGGCATCGCGTCGGGCCTGCGCGCCGACGCCGGCTGCCATCGCTGCGGCGGCGACGAACAGGAGACCTTCGCCGGCGAACACCAGTCCGTAGGCGAGGCCGGTATCGGCGATGAAGAAGCGGGCGATGTCGGCCGCCACGGTCCCGGCGAAGCCGCCGAGTCCGAAGGCGATGGCCTGTGCGGCTCCCCACAGGCCCATGCGGGTTCCTTCGCGCGATGCCCGCCCTTCGCCAGCAAGGTTCATCATCGAACCGATCGCCGCGACGGCGAACGCGCCGTTGGCGATACCGAGCAGGAACACGTTGGGCCCGAGCGGCCAGTCGCTGCCGACCGCGCCGCCGAACGCAAGCGCCACAAGTCCGGCACCCGACGCCAGGCATCCGCCCACGGTCCACGCGCGCAGGGAACCGAAGCGGCGCCTGCCGCTCGCCGCGAGGGCAACCAGCAGCATTCCGACGAAAACGCCCGAATGCTGCAGGCCGGAAAGCTGGGTCGACGCGCCGGGCGTGTAGCCGAAAACCGAACCCGCGAACGGCTCGAGGATTAGATCCTGGGCGCTGTAGGCGAGCATCGAGACGAAGACGAAGATCGTGAACTTTCTTGCCCTTGGCTCGGCCCAGACCTGGACGAGCGCTTCGCGGAAGGCGGGGCGCCGTGTCGCGGCGTCCGGCGGCGACGTGCCCGAATGCGCCGATCCTTCGACGCGCCAGACGGCGACACACGCAAGCAGCAGCGCGCCGAGGGATACGCATGCCGTGACGGCGACGAGCCGCTCTGCGGAGTAGGGGTCGAGGAAGGCGCCCGCCGTCGCGGCCGTGAGCGCGAACCCGGCGATCATCATCATCCACACGATCGTCGCCGCTGCCGCGCGCCGGTGCGGATCGACCCGCTTGGCCAGGAGCGCCAGCAGCGACGTGCCGGCGGCACCCACGCCGAGTCCCACCAGGGCGAACGCGACGGCAGCAAGCGCCATGCCGGCGAACAGCCATTGCGCCATCAACGTCGTGGCGACCGCGGCAAGGATCCCGCCGGCCGCAAGGACCGCGATTCCGCCGACGATCCACGGCGTCCGCCGGCCGTCGATGTCGGATCCGTAGCCGAATCTCGGCCGGACGATCTGGACGGCATAGTGGAGACCGACGAGCGCGCCTGGCAGGAGGGCGGGCAGGGCCAGTTCCACGACCATGATGCGATTGAGCGTCGACGTCGTCAGGACGACGATGGATCCGAGCGCGGTCTGGACGAGTCCGAGCCGGACGATTCCGATCCAGCCGAGTGCCGCTCCGGGAGGCATGCCCGAATTGTCCTCAGGCCTGCAGCGGCAGCATCGCCATCAGGCTGCGGGCCTGGAGCACGGCCTGGCGGCCGTCGGCGGCTGCCGTGTCCGCACCGACGAGCGCCACGAGATCGGGACGGTCGATCAGCACGTTGCCGCCGACGATCACCCGGACCGAGCGGTTGCGCGAGGAACGCCTGATCTTGTGGATGCTGTGGGCGAGATTCTCGAGGAAGCCTTCGCAGCTGATCGAAAGGCCGACGATCGAATAGTGCTCGCGCCGGACCGCCGTCACGAGTTCGTCGGCCGTCGAGGCGGGGAGACACGTGGTGCCCCAGCCGGCGCGGCGGAAGAATTCGTCGACCATGACGATCCCGAAATGGTGCTGCTCGCCCGGCGTGGTCGCCAGAAGAATCCGGTACCTCGGCCCGTCGGCATCGAGATCGACGCTGTTGGGGCCGAAATTGCGGAGTAGGCCCTGCAGCTTCGAGAGACCTTCCATGACGTCGACGAAACTGACCGTATCCGCTTCCCAGAGGCTGCCGAGATGGCGCGCGGTCGGTGCCAGCAGTTCCAGATAGATCCGCTCGAGCGGAAACGAGTCGGCGAGCAACTTCTCGATGTATGCGGCGGGCGCTTCGGGTGCGCCGTCCAGCACGAGTTCGCCGAAGCCGGCGATGGCTGCCGCGTCGATGACTTTGGGCATCGAGGCGGCGGAGCGCGGGGTTCGGCTGACCGCACCCTGTGCCAGCATCAGGCGCGGAATGATGGCGCCCTCGATCGCCGCCGATATCGATTGGGCGCGCTCGTTGCGGCTTGCGTTGCAGGGGCCCAATTCGGGCTGATTTCGGGTTTGTCTCTTTGCGCGGCCGGCGGAACCGTTGGAATTCCGGCTGTCTTGTCGGCCGTAGTTCTCGAGGCCTTCTTGCCCTTGGGCACTTCGTGACAACTGCTGTCCCAAGGCGTCCTCCCCGATCCGTTACGGTAGCGTTCTTGTCGGAAGTGACGACGAAGCCGTAACGATTGAAGCGTCCTACTCCGGGTGTATGTTGTCAATGCGTCTTTACATATGCCGCGCTGCAATATGCGAAGAAATTTACACTGACGCGACAGGGGGCGAAGTAGATCTGAAACATTGATGTTATTTATGGGTAAATCATGCCTGAAATTGCAGAAGTGTGTATCGCAGGCGATTTTGCGATGAAGAAGTAAAGCACATTTGACTGTTCTTTTTCCCGATCACAGGCTGATCGACGACAAAATCGTGTCGCGGTCACTTTCGCGTGCCGCGACTCGCA
>JBIKWI010000072.1:0-16530 GCA_044356395.1 Tagaea sp. | reverse complement strand
TCCGCACCCCGCGATCCCCGGACCCGCGAGTTTCTCGATCAGGTTCTTTAAGAGGCGGAAAGTACTGCTCGTTTAATAGGCCATTGAGCAAGAAGCCATCTGACATATCCCGGACATCCGTAAAATAACCAATAATATCAAATAGTTATGTTGATTCGAAAGACTCGCTTTCGTCTGTCCAAAGGTTCTCACTTACATCCACTACGGCACGCCATTCGCCAAACGACGTGCTTTGCGCGAAACGACGTCAGATGATGTCCAGCGATCGTCGCCATTGGTGCCCACTTTCACCCGCTACAGCACGCCATCGCTTCCGAAAGTGGGCACTATTTCTCAAGCAAAGGTGTCTGAACGAATTGGCGATGGCGGCTCTGTAACTCGTATCTCACGGAGCGACGATTGCACGACCGAAATGATGTCCTGCCGTTGGGCGGGCGGTCCAGATGCACTTCTGCCGGCACAGTTCGGTAGTCAAGCTCTCGCCGCGAAGTCCCGAAAACGCGATCCAGATTGCCACTTCGGGGGAAGCCTGCAGTTCGGATTCGACTGATTCTATGTTTCAGACCAGTCATACCTATTCATTGCGCCGTCCGGTCGCTCTCCAGAATTGCGTCGGCGATCTTCTCCGCCAACATGATGACCGGTATGTTCGTGTTCGCGCGCGGGACCGTTGGCATGACCGAGGCGTCGACGACACGGAGGTTGCGTACGCCATATACTTGGGCGGACCTCGGATCGACGACGGCGAACCTGTCGGACGGATCGCCCATCTTGCAGGTTCCCGACGCGTGCCAGCCGCCGATCGTGTGCTTGCGCACCAATTCGTCGAGCGTTTCCTCTTCACCAAGCGCTTCGTCCAGCGGCCCGTCTTTCGAAAGAAACCGCTCGATGAAGGCTTGGCGCAGCGCCGGTACGGCATCCATAGCCACCGCCGGAACCGCTGTCATGAGCCAGTTGCGCAGCGATATCTGGCCCACGAGTGCGGCGAGCGTGCCGTGGGTCGCGACGAACGGCGCCGATGCGGCAGCGCGCATTGACGAACTTGCGAAGAACGCCGCCATCCGCCGCACGCAGTCACGCATCCGCACGAAGTCGCGCCGATCGGAGAGAAGTTCGAACGCGACATCCGGATAGTCTGTCGGGGCGGCGGAAACAAGCCGGACTCGGCCGCTGGAGTAAGGCTTGTTGATCCAAGAGAACAGCGTTCCCATCCGGACCCCCAAGGGGTGCCAAGCGGACTTTGCGACCACGACCGTGAACATGTCGTTCGGCGGCATCTCGGGAAGGCCCGAGGAGTAACGCAGCGCCATTTGGACGTGGCGTCGGGGCGTCGTGCCCATCCGGGCATGCGGCTTGATCCACGCCGACATGGCGATCGACGGATGCTCCTGGAGGTTCCGCCCCACGCCGGGTCGGTCGGCGACGATAGCGATCCCGAGTTGCCGGAGTTCCGCGGCGTCCCCGATCCCGGCCCGCATCAGCATCGCCGGCGATTGCAGCGCGCCCGCGGCGACGACGATCTCGCGTCCGTTGATCCGGGTTCCGTCGTCGAGCGTTATGCCGGTCGCGTCGCCACGCTCGACGACAAGCCCCGTGACTTTGGTTTTCGAGCGTATCGTCAGGTTCGTGCGGGCCCGCACGGCCGGATCGAGATAGCCCATCGCCGCCGAGATACGCTGTCGCCGGTCGGTCGACAGCGACATCGCGAACCAGCCGTCCGAGAACACGCCGTTCTGGTCGCCGATGTCGGCATATCCTTCGCCCGCGAACGCATCGGCCGCGGCGCGCGTGAATCCCGGCCATTCGGGTTGCAGGACACGGCTGATCTGGATCGGGCCGGAGTCCCCGTGAAGCGGTCCCTGGAAGTCGAGATCGCTTTCCAGCTTGCGGAAGTAGGGGAGGACGTCATCCCATCCCCAACCGGCTGCACCGAGCGCCGCCCACTCGTCGTAGTCGTCCGGGGTGCCACGATTGGCCAGTTCGCCGTTGATGCTCGACCCACCGCCGACGATCCGCGCCTGCCCATAGGGCCGGAGCGGGGACGCGTCCGGCCGGTTGTGGGGAACGGGCAGAAAGCGGACCTTCAGGTCTGGCCATTGGAATTCCTTGTTGAACGCAGCGCGATAGGGATAGACGTCCTTGATCGCTTCCGGCTCGTGGCCAGGTAAAAAGTCGGTCCCGGCCTCAATCAGCAGCACCTTGTTGGCGCTGCGGGCGGAGAGGCGGTTTGCAAGTACGCAGCCAGCCGAGCCGCCGCCGACGATGATGTAGTCCCACACCTGATTCACGGAATTCAGCGCCGGAAGGTCTGGAGCGAGACGCGGTTCTTGTTGATGTAGTCCCAGTCGTACTCGACTCCGAGGCCGGGGCCTTCGGGCACGGGGAAGCAGCCGTCGGGCCCGATCGCTTCGAGTTCGTCGCTGTAACCCGACCCAAAAACCGGCGGGACCGGATTGCGCACGCCCGGTGCGACGAGAGAAAGCTCGTACCAGTTCGTGTTCCGCATCGCGGCCATGCAATGACGCTGCGCGGGACCGGCGGCGTGGACTTCGCAATCGAGGCCGAATGCCTCCGCCAGATGGGCGGTTTTCATGGCACCGGTAATCCCCATGTCGTAGTCGGGATCGGTCCGCACGAAGTCGGTCGCCCCTGCGACGAGCCAAGGGACCTTCGGCTCGAGACCGCGCACATGCTCGGTCAAGAGGAGGGGCGTTTTGACATGCGACTTGAGTTGACGTGCCGCGTGCGGCGACCAACCGGCGTCCATGAACGGATCCTCGTACCAATAGTAGCCTGCTTCGTCGCACGCCTTGCCGACATAGATCGCATCGGCGAAGGTGCGCAGCTCGCTTGCCGCGTCGTACATGAGTTCCATCCGGTCACCGACCGACTTGGCGACATGAAGGATGTTGCCGGCTTCTTCCTTCCGGTCGCCTTCGCCCCACCCATGGATTTTGAACCCCTTGTAGCCGAGGTCGGCACACTGACGCGCGTAGTCGGCGTATGCCTCCTTGCTGTCGAGAATGCCCTGACGCCCGCCATTGAGGGTGCTTGCATAGGTCGGGAGCCGATCTCGGTAACCGCCGAGCAGGCGCCAGACCGGCCGCTTCGCGGATTTGCCGGCCAGATCCCACAGCGCGATATCGATCGCCGAGTGGCCGACGGCCATGAAGTGCCGGTGCGCGCGCTTCAGCTTGTTGAAAATCGCCTCGCGCGCTTCGGGATCGGCGCCGATGACAAGTGGCAACAGTCCGCGGACTTGACTGACAAGGACGCCGCTTTTTCCGCAATGGACACTGACATACTCGCCGCGCGCCCCGTCCCGCGTCGAAATGACCAACGCAAAAGCCTTGAATTCCGTCACCGCACCGCGGGCGACCGCACGATTCCCGCTTGCATCAAGACCAATGTTATCAATCGAGTACTTGAATTCATGGAGGTCGACTTGGTCAATGCGATCGCCTGCCCCTGTCGTGATTGATGCCATGTCGCGGTATCCTTCGCCTGCATTTCTGTCTTGACAACATGTCTGACAACTAAAAAAGTAGTCTGACCATGCAGCCAGTGTCAATTGCCTCGAACGAACGTTTCAGCCGCGCCGAGCGGGCGTACCGACACGTTCTCGAGTTCATTGAAAGCGGTCGTCTGGCCGCCGGCGCGCGACTGCCGTCGGAAGCGGAACTCGAGGCGCAGTTGGGGCTGTCGCGCGCGAGCGTGCGCGAAGCATTGGCGCGGCTGCGTGCCGAAGGCCGGGTCCAGTCACGCCGTGGTGCAGGGTCGTTTCTGACGCAAGGCCGTCCGGCGGAGATGGTGCGGCTTTCGACGATAACCTCCGTTCCCGAACTGATCGAATGGCACGAGTTCCGCCTCGCGCTCGAAAGCGAAGTCGCGTCGCTGGCCGCCGAACGCGCGACCGACGAAGACATCGCGCGGATGCGCGCAGCGCAGGAACTGCTGATGAAGCGGCTTGCGGTCGGTCCTGCAAGCCGCGAAGACGCGGCGTTCCACCGTTCCATCGCGACCGCGACGCGCAACCGGAAACTCGAAGACGCGATCGCGGCGCTGGCGAACCATGTCATCGAGTGGGCGCGCGTCGGGCAGGTCAAAGGGGTGATGTCGTCGGCCGAACGGCGCGAGATCATCGACAGTGAACACGGAGAGATCGTCGACGCGATCGCCGGGCGCAATCCGGAGCGTGCCCGTTCCGCTGTCCGTCGCCACTTGCTCAACGGCCGGGCACGGCTGTTGAGCGCGGCGGAGTCTTGACTGGACAAAAAACACTTAAATCCAGAAACGGGAGGAAATGCGATGACGGAATTCAAGATGGAACTGACCCGCCGGCGCGTGCTTGCCGGCGCTGCGGGGTTCGGGCTGGCTGCACCCTTCATCAACAAGGCGGCTCTTGGCCAAACGCCGTCGGGCCAGATCCGGGTCTGGACCTTCATGAGCGCATCAGGCACATCGCCGCGCGAGCGCGTGCTTCGCGCTATCATCGACGAATTCCAGGCAAAGCATCCGGGGACGACGGTCGTCGTGGAGTCGCAGCCCTTCCAGGAGCTCGAAACGCGCTATGTCGCCGCGATCGCCCAGCGCCGCGCGCCTGACCTGATCTGGCTGCGCGACACGTTCCTTAGCCTCGTCGTCGACCGGAACGCCCTTGCCGACCTCAACGAGGCGTTGACGCCGGAATTCCGCCGCGACGCACTCCCCGACATGTTCGACGTGTTCGTGCAGAAGTCGGTGTTCGAAGGTAAACGGGTCTCGCTGCCACTTTGGCCGACCCCGGCGCAGATCATCTTCTACCGCAAGGACGCGCTGCGCGAGGTCGGGCTGACGGCGCCGCCGCTGGACTGGCCGCGCTTCATCGACGTTGCCGCGAATCTGACGAAGGGGCCACGCTTCGGCTTCGGCCTGCCGACGTCGGACAATAGCGTCTCGGCGTTCATCAACATCATGTCCGGCTTCGGCCCGCAGATCTTCGACCCGGCCACGGGGCGGATGGACCTGACGGGCGCCCAGGCGCTCGAGACGGCGGAAGTCGTGCGTCAACTGGTGGCGCGAAAGGCGGTCTCGAACACGCTGCTAAACGCGATGGGCGACGACATTCAGGACCAGTTCGCCGCAGGCAGGTTCGCGATGGCGCAGGCCTTCTCCGCGCGCTTCCAGCAGTTCCAGCAGATCGCGTCCGGCTACGACGGCCGCGAACTCGCGGTCTCCGCGTGGCCGTCCTTCGGTGGGCGGCCGCCGGCCGTGCTGTTGGGCCCCTATTGGACTGTCGGCCTGTCGCCCCAGACTCAGAACAAGGTGACGGCTGTGGCGTTCCTCGAGGCCCTGTATTCGCGCGAAGCGTCGCTCCGCTGGGCCAAGGACGCCGGACTCGTGCCAGACCGGCGTTCGGTGCTGTCCGACCCATTCTTCTCGCAGCCTGCGGCCGCGATCGCGAACGAATACCAGAAGCTGCTTGCCGGGCAGGGCGCCTTCGTGTTCCCGCAGCGCATCCCGGACATCACGCGTATCTTCACCGTGCTGAACACCG
Organism: Tagaea sp.; assembly: GCA_044356395.1. Taxonomy (GTDB): domain Bacteria; phylum Pseudomonadota; class Alphaproteobacteria; order CACIAM-22H2; family CACIAM-22H2; genus Tagaea. The sequence goes on along the minus strand of JBIKWI010000072.1, from coordinate 10,994 downwards.
CGCTGCAGAAGCTGATCGGGACCGACGCGCCGAGCCGGACGATCCTCACCGAGGCGAAGGCAACGCTCGGGTGGTAAACGTCGAGACGACGCGTCAACGGACGACGGCGGGGTCTCCGGACCTCGCTGCCGCGACCCGGCGGACCGGACTGGCGCTCGTCGTGCCGGCCTTGGCCGTCGTGGTCGCAGTCAACGTCCTGCCGGCCTTTTTCGGCTTTTATTCGAGCCTTCGCGCGATCTTCTTCTTCGGTGACGACGGTTTCGTGGGCTTGCGCAACTACGCCCAACTCTTCGCCGATCCGTCGACATGGCAGGCGATCCGACGGTCGCTCGTCTTCACGTTCGGTTCGCTCGCACTGGCCGTGCCGCTCGCGATGCTTGCGGCGATTGGCATCCGGAAGCTCGGTGCTTGGGGCCGTGTCCTTCTGACGGTGTTGTTGATTCCTTGGGCGATGAGCCCCATCGTCGTGGCGCTGCTGTGGAAGTGGATCCTGCTGCCATCGCCGGGTGGGTTGCTGGCGAGCATCCTCGCCGTGTTCGGGATCCAGCCGATTAACCTGATGTCCAATCCTGACTATGCGATGCCGACCGTCATTGCAGTCGGTGTGTGGCGGACCTTCGCGTTTGCCGCGATCATCCTGACGGCCGGGCTCGGGCAGATCCCTGCCGACCTTTACCGGGCCGCCTCGGTCGACGGCCTAACCGCGATTGAGCGCTTCCGCCGGATCACGATGCCGCTGATCGCGCCGTCTTTGTTGATCGTACTATCCGTCCTGACGATCAGTTATTTCAACGAGGTCCAGATCATCATCGGCTTGACTGCCGGCGGCCCCATCCATTCGACAACCACGCTGGGCTACCTCCTGTTTGAGGTCGGTTTCGTCGAACTCAACCAGGGGCGCGGCAACGCTATCGCGATCATGATGTTCCTGATCAACTTGCTGCTCATCGTCGGATACGTCCGCCTGCTGGGCGGCGGAAGGAAGTGATTCCGTGAAGAGTGCCGCCCGATTCCTGACCGCGTTGAGCGCGCTTGCCGCCGCGATCGTGGCCATTGGCCCCATCGCGTGGGCGGTCTCGACTTCGTTGAAGCGCAACAACGAGATCTTCTCAGTACCCCCGTCGTTGATCCCGTCGGCAATGACGCTTGACCACTACGTGCGCCTCTTCCACGAGGGCGTGCATTGGAACTTCGTGAATAGCATGCTCTACACCTTCGCGGCGGTGTCGTCGGCCGTGGCGCTCGGGACGTTGGCCGGTTACGCCTTCGTCCGGTTCGACTTCCGCGCGAAGAGTTTGATGTTGCTGCTGTTCATGGCGTCGATGGCGATCCCCGGCTATGCCCTGCTGTTGCCCACGCAGGTCCTGTTCGTGCAGATCGGGCTCTTCAACTCGCCGCTTGCGTTGCCGATCCTCTACGCGGCGCACATCGTTCCCTTCGCGGTGTGGATGACGCGCGCGCATTTTGCCTCCGTTCCCATCGAACTGGAACACGCAGCCGCGGTCGACGGCTATACGCGCTTCGAAGCGGCATGGCGCGTGGTCCTGCCCAGTGCCAAGCCGGCCTTGATCGCGGCGGCGGCTTTTGGGTTCCTCTACGCCTGGAACGACTACATCACGTCCACGACGATGATCGACACACCTAATCTGCGTACGTTACCGGTTGCGCTGATCTTCTTTCAGGGATTCCACGGGCGCGATTGGGGCGCTCTGATGGCGGGCGCCGTGATCGCGACGATCCCGCCTGTCGTGCTGTTTCTTGCCTTCCGCCGCTATCTGATCGGCGGCTTCTCCGAAGGTTCGGTCAAGGGTTGAGGGGTCATGTCGGTGCAAACGGCGAAGTCAGTGGTTTTCGAGGGGGTCGCGAAGCGTTTCGGCGCGGTCACGGCGGTCGACCGTGTGGATATCGACGTACAGCCGGGACAGTTCGTGACGCTGCTGGGGCCGTCGGGCTGCGGGAAGAGCACGACGCTCAACATGATCGCGGGACTCGAACAGCCGTCGGAAGGCCGCATTCTGATCGGCGGGCGTGACGTAACGTATCTGCCGCCTTCCGAGCGCGACATCGCGATGGTCTTCCAGTCCTACGCACTCTATCCGCACCTGTCGGTCTTCGAGAACATCGCTTTTCCCTTGCGCGCGCGCCGACGCCGAACCGCCGAGCCCGAGTTGCGCAAACGCGTCACACAGGTCGCCTCAGCGCTCAGTCTAGCCGCGCTTCTCGATCGGCTCCCGCGGGAGATTTCTGGCGGGCAGCGCCAACGTGTTGCACTCGGCCGGGCGATGGTCCGCACGCCCACGGTTTACTTGCTCGACGAACCGCTCTCGAACCTCGACCAGCAACTCCGCGTGCAGATGCGCTCCGAACTAAAGGACATCCATCAGCGGCTCGGTGCCACGATGATCTACGTGACGCACGACCAAGGCGAGGCTATGACGCTGTCAGATACGATCGTTGTGATGTCGGGGGGGCGGGTCGAACAGCTCGGCAGTCCGCGCGAACTGTACGATCGGCCGGCGAACGTATTCGTGGCCCGTTTCTTGGGCGAGCCGGGAATGAACCTATTCGAAGGGCGTATCGATGACGGCGCACTGCGTGGCGACGGCTTGGCGATAGCGGTGGGTGGGGGCGTGGCAGGGAGAGCGGGTGGCCTGATTGCAGGCATTCGGCCGGAGGATCTGATCGAAGTAGACCCGGACAAGGCGTCGATCAAGGGTGTGGTACGTACGATCGAGTTTCTCGGCTCGCGCATGCTTTTGCGTGTGGATGTTGGTGCCTCGATCGTGACGGTCTTCTTGCCACTGGGCACCCGCTTCGCCCCGCGCCAAGTCGTGGGCCTCGCGCCTGCGTCGCCCGCCCGCATTCGCTGGTTCTCCGCTGACAGCGGCAAGGCGACCGCCTAGCGAATGGACCCAAGTTCGGGGCAGGACCACGTCTAAGGCGATGTAAGGACATGCTGAGATATGCGAGTAATTTCATATAATTACGGACAAACGGCGCCCTTACGCGTCTCGCTCCAAAGGTTCTCACCTACATCCACTACGGCACGCCAGCGACGACAAAAGTGAGAACCTGAGAGTCCGCCTAGAAAATGGACCCAAGTTCGGGGCAGGACCAAGATGTAGTAGCCTCTCGATCGACTTGGTTCAAAAACTAGGTCAGGTCACCTATGTACGGGAGTGAACATGACTGAAGCGCTCGTCAGCATCCGGAACGTGAAAAAGCGGTTCGGCACCACGCCTGTGCTGAATGGCGTCGACATCGATGTGCTGCGTGGCGAGACGACGGTCATCATCGGCGCGTCCGGCAGCGGCAAGACAACGCTTCTGCGCTACATAAACGCACTCGAAACCTACGAAGAAGGTTCGATCAAGGTCGACGGGATCGAAGTCGGATTCAAGGACGCCGCCGGTCCAGCGCGTCGTGCTCGCGGCGACCGCGAACTGGCGAATATCCGCGCGGATATCGGCATGGTCTTCCAGCTGCTCAATCTTTTCCGCACCTGACCGCATGCGAGAATATCGTGCTGGGTCTGACGAAGGTGCTCAGTCTTTCAAAGTCGGAGGCGAAAGATCGCGCGCGCCACTGGCTCGACCGGGTCGGCCTTGCGGACCGTATGGACTCGTATCCGGGCCAGATTTCCGGCGGACAGCAGCAACGCGTCGGGATCGCGCGCGCCGTCGCGATGGAACCCAAGGTCCTACTGCTCGACGAAATCACGTCCGCCCTCGATCCCGAGTTGGTAGGCGAGGTGCTGGCGGTCGTCCGACAACTCGCCGTGGACGGCATGACGATGATTGTCGTGACGCACGAGATGATTTTCGCTCGGGACGTCGGCACACGCCTGGTGTTCATGGATGGCGGCGTCAAGGTCGAAGAAGGTCCACCGCGAGAGCTGCTCACTTCACCCCGCCACGAACGTCTGAAGGCGTTTCTTACGCGCATCGAAATGCATTGAACCAGAAGAAGGCAGCATGACAGACATTCGTAAGCGTCTCGGCCTCCGGCCGATCGTCAATGTTTCCGGTACGATGACGGCGATCGGCGCCTCGATCGCCGTTCCCGAAGTCGTCGCGATCGCGGCGGAGATCTTGCCGGAATGGGTCGACATCAACGACCTTCATCGCAAGGCGAGCGCCGCTATCGCCGCGGCGTGCGGTGCGGAAGCCGGATTCGTGACGGCCAGCGCTTCGGCCGGCATCACACTCGCCATTGCCGGTGCGATGACCGGTGCAGATCTTGCTCGCGTCGAAAGCCTGCCAGATGCGACTGGAATGAAGGACGAGGTCGTGATCATGTCTGGCCACATGACCGGCTATGGCGCGAGCGTCGAGCAAGCGATCCGGCTTGCTGGTGCGAAGGTTGTGCCGGTCGGCAACGTCACTGATGCTCGCCACTACCAGTTGGCGTCAAAAATCACGGAGCGGACGGCAGCTGCACTCTACGTCGTGTCGCACCACACTGTGCAGTACGGCCAGCTTCCACTCGAAGAGTTTTCGCGCATCTGTCGGGCCAAGGGCGTGCCAGTCATTGCCGATCTTGCTTCCGAATGCGATCTGAAGGGCTTTATCGCCGCAGGTGCCGATGTCGCAATTTACAGCGCCCACAAGTTCCTCGGCGGCATGACGGCTGGCATCGTGGCTGGCCGAAAGGATCTGGTACGCGCGACGTTCCTGCAGAACGGCGGCATTGGGCGCGGCATGAAGGTCGGCAAGGAAAGCATTGCTGCTACGATCGCTGCCCTCAACGCGTGGGCCAAGCGTGATCATGCGGGCATCCGCTCGACGGAGCGTGGCTATATGGAAATTTGGGTCGATCGGTTCTCTAAGTATCCGGGCGTGCGGGCAGAGATTATTCCAGATCCAACCGGCAATCCGATCGACCGGCTAAAGCTGTCTCTCGATCCCGAGCGTGCACGCACGACAGCATGGGACCTTGCCGACGCGCTCGCCGCCGGAAGCCCGCCGGTCATCGTCCGTGACCACGAGGTTGAACACGGTTTCTTCGAGTTGGACCCCTGCAACCTGCATCCAGGCGAGGAAAAGATCGTCACGGAGCGCATCGCTGCCGAGCTTGATTCTGCACGCGGTCGGAACGAGCCATCGCGCCGGACCGCTGCCGAACGCAAGATGGCTCGTTTCGAGCGTCTGTTGCGCTGGCCCGACTGATTTTCTGCTCCAGTCGGAGTCTCCGCATGCTGCGCGGCGGCTGATAGGAAGAAGCCGTTATCGCGGTAGCAGCAGATTGGCTAAAAAGCGCGATCACGGGAACATCAGCGTGGCCGGCGTGGATTCGGATCGCTTTCAGAGATTGTGAGTACGGCATCGGCCGTATCTTTTTCGATGCTCGCGATCCAGATCGCATAGCGGCCGGATTGCGGGGCACGCACGCGCACTGTCGGGTCGAGGCCCCGATTCTCTCCGTCGTCGTTGCACAGCCATGACCCGTCCGGTGTACGCAGGACAATGGCTGTATCGGCGGCGGACTCGGCGTAGATGAAGAGATCGTAGCGCCCGGACCTATAGTCGAGGACGTAGTCTGGCTTGTCCGCGTCGATATGACCGACGCAGTCGGTACCCAGCGTCCCGTCGACAAGATCGTTCCCGCCGGCCAATACGTCGATCCGTCGTGGATCGGGCTCGAAGTCTGCGGATAGCGCGATGCGCCCGAACGCGGGATCCGCGCCGAAGCGTGGCGTGCGGTCGGCCGGCGGGCGCACAGTGGGCGGTGGTACGGCGGTTGTCTGTGCCGGTTGACGCGGGGCAGAAGGACGCGTTGCCGGCGGACGAGCCTCCGTGCGCGCCTCGAGCAACGCATGAATCCGCTCGCCTGCTGCCGCGAGTTGCCCGGCAAGTTCAAGCGGATCTGTCTCCTTTCCGTTCACCGAGAGTTTACCGCGCGTGAACGTGCCTTCGGTCCGCAGCACGTTGCCGTCGATCCTCGCGAATGCCTGCTCGGCAAGCACGGTGCGCGCACGCGCAAAACGTTCGCGGAGCGCCGCAGCCTCCGCTTGGCGGATCGTTGGCCGGTCGTCGAGCAGGCTGACAACGTCCCTGACACGCGCCACCACCTCTTCGAGCGATCCAAGATCGATGACGACCTGGAACTTTCCTTCGACGGCATCGGGCAGGCTTGCAACCCGATCGACCGAGAGGACCGTTCCCGGCGCAAGTCGCGCACCGAAGGAAATACGGATGTCGTCCGGGGCGTCAACAGAGAGGGAAAGACGCTCGACGGAAAGCTCTGGTCCGGCGGCGACAAGACGCGTGCCAGCGGTTTCAAGACGCGCGAGAAGAAGTTCGCCTATACGATCGAGATTGTCCGATCTCAGCATATGGACGACCTCGAGAAGTTCGTTCAACGGCACACCTTCAAGATTGCGCAACGATATGCGCATTCCAAATCCAGGCAGCGTGACCCCGCCGATCTCTGATCTCGCGAGTTCGAACGTCGATGCACTGGAGACTCGGCTGTCGCTGCGACTGGTCTCGGACCGGATCGACACAGAGGCGAGGCGGGCTTTCTGCCGGCCGGTCTCCAAGAGGATCTTCTCGACAGTTACTGTCGATATTCCGCTCCAGACGAACGGCCATTCACGCTTCAGGTCGACCTCGCTGCGGATAGGGCCGATCGAAAGGCGTGCGGGCTCGATGCCCTTGTCCTCGCCAGAAATCGAACCGATCGAGAAGCTGGCCTTGACGGCGTCCTTGGTCACGCGTGTGCCCGCGAACGCCAAACGGATGTCGCCAAGACGAATAAGCTTGGTTGGTTCGCCGACCTGCAGGTCGGCGATAGCCATTTCGAGGGAGCCTTCCGATGCGCCGGGGGCCACCCTCACACGCCCCCCGAAACCGCGCAGAACCGTGTCGAAGTCGCCAACGCTATCTGGACCGCCGACCTGACCGGAATAGTCCACTATGCGTACGTCTGCGACCAGTGCTCCGGAGAGGTCGACGACGGCATCGACCGTTAGCCAAGGCGCTTGGCCAGGATACTTCGGCAGGAATGCTCGCACTTCGTCGGGTAATGGTAGGTTCATTTCGGCGCGCGCGAGCGCAACCTTTCCGACCCACGGTCCGTGGCGCACGGGGATGCGGCCGGTGAGGCGGAGACCGCCGCGCGACTGTGATCCTGCAAGTTCTTCGAGCACCTCGCGGAGCGGGTGGCCCTGCGGCGCGCGCCAAGCGAGGTCGTATACAACTTCGCCTTCAAACAGGCGCTTCTCGTAGGAAAGCCGCGTCACCGAGACGCCTTCGATCTCGAGGAGCTGCTTTTCATAGAGCGCCGCTTCTGCCTCGAGGCGCGTACCGATGTAATACGCACTACCGACATAGGCGAGCGCTGTGGCGCCAACACCGGCAGCGACGAACGGCAGTACACGCATAAAGAATCTCCAGATTTTAGCTTTTGTCATTGCGCAAAATTCGGTTGCCTCGACTCGACCTGACTGAGCTTTTGAACCAAGCCGAATGAGAGATTACTGCACCACGGCGTCCGGTTCGAGTGGCTGGATCTGACCGAGCGTTGCCGGTGCTGGCGGTCGATATCCGAGTGACGAGTGAGGCCTTCTCTCGTTGTAGTGCTTGCGCCATAGCTCGATGACGATCCGAGCGTCCATCAGGCTATAGAAGATTTCTCCGTTGAGCAATGCGTTGTTAAGATTGCCATTTAGTATTGTATACAGCCTAAAGAAGGCAAGGATCATCATCTCAAGATGGCGCAAGCACTGCAACGAGAGAAGGCCGCACCCGTCGCTTCAATTGACGTTCGACGAGATACGGGTGCTCGATGCGGTAACCGCGATGCGGTATTCTCTCTTTCGGCTAGGCTCGAAAGCTCAGCCATGCCACTAAGTTCTGAGCAGGTCTACTCGGCGGCGGGTCAGGTGTGAGCAAGGACAATTTGTCTCTAAAGAAGTGTCGATGACCCGCCGACAAAAAAATAGCTACTACTGTTTTGTATCGCATCAACCTTTCTCGGAGTCACGAATGTATATCCCGCCTCATTTTCAGGAAATTGACTCGGGCGAGATCAGTTCCATTGTGGAAGGCGCTCCACTCGCCTGTCTCGTGGCAAGTACTGCGGAAGGTTTGATCGCCAATCACGTCCCCCTTCTTGTTACGTCGGATGGCGTACTGATTGGTCACGTGGCTTTGGCAAATGACATGCATCGAATCGTTGCCGATGGTCACGAAGTGCTGGCGGTCTTTCGAGGCGACGACGCTTATATTTCACCGAATTTCTATCCGTCCAAACCGGAGCATCATCGGCATGTCCCAACGTGGAATTACCAAGTCGTCCATGTCTATGGTGAGATTACCTTCCAGCATGACGAGCACGCAAAACGAGCAGCTGTAGGACTTCTGACGCGAAACTTCGAGCGTCGATTGAATGGTAAGGACGCTTGGCGAATGGCCGATGCTCCGGGCGACTACATGCAGCAGATGCTCGCCAACATCGTCGCGCTCCGAATAAAGATTCGCAAGACTCTGGCGAAATCTAAACTAAGTCAGAATCGCGAGGAGCGTGACTATCTGGGGGCGATCGCTGGTTTGCGGGCATCCGGACATGGTCGCCTCGCTGCGCGCATGGAGAAACGTTCGTCGAAGGTGACTTGAAAAAACTATTAGTTTGCTGTTGGCAACAGTCAGGAATTTACTAACCAATAGGCCCGAGGGCAGTGACTGGATTGTGAGCCAATCCGCAGTAGGCCACAGATAGGCCTTCAGGCGACAAGCGATGCGATCGCCTCGACGAGCGTATCTTTTGTTATTGGTTTCTGGAGCGTGATGTCTGCACCAATGGTCTTGCATGCCTTCAAGACCGTTTCTGGCCCCATTCGTCCACCTAAGCCTGCCGAGAGCGCGATGACGGGGGTATCGAGCCAGTCGCGCTTGACCGTGACGATCCCGGCGATTCCGCCCATCCCCGGCATGAATATGTCGGTCACAACGATGTCCACACCGAATGTTTCGGGGTCGGAAATCGCAGATTCCCAGTCGGCTCGGGCGACTGGCAGATATCCGGCGTCTTCGACATACTTGGACAAGATTTTTCGGACAGTTGAATCGTCTTCGATGATAAGGACGCGGCGCTGGAACGCCCGGGTTCCGAAGCCCCTTTCCTCGAAAACCGTGAGTTCCATGTCGAGGGATGCAGGGCCGACGATCGAATGGGCGCCGGTCGCACGCAGGCGCGCCAGACGCTCGGCAGAGCCATCGGTCGCGCCGGTCAGGGTCCATCCGAAAATCGCGGCCCCGGACCGGGACGCGCGGATCTGTCTGAAATCGAGAAGCGCCTCCGAATCCGGCGTCTCGACGTCAAACAAGATTAACCTGAGGTCTACGATTCTCGCTAAAGCGTCGGCGTCTATGGTCGCCTCGACTGAAACGGCGCGAAGTCCGTGTCGAGACAGGATCGTAGTGACACTCGCCACCGCTTCGCCGGTCATTCCGGCAAGAATACATGTGCCCGTCATCTTCTCTGCCGACCGTGGAATTCCAGTCGAAAGTTTATAGGCCGGACTCCCAACTTAGGCAGATCAACTCCTCCGGCTAGAACTAGAGCCGAAAGTTGAGTGGCAGCTAGGACCGTGCCGCGTAGCTTGATGATGACCATTGGCTTCTAGTGGACGCTCTTCGACGATCGATCAGCTACTTTGCGGCGATGCTCGACGATCATTCGATCTCCAAAGTACGCCGATCCAAGCAACGTGCTGATCGCCAGGAGCTGGCCTGATGGTGTGGACGGCCCCCGCACTCAGCCTTGGGGTGCCGTAGGCTGGCGATCTTGAACAAGCTAGGGGAGAGCGTCCACACCATCAGGCCAAGTAGATAAAAGTAGCATAGCCATTTTCCCGAGGTTCTGAAGTTTCTTAAATTCAACTTGAACTATTCCCGACTACTCTCTTGCTACATCCCTCAGTAGCCTCGTTCGAAACGTAGATACTGGACGCAAAAGAAGGCGAATGCCCGAACGCGTCTTCGTGTCCGATCACAAGAAAGCACAGGTCGGCGCAGAACGGAGGTCTGTAGCAGTGTCGGGCACTTCAGCAATCTCGTTTGGCTTCATGAACCGATCAAGTGGGATGCTCGACACCATCCCGATGGAGCTTGGAATCCTATACGCGGCGATCTCTGACGTGTGTCCGACGTCGCCAGATCGTGAAGCAAACGAGGCGCAGCTGTTCTCAAGTTCTGTCGATCTGCGTGCGGAATGTGCGCGGCTACTGTCGGAAATGACCCCGCAACAAAGACAACTTGTATTCGCCAAAGCGCACTCATTGGCGAAAGACGAGTAGCCTGTGATCTGAGCGAGTTCAACCGGATCACATTGAACTTCAACTTGGTCTGCTTCGCGATGCGCAGGTTTAAAGAACGGAAGTCGTGGCTGAGCAATTGCGCCGCTTTGATCTATTTCATTTTGACCGGCGCCCGACCGTTACGGCGGTCGGCGTACGCGCGATGCGCACCGGCACGTCGACGTCGCGGCTCGGCGGGTTATGCTGTTGGACCGTGTTTCCGGCCGAAGCTCCCGACACTAAGTTCCAAGTACAGCGGCAGGGACGCGCGCTTGTCAATGTTGCATCTTCAATTCAAGGACTGTCGGCCATCATGTAGTGCAGACCATCAATTACGTTACGATTTATCATTATAAGCATCTCCAAGTCGCCACTTTCGTCTCCGACGCGAAGCCGCTTCGAATTGGCTTCCACGTAGATGTAAAGATTTGCGAGCAGGGTCTTCATGCTGTCGGGGAGGCGGCTTTCGCTTCCCGTAGCCTTCAGAACCATAGCGGTCCATACTAATTGGTTGCGTACCAACGCTTCCCCAAGACGGACCCGCATGTACGAACGTCGTTCCAAGTATGCCGGAACAACGCCCATCAATTCTTCGGTGGCCTTGTGCAGAAGATCGAATCCGCACCGGCATTGTAGTTCCTCGGTGACTTCCTGCGGTTCACTCGAGTGCACTCTGTCTTTCGGATGCGTGGAT
>JBIKWI010000073.1:0-16530 GCA_044356395.1 Tagaea sp. | reverse complement strand
AACGTTTTTGCGACGGGTCGGCTACGCGCATGAATCCGAGACGATATGCTAGGCGTCGTCTGCCGCGGGCTTCAAGTGGCGAGTTCCCCTAAATTGTATCGGTTGTCCGCCTCAGGAACCGGCGGTGCGCCGCTTGGCCTCGATCCATTCGTCGACCGTCCGTCGGTAGGGAGCGATGACTGTCTCCATCGCCGGGTGGGCGCGGAGCGCCTCCTTCCAGCGGCCTGTCTTCGGCCCGGCGGCAGGCCGCCAGTCGAAAACCGGCATGAAGGCTTCGATGATCGCGAGCGTGGCCGGGTAGGCGCAGTCCGCCAAGGTCGGCTGCGGCCCCATCGCAAAGGGCCCCTCGCCGTCGAGATGCCGCTCGAGAAGGTCGAGCTTTTCCTGGATGGCCGCTTTGGCCCCCTCTTCCATCCGTCCGGTCTGGACGTTGGCGAACAAGGCCCGGATGCGCGGCTCGAGTTGCAGGTCGTGAAGGCGTCCCAGAAACCGTGTCCGGGCACGTGCTTTCGGATCGCGCCCCAGAAGCGTCGGCTCGGGAAAGATCTCTTCCAGATACTCGAGAATCGTATCGGACTCCGCGAGAACGAAGTCGCCGTCGACGATTGCCGGGATCGTCCCGCTTGGCACGATGGCCCGGTAGGCGGCACTTCGATATCCGTCCGGCGGCTCGCGGAGTTCGACGGTGCGCCCCTTCAGGGCCAGGCAAAGACGGACCTTCGCGCAATAGCTGGATAGCGGCACGGCATAAAGGATCATCGCGGCAACCTTCGACTGGATCGGAGCGACATCGTATGCTGATGCGGGCGAACGGCGCAAAGGAGCGATCGATGCGGTTGGAATTGCAGACATGGCCGGCGATCCAGGCCTATCTGTCGCGGTCCCGAGGCGTCCTGATCCCTCTCGGATCGACCGAACAGCACGGCCCGGACGGCCTGCTCGGAACCGACCATCTCTGTCCTGCCGCGATCGCCCACCGGGTGGGAGATCGTGCGGACGTCCTCGTCGCGCCCACGATCCAGATCGGAATGTCGCAGTTTCATCTCGATTTTCCAGGCACGATCACGTTGCGGCCGTCGACCTTGATGGCGGTCATCCAGGACCATATCGCGTCTCTCGCACGCACCGGCTTCGAACGCATCTACTTCATCAACGGGCACGGCGGAAACGTCGCCGCCGTCCGCGCCGCATTCCAGGAATACTACGCCACGCTTTCGATGGCCGGGCGCGATGCGGACGTGCGCGTCCGCTGCAGGCTGACGAACTGGTGGGACCTGCCGCGTGTCGATGCCCGCCGGAAGGCGCTCTACGGCGCGGCCGAGGGCTTCCACGCGACGCCGTCCGAACTGGCGATCACGATGGCGGCGCACCCTTCGTCGATCGCCGAGTTCGACCGGCCGCCACCGGCATCGCACGGGCGCAACGACCTGATCGAGCATGCCGGCGACAACTACTTCGAGGCGGCCGACTATCGCCGCAGGTTTCCCGACGGCCGCGTGATTTCTGATTCCGCCCGCGCCACCAAGGCCGTCGGGGAAGAGCTGCTCGAACTGGCAGCCGAAGATCTTCGCGCCGACTACGCCCGCTTCCTCGCCTTCGGCTGATGTCCCGTCAGCCGCGATAGAGCGTCAGGCTCCAACGTTTCGCGAGATCGGTGAAGAATCCCGACGTCTGATGCAGCATCACCCAGTTATTCATGAAGTTCAGGAAGATCGGATCGTCGACCGGAACCATGAAGCAAAGCGGGATCGTATTGCGCGCCTGATCCGCGAGAATCATCTGCAACTGCGGATACTCGCGCTGGAGATGGGAACCTTCGACAAGACTGGTGATCGTGACGTTGACCCGTCCGGCAAGCAGCTCCTGGAAGTCGCGCACGGGCGATTCGACCCGTCGGATCGCCGCGTTCGGCAACGCGCCTCGCGCGAACTGTTCCATCGTCGTGCCGAGATTGAAGGCGACGGTCACGCCGGGCTGATTGAGCGCATCCCAGCTCGTGTAGCGGGCGGCCTCTTCGCGACGCACCAGAGGCGCAAACGCGTTGATACCCCAGGGATTGGTGAAGGCAGCGGCTTTCATGCGCGCAACCGACACGGAGGTCCCCGTCGCGACTAGGTCGTACTGGTTCGCCGTCAGGCCGTTGATCAGGGTCGGCCACGTGGTCGGAACCCACTCCAGTTTCACGCCGAGTTCGTCGGCAAGCTTCTTCATGCAGTCGATCTGGTGACCCGCCAGTTCCCGGGTCGCCGGATCCCTGAAGCTCATCGGGTTGAAGTCGCCCGTCGTGCCCGCGCGCAGCACCCCGTTCTGCTGGATCGTCTGGAGACGCGAGCGGGGCGCCGTCTGCGCGTGTGCCTGGCCCATTGCCAACTGGGCGAGTGCCGGAGCCGCGAGGCCGGCAGCGATCAGGGAGCGACGATCCATGGAATTTCTCCTTCCGGGAATTGAACGGGCAGTCTTGACTTTGACCACCATGGGGTCAAGCCTGTCCTGCATTTGGCAGGCCACCGAAGATTCATCCATGGACGCGGTATATTCATGCAGACACGACGAAACCTGATCACCAATCGACCCTGGGAAGCGCAATGCGGATTCGCGCGTGCCGTCCGGATCGGAAACCTCATCGAGACAAGCCTGTGTTCGCCTGCCGATGACGACGGAAACATCCAGTTTCCGGGAGACGTGTACAGGCAGACCCAGGTCTGCCTGAAGATCATCGGCGGGTTCCTGCGCGAACTGGGCATGGACTATGCAGACGTGATCAAGACGCGCATCTATCTCGTCGACCCGCCAGGCTGGGTCGATGCAGGCAAGGCACATGCCGAAATATTCGGCACGATCCGGCCCGCACTCGGCTTTGTCTACATGAGCGGCTTCTTCCATCCCGATATCGCAGTTGAGGTCGAATGCTCCGCCTATCGCCCCGATTGACGGCCACGCTATCGATACCGGTGCTGCTTGCGGGTTGCGGCGGTGGGGGTGGAGGAGGCGGTTTCGCCTGGGGTTGGCATGTCATCTCGCCGTCGACCGTCCAGGGCCAGACGAATCTCGGATTCCTGATCGAAGGCTTCCAGTCGACGATCCTGCTCTCGCTTGCGACCCTCGTCGTGTCGATGCTGCTGGGACTTGTCGTGGCGCTCTTCGGCATGTCGACATGGGCCCCTTTCGCCAAGATGTTTCCGGGCTTTGACATGAGTACCGGCCGGCCGGTGCGGGCGACGAGCCTCTCGGGCTGGCTCTCCCGCTGGCGGCCGCTCGGCTGGATCAATCGCGGATATGTCGAGGTGTTCCGCTCGATACCGATTCTCGTGATGCTCCTGTGGGTATTCTACGGCGTCCCGACGCTGACGGGCCTGCAGCTGGGCGTGTTCGGCGCAAGTCTGCTGGCGATCGCCTTGTGCGACAGCGCGTTCGAAGCGGAGATTTTCCGTGCGGGCATCCAGTCGATCGAGCGCGGACAGCGCGAGGCCGCGCGCGCGCTTGGCCTGCTTCCCTGGCAGGAGATGCGTCTGGTCGTGCTGCCTCAGGCGATCCGCCGCATCCTTCCGCCGCTGGCCAACCAGTTCATCTATATCGTCAAGATGTCGTCGCTGGCGTCCGTGATCGGTCTGGGCGAGCTCACGCGAAAGGCGAACGAGCTGAACGTGACGGTGTTCCGGCCGCTCGAGATCTACACGTTCCTCGTGCTCGAATATCTGGTCCTGATCCTCGTCATATCGGCGCTTGTCCGCCGCCTCGAACGCAGCCTGGGCTCCGACGAGAGCCGCGGCCACGAGCGCTGATGGCTAGTCGGGCAGCGGAATCTCGCGCGGCGTCCGCGCGAAGACCCGGCGGACCATCGGCTCGAACGCCTCGATGGGCAATTCCCGGATCGCGGGGTCGATCGTGTTCTGGTCGTACTTCGCGACGAATTCCGCCGTCATGGCGAAATTCGGATGGCCCCGCCATTTCTCCCGGGTGAACCGGTCGGCATCGGGATGCTCGTGATAGTGGATCGCCTGGAAATACATGTGCCGCTCGAGCATCCAGACGATGTCGTCGCCGACGAACGGCGCCAGTAGTCGCGCCGAAAAGGCGCCATGCGTCGGCTGGCAGGCGATGAATCCGATATCGTGCAGTAGTGCCGCGACGACATAGTCTTCCGGCCGGCCGTCGGCCAGCGCCAGGCTCGCCGCCTGGATGCTGTGCCGATAGTTGTTCACCTGATAGCCGAATGTCGGATCGTCCTTCGACGCGACGAGAAACCGCAGGACCTGTCCGGCCTGCTGCTGGGCCATGTACGGCGCCCTTTGCGACTTGAGCAGGCCCCATTCTTTCGCCCCGAAATCGTCGAGGGACGGCTTCTCGACATAGGCCCAGTCGGGCCGGAGCAACGGCGATCGATGCGTGTTTTCCATATCGTCAATCCTGCCCGCGCGTAGTCGTCAGCAGATCGGAGGCAATGGCCATGAGTTCGAGATCGAATGGACCGGTCGCGACCGGCTTCCCGGCCCGGCGATACCAATAGCCCGCATTGTCCGCGTCGCCCTCGATCCGATGAAGGCAGGCGTGCACCCAATCGTGGCGGGCTTCCCCTTCGTCCATCTGCACGAGCTCGTGCGCCGCCTTCCAGTCGCCTTTGGAAGCCAGCCAGATCGCCGCAAGCGGCCGCGACATCCCGGCCGGCGGCGCGGTCTCCGAAAGCGACCTTCTGAACTCCGCGAAATCCATCGGATCAGTCTCGCATCGCCGGATCTTCCGCTCAATCGACATCAGCATGCTGGCGGTCGGCAGGGATCCGGCTATCATTGTCGTTGATCCCATCTTCCTCCCTTCCCCGTCGAGCGCAGCCATGAAATTCAAGGTCGGCATCTCCCGCGACGTCCTCGATGCAAAAGGCGAACCGAGTTTCGGATACGCAGCACTCGAAGTCCTGAAGGGAAATCCGGCGCTGGAGTGGGAGTATTTCCCCGAGCGGTTCGCGGAGCTGACTCCCGACCTCGCAAGCCGATACGACGGCGTCTACATCAGCTCGCCGAAGGTCACGCGGGCATCGCTCGCCCGAGCCGACCGCCGCGTGAAGATCATCGCCCGGCACGGCGTCGGATACGATTCGATCGACGTACCGGCGACCGTCGAATTCGGCGTCGTCCTGACGAACACGCCGATCGCGATCCGGCGCCCGATGGCCGTGGCGGCGCTGACCCTGATATTCGCGCTGACATCGAGGCTTTTCGTCAAAGACAAGCTGGTGCGCGAGGATCGCTGGTCCGAGCGCACGAGCCATATGGGCGTGGGACTGACCAAGCGCACACTCGGTCTTATCGGTGCCGGCGGCATCGGCCAGGAAATCATGGGGCTGGCCCGGCCGTTTTTCAGGCAGATGATCGCCGCCGATCCCTATGGCGATGCCGCCCGGCTGTCGGCACTCGGCGCGTCGCTTGCCCCGATCGAAACCGTAATGGCGCAAAGCGACGTCGTCGTCTGTTGCTGCCTCCTTACCGACGAGACGCGCCACCTGCTCGACGCAACCAAGTTCGCATTGATGAAGCCGACCGCATTCTTCATCAACATCGCGCGCGGTCCGGTCGTCGACGAGCCGTCCTTGATCGCGGCCTTGCAGGCCGGCCGCATCGCCGGTGCCGGCCTTGACGTTTTCGAACGCGAGCCGATCGCGGCGGACAATCCGCTGAAAACCATGACCAACGTGATCCTCGCGCCGCATGCCCTTGGCTGGACGGACGAATGCTTTCACGACATGGCGGCAACGGGACTGCAGAGCATCGTCGATTTCTCGCTCGGACGGCGCCCCGTGCATGTCGTCAATCCAGAGGCGCTCGCGGGACACTGACGACATCCGAGCGGAGCCTCGGGTACCGCCCGATACCGTCCGGACCGGTCCGACAAATATCTCGCGGCCGGTCGAGGGCTAGAACCATGGCCCGAAGCATGCAATGCTCGACGCCAAGCGGACGACGCCTCGGTACGCTGAACTTCTGCGGCGAGGAAGGCACGTACGGCCCGATCGAGATCCGCAACGCGAAGATCCTTGCCGGCATGCTGGTTCCCTGTCTGCTTCGGCAAACCCAGACCTGACCGCGATTGCGGTCATTGACGGCAATGACCGAAAGGTCAACATTCGGGGACGGGGCGACGCAAGAAGGGGCACGACGGCAATGGCACAGTATCTTTTCAGGAATTTCGAAATGCTCGATCCCGAAGCCAACGGGCTGAAGGGCGGGTACGAGATTCTCGTCGAGGGCGACAGGATCCGCGAAGTCTCCGCCAAGCCGATCAAGTCGAAGGACGCAAGCGTCGTCGATTGCGGCAAGCGCACGCTGATGCCCGGGCTGATCGACAGCCACGTCCACGCGGTCCTGTCGGAAGTCGTCATTCGCAACATGGAAAGCGTCCCGCTCACGCTCATGACCGCCCGCGCGGCGAACCTCCTGAACCGGATGCTCGACCGCGGCTTCACGACGGTACGCGATACGGGCGGCGCCGACTGGGGCCTGAAGGAAGCGGTCGACAAGGGGCTGATCGCCGGGCCGCGCCTGTTCATCGCCGGCAAGGCGATCGGACCGACCGGCGGTCACAGCGACGGCCGTAGGCGCACCGACGCGGGGGCGCGCTGCCATTGCTGCAATGCGCTCGCGTTCTCGATGGGAATCGCAGATGGCGTCTCCGGCGTGCGCCGGGCGGTGCGCGAGGAGATGCGGCAGGGAGCGGATCAGATCAAGATCATGATGTCGGGCGGCGTGGCCTCGCCCTACGATCCGCTCGACAGCCTGCAGTTCTCGATGGACGAGGTCCACGCGGCCGTCGAGGAGGCACACGCCTTCGGCCGCTATGTCTGCGCCCATGCCTACACGCCCGAGGCGATCACCCGGGCCGCCAAGGCCGGCGTACGGACGATCGAGCACGGCAACCTCATCGACGATGCCTCGGCCAAGCTGATGGCGCAAAAAGGCATGTTCCTCGTCGCCAATCTCGTGACGTATTTCGAGATGAAGAAGCGCGCGGCGGAGTACGGAATGAGCGGCGACATGCTCGCCAAGAATGATCTCGTGATCGACGGCGCCCTGCGCTCGCTCGAGATCTGCAAACGGCACGGCGTGCCCGTCGCATACGGCACCGATCTTCTCGGGCAGTTGCAGACCGAGCAGTCGCAGGAGTTCACCATCCGGGCGCAGGTGGTCTCGCCCATCGAGATCATCCGCTCGGCCACGACCATCGGGGCGCAGCTGCTGCGCATGGAGGGCAAGCTCGGCTGCCTGAAGCCGGGTGCATTCGCCGACCTGATCGTCGTCAACGGCAATCCGCTCAAGAACCTTGCCCTGTTCCAGGAGCAGGGCAAGCACCTGTCGGCGATCGTCAAGGGTGGGCGCTTCCACAAGAACACGCTGAACTAGGACCGCGCCCCATGAGCGAACAGATCCTCTTCACCAACTTCGCGCTCCTCGAGCCGACATTCGGCGAGATCCGCAGCGGCTACAGCCTGCTCGTCGAGGGCGACAAGGTCCGCGAGCTTTCCGACAAGCCGATCAAGGCGAAGGACGCCTCAAGGATCGACTGCGGCAAGCGCACCTTGATGCCTGGCCTGATCGACAGCCACGTCCACGCGATCCATTCGGAAGTGAATATCCGCTTCATGGAGAATCTGCCCCTGACGCTCGTCACGGCACGCGCCGCGACGCGACTTACGGCGATGCTCAACCGCGGCTTCACGACCGTACGCGACACGGGCGGAGCGGACTGGGGAATCAAGACGGCAATCGAAACCGGGCATATCGTGGGTCCGAGGCTGTTCATCGCAGGTCAGTCCATCGGTCCGACCGGCGGTCATTCGGACTCCCGCCGACGCACCAATGCCGGCGATGAATGCATGTGCTGCAACGGGCTGCAGTTCAAGTCGGCTGTCGCCGACGGGGTCGACGAAGTGCGCAAGGTCGCGCGCGAGCAGATGCGACAGGGTGCGGACCACGTGAAGATAATGATGTCCGGGGGCGTCGCCTCGCCCTACGACCCGCTCGACAGCCTGCAGTTCTCCGACGGCGAAGTGAAAGCCGCCGTCGAAGAGGCGGCCGCGTTCGGCCGTTATGTCTGCGCACACGCCTATTCGGCGAAGGCGATCACCCGTGCCGCCAAGTTCGGCGTGCGCACCATCGAACACGGCAACCTGATCGACGATGCTGCGGCCAAACTGATGGCCGCGAAAGGCATGTTCCTCGTCGCCAATCTCGTGACCTACTACGCCATGCGGGAACGTGCGGCGAAGTGGGGAATGACCGCGGAAAGCCTCGAGAAGAACGAACTCGTAATCGACGGCGGCCTCAAGTCGCTCGAGATCTGCAAACGTCACGGCGTTCCGGTCGCGTACGGAAGCGATCTGCTGGGCGAACTGCATTGGGACCAGTCGAACGAGTTCACGATCCGGCAGGAGGTCCTGTCGCCGATCGAGATCATCCGGTCGGCAACGTTGATCGGCGCCGACGTCCTGCGCATGCCCGGCAAGGTCGGCACGCTGAAGCCCGGCGCCTTCGCAGATCTGATCCTGGTCGACGGCAATCCGCTCAAGAACCTTGCCTTGCTCGTCGATCAGGGAAAGCACCTTTCCGCGATCATGAAGGGCGGCAAGTTCCACAAGAACAGGCTCAACTAGGCGATGCGGGCGGCGTGGAAGGCATGACGGGACGGATCGGGTTGAGATCGCTTGGCCGCCTTGCTCTGAACGGAGCGGCGGCAGTGTCGATGGCGTATCTCCTGCTGCCCCTGTTTTTCGTCACGTGGCTTGCCTTCTTCGCCCAGGAGATCCCGTCGTTCCCGCCGGACGGCTATTCGCTCAAGTGGTTCCAGGCCATTCCCGGAAACGACCGCTTCGTCTCCGGCTTCATCCTCAGCATGCAGGTGGCGACGGTCGCCACGCTGATCGGCATCGCGCTTGGCGTTCCTGCGGCCGTCTGCCTCGTACGTTCAAAGTTTGCCGGCCGCGAGGCGGTCAGCAGCCTCCTTCTTCTCCCGCTTGTCGTCCCCGGCATCGTGCTCGGCATCGCGCTCTACGTGTTCCATGTCGAAGCCACGATCCTGACCGATCTCCCGATCATCGGTTCGATCGGCGGCTTGATCACAGGTCATGTGCTCATCGTTATTCCCTGGACCGTCCGGCTCGTCACGGCCAGCCTCGTCGGGATGGACCGTTCCATCGAGGAAGCCGCGCAGAGCCTCGGCGCGGACCGGCTGACGACCTTCCGGCTGATCACGCTGCCGTCGATCCTGCCCGGAATGGTCGCCGCGGCGATGTTCGGTTTCATCTCTTCGTTCGGAAATCTGGAGATGAGCCTTTTCCTTGTCGGTCCCGGCCGGACGACGCTTCCAATCGCGATCCTGCAGTATCTCGAGTGGAAGATCGACCCGACGATCGCAGCGGTTTCCGTCCTCCAGATCGTCTTCATTGCCGGAGCGATGCTGCTTACCGACCGGTTCGTGAAAATCAGCAGGGTGGTCTAGGGATGGCGCGGCTCGAACTGTCCAACGTGACGAAGCGCTACGGCGAGACGACGGCGGTGGACGACGCGTCGCTCGACGTCGCCAACGGCGAGTTCGTCGTCCTGCTCGGGCCGTCTGGTTGCGGCAAGACGACGACGCTCAGGACCATCGCGGGCTTCGTCGAGCCGACCTCCGGCACCGTGCGTCTGGACGGCAACGACGTTACGAACCTGCCGCCATGGAAGCGCAACGCAGGCCTCGTCTTCCAGAGCTACGCCCTCTTCCCGCATCTGAGCGTCAACCAGAACGTCGCCTTCGGCCTCGAGATGCGCAAGGTGGCCAAGGCCGACATGCCGGCGCGCATCGCAGAGGCCCTTCGCCTCGTGCGGCTGGATCATCTGGGTGAGCGGCTGCCGAGGCAGCTTTCGGGCGGACAGCAGCAGCGTGTGGCGCTCGCCCGGGCGCTGGTGTTCCGGCCCGACATCCTGCTGCTCGACGAACCCCTTTCGAATCTGGATGCGAAGCTTCGTCTGGAAGTCCGCGTCGAAATTCGCGAACTTCAGCGCAAGCTCGGCCTGACGACCGTCATGGTCACGCACGACCAGGAAGAAGCCCTGACAATGGCGGACCGGCTGGTCGTCATGAGCGAGGGCCGCATCCGTCAGGTCGGCACGCAGCACGATCTCTACGAACGCCCGGCCGACCGCTTCGTTGCGGATTTCGTCGGTCGCTCGAACTTCATCGACGGCGCCATCGAGGCGGCCGGACGCTTCGTGTCCAAGGGAGGCCTCGCCATCGCGTGTGGCGGTGGACAGGCCGGGCCCGCCACGCTCGCCCTGCGGCCGGAGCGAATTGCGCTTCTCGGGTCCGGCACTCCCGGGACCGACAACGGCTTCGAGGGTCAGGTCGAGTTCCTTTCCTACCTGGGCGCAGCGCTCGATCTGCATGTCCGTCTGTCGCCTGCGGAGCGGGTGATCGTCCAGCTTCCGAACCGTCCCGAGAATGCCCCGCCGCAGGTCGGCGATCTCGTCCGTGTGGGCTGGAACCGGGAGACGGCACGCGTGTTCCAAGACTGAAACCACTCATGACCGGTGCGCTCCAACGGGCGCATCTTCGAGAACAACAGAAGGAGAAAGCGAAAATGGCTCATTCAGACAGGATTTCCCGACGCAGCATGCTCGCAGGCACGGCAGCCGCCCTCGGCGCACTCGCGATTCCGGCCGACGCAAGGGCCCAGTCAAAGGGCAAGATCGTCGTCGGGACGTGGGGTGGCGACTATGCCCGCCTGCTCAACAAGAACGTCGAACAGCCGATCCTGATCAAGGAAGGCTGGGAGGTCGTCCAGGACCAGGCCGGCGACCCCCAGCGCCGCTCCAAGATGCTTGCCGAGCAGCGGCTGCCGCGCGGAACGGCCGACCTTCAGGCGCTTTCGTCGATCAACATGTTCCAGATGCACGATGCCGGAACGGTGTTGCCGATCGACTACTCGAAGCTCAAGAACGCGAAAAACCTGCTTCCGTCGATGAAGTATCCTTACGGTGTGGGGCATATCTACTCGGGCAAGGTTGCGGTCTTCAACCCGAAGCTCGTCGCGCCGGCGCCCGTGAGCTACAAGGACGTCTTCGCGCCCAAGCACGGCAACAAGCTGGGTATCATCGATATCCAGTACCAGTACACGATCGCGGCGGCGGCGCTCGCGGCGGGCGGTTCGATCACCAATTTCGAGCCCGGCAAGAAGCTGCTCCTGGAGTGCAAGAAGGCGGGCATGCGCATCTATCCGACCAACGAAGCCTTTGCGCAGGGTCTGCAGTCGGGCGAGTTCGGCATCGGCGTCATGTGGAAGGCGCGCGTCGTCCAGTGGCAGAACGCGGGCATCAGTGTGGAAGCCGTGGCTCCGTCGGAAGGCACGCTCGCCTACATCTCGGGGTTTGTGATCCCCAAGAACGCGCCCAACAAGGATGGCGCCTACGCCTATCTCGACGCCATGCTCGCAAAGGAGGCGCAGGACAACTTCGCGATCGACATGGGCTACAACCCGACGGTCACGAATGCCGTCGTCGCCCCGGAACTCAACAAGCGGATCGGTTTCACGCCCGACGAAATCAAGAAGATCGTCGATCTCGACTACGACTACATGAACAAGAACGACGTCGCCCTCAAGGAATGGTGGGACAAGGAACTGAAGGGCTGATCGGGTAGATGTCGGCGACAGCGCCAGCAGCAGGACAGCAGGGCGAGGACGGGAGGACGTCGATCCTCTCGGCCTCGCCCCTCGTCGGGCCGGCGACGATCTTCGTATGCGCCGGCCTGCTGCTGCCGCTGCTTATCCTTTTCCGCTACAGCCTGAACCGCTTCGAACCGCGCAGGATGATGGTTGAGGCGTTGACCTTCGAGAATTATCTCAAGTTCTTCGCCGATCCCTACTACACCGGGATTTTCTGGACGACCCTCTATGTGGCCGGTCTCTGTACGGTGATCTGCCTCGTGCTTGGCCTACCGCTCGCATACGTCCTGGCGCGGACGCAGAGCCGGTTCAAGAACATCCTGATCATTCTCGTCGTCCTGCCGCTGTTCGTCGGCAACGCGGTCCGCGCGGCTGGCTGGATGACCCTTCTCGGGAACAAGGGCTTCCTCAACGTCACGCTGATGGATCTCGGAATCATCGAAGCGCCGATGCAGATGATGTTCACCGAGGGCGCCGTGATCGTCGGCATCGTCGCGGTCAACCTTCCCTACATGGTCCTCACGTTGCAGAGCGTGATCGAAGGCATCAATCGCTCGCTCGAGGAGGCCGCGTTCAGCCTGGGGGCCGGGCCATACGAGATGACGCGCCGTGTCCTGCTGCCGATGGCCCTGCCCGGCCTGCTTGCCGGCACGATCCTGACATTCATACTCGGCATGAACGCCTACGCGACGCCCGTCCTGCTCGGCGGGCCGAAGTTCAAGATGATGGGGCCATTGGTGTTCGGACAGTTCCAGCTCAACAACTGGCCGTTCGGCGCGGCGACCGCCTTCATCCTGATGTCGGCAACGCTCGTGCTTACGGCGACGGCGAATATATTGGTTCAACGGCGCTACAGGCGCTGAAGCAGCGGAGAGAAGTCGATGACGATCGGTGTAGGCGGATCGACTGCCGAGAAGGAACTGGCGGGCCTCACGAACATGCGCGGGAGCGTGCCGCCCGTCGGCGTGGACGAGCGCCTGAAACGAATCGACAAGGCGCAGCGCCTGATGCGCGAGCAAGGCATCGACGCGCTGTGGCTCGACGTTTCGACAAGTCTCACCTATTTCACTGGTCTCAAGATGCGCCGGACCGAGCGCGCGCACGGCGCAATCCTGCCGGCGCGCGGCGACATCGTCTATCTCTCTCCGGCCTTCGAGGTGGAGAAGCTGCGGACCATGATCACGTTCGGCGACAAGGTGGTGCAGTGGGAGGAGGACGAGGATCCGACGGCACTTGTCATCGACACGGTCCGCTCGCTCGGCATCGAGAAGGGGACGATCGGCGTCGACGAAGCGACTCCCTTCTTCACCTTCGACGGGCTGCGCCGCGCGGGAAACGCCTTCACATTTTCCAACGGAGCCGACGTCACCGGGGCTTGCCGCCGGATCAAGTCCGAGCATGAACTCGCGCTGATGCAGACGGCGAAGAACATCACGCTTGCCGCGCACAAGGCCGCCGCACGGATCATGCGCGAGGGCATCACGACGACGGAGGTCCAGGCCTTCATGGTCGCGGCACACCGCAAGCTCGGCTCCGAAGCGGATCCGCCGTTCAATGCCGTCCTGTTCGGCGAGGCGACGGCCTATCCGCACGGCGTGCCCTATCCGCAGACGCTCAAGGACGGGGACATGATCCTGATCGACACGGGCGCCCCGATCGACGGCTATTTCTCCGATATCACCCGCTCCTACGTGTTCGGCACGCCGACCAAGCGCCAGCGCGACATCTGGAATCTCGAAAAAGCGGCACAGGCCACCGCGTTTGCCGCTGCCAAGCCGGGAAACCGCTGCGAGGATGTCGACAACGCCGCACGAAGCTTCATCAATGCAGCAGGCTTCGGCCCCGGATACGCCACGCCCGGCCTGCCACACCGCACCGGTCACGGCATCGGCCTCGACGTGCACGAATGGCCGTATCTCGTGAAGGGAGACCGCACCATCCTGCAGCCGGGGATGACCTTCTCGAACGAACCGATGATCTGTATCTACGGGGAGTTCGGTATCCGCCTCGAGGACCACATGTACATCACCGAAACCGGCGCAAGCTGGTTCACCCAGCCCGCGCATTCGGTCGACGATCCGTTCGGGCAGGACATCGGCTGAGGGACGCCTATTGCTCTGTTATAAATAGTTTTTTCGGATATCCGCCCAGCCTTCCGCAGGTCCGGTTCCAATGCGCTTGGGCTGGCCGGTGTCCTCGTATACGATTCTTGGGTTATCCGAGAGCGTGACGCCTGAAACTCGCCAGGAGGAGGAAATACTGTGATTGATCCACATGCATCGATCGGGGCCGACGGCCAGGGAGATGCGCTTTGACTGTCACGGCTCATACTTCGACCTTGCCGCCGGTGCGGATAACCCGGATCGAGGCCGCACCCCTGTTCGGCGAAAGTCCGAAGGGCGGATGGTCGGCCGAGATCAGGCCCCAGGATTCCATCCACGCGATCGTGGCCGTCCATACCGATCAGGGCATCACGGGCTATGGCAGCGTCTTCACCGACGGCCGGCTGGTGCAGTCGGCCCTCAAGGTGCTGGAGCCGCTTTTCGCGGGAGAGAACGCGCTCGAGCCCGAGCGCGTTACCGAAAAGCTGCATCAGAACACGTTCTGGATGGGGCGCGGCGGCACGCTGACCCACGCGATCAGCGGCATCGACATCGCGCTCTGGGACATCCTCGGCAAGGCGACGGGCATGAGCGTGGGGCGACTGCTGGGGGGCGTCTATCGCACGCGCGTGCAGCCCTACTGCTCGCTGCTGATGGAAGAGCCCAAGGCGATGTTCGACGTCATCGCGACCTATCGCGCCCGCGGCTTCACGGCCTTCAAGATCGGCTGGGGACCTTTCGGACGCGCACTCGATACCAAACTCGACGAGGCGATCGTGCGCGCGGCACGCGAGGCCGCCGGAGAAAGCGCCCGCCTTTTCGTGGACGCCGGTGCCAGCGATGCGCTCTGGCCGCACGGATTCAAGTGGGCGAAGCGCACGGCGGAAATGTTGAAAGACTATTCGGTCGGCTGGTTCGAGGAACCGGTCAAGCCGGACGCCATAGACGACTACGCCGAACTCCGGCGCTGCTCGCCCGTTCCGATCGCCGGCTGCGAGGTGCTCACCCGTCGCCAGGCCTTTATCCCGTGGCTGACGCGCGGAGCCGTCGATATCGTCCAGCCTGACGTCACGAAGGTCGGCGGCATTTCCGAGCAGAGGCGCATCGCCTGGATGGCCTATGACTTCGGCGTCAAATATATCGGCCATGGATGGAACACCGCGCTTGGCGTGGCGGCGGACCTGCAGATGGCGTCGGCCTTCCCGGATGCCGAGCTCGTCGAGTTCATCGGTGGCAGCGCCTATGTCGACGGCATTCTTGCCGAACCGTTCACGCTCGATTCCGATGGCTGGCTGTCCATTCCGGACCGTCCCGGCCTCGGCATCTCGATAGACCGCGAGAAGCTGGCGCGATACACGCCGGATACCGCACCGCTCTTCACCTAGCTTCGGGAAGCACAGGATGAATACGGAATTGCTGCAAGACGATGAAATCGCGGCCTATCGGCGCAACGGATATGTCGTCATCCGGAATCTGATCGGCCCAAAGCTGGTGGCGGGCTGCATCGATGCGATCTCCGGTCTGGCCGACGGCCGCATTCCGAGGAAGTCGACGGAGATCGCCTTCGAACCCGGTGTCGACGCGACGAAATTGCGACCGGATGAGCGCCAAGACCATATCCGGAAATTCGCATGGTACGTGGAGGACTCGCCGCCGTTGAACGCCGCCGCGATGTCTCGTCGCCTTCATCTGGCGCTCGACCGGATACTCGGGCAGGGTCGCGTTCTTTTCCAGGACATGGCCCTGATCAAGCCCCCCAAGATCGGCGGCGCGAAACGCTGGCATCAGGACGCCTCGTATTTCAGGGTGAGCGATCCCAACCTGATCGTCGGCGTCTGGATAGCGCTCGATCCGGCTACCCGCGAGAACGGCTGCATGGAGGTCATTCCAGGCTCGCATCTCGCGGGACCGGCAATCCATCTGCCGGAGACGGACGTCAACGAGTGCAGCATCCGGCAGGACCAGTTGCGTCTCGAAGACCGAATCCCGATCGAACTTGCACCGGGCGACGCGCTGGTCTTCCACGCCCTGCTGCACCACTACACCGCGCCGAACCGGTCGGCATATCGCCGGCGTGCGATCCAGTTCCACTATCACCAGATCGGCATGGACTGGACGTCGCTCGAATCGCACAAGCGGGCGTTTCACGACGAGGCCGGAGAATACGCCGGATGCACCGTGCAGAAGGGCCCCGTGCCCCCCGGCAAGGCGTTCAACTATGTCGGCGGCGGCCGGGTTCGCAAGATCGAGCCCGTCGCGAACTGGGATTGAGACAGGACGGCAGGCCTGTCAAACCGTCGCGTCGACGCCCGACAGCGACAGCTCTTGCGCGCGGTGGCAAGACACCATGCCGCCACCTTCGACTGGCTGGAGCGTCGGGATCTCCTGTTTGCATCGCTCGATCGCATAGCGGCAGCGCGGATGGAAGGCGCAACCGGGCGGCGCACGGGAAGGATCGGCGACTTCGCCGGCAAGTACGATGCGTTTGGCGCGCTTGCGCGGATCGGGCACTGGCACCGCGGAAAGAAGCGCCTCGGTATAGGGGTGGCGCGGCGTGCGGAACAGCGCTTCCGTCGGCGCGATCTCAACGATCCGCCCCACATACATGACGGCCACGCGATGGCTGACATGCTTGACGACCGAAAGATCGTGCGCGACGAACAGATACGAGAGTCCGAGGCGCTCCTGAAGCTCGAGCAGGAGATTGATGATCTGCGCCTGTACCGAGACATCCAGGGC
>JBIKWI010000227.1:0-4883 GCA_044356395.1 Tagaea sp. | reverse complement strand
GCCCGCCCGTCAACCGCTGCCTTCGCGCAGCGCCGCGACAACCTGCGAGGCGGCCCCGAAAGGGCTCTCAAGCCCTTGGGAAACCTTGGTTTCCAGCCCCTTCACGAGGCCGGCGAGACGGGGGTCGGCGGTCAGGGTCTCGCGCACCAGATCGGCGATTTCCCGCCACAGGGTCGCCCGGGCCTGGTCGGCCCGTTTGGCGGCGATTCCGGCCGCCCCGAGGGCCGCCCGGTGGCTTTCGATGGCCGCCCAGACCTCCGCCATGCCGCGGCGCTCCAGCGACGAGACGAGCAGGACCGGCGGGTGCCAGCGTGCATCGGCCGGGCGCAGCATGTGGAGGGCCGCCGTATAGTCCGACGCCGTCCGGCCGGCGGGCGCGGCAAGGTCGCCGTCGGCCTTGTTGATCACGACCAGATCGGCAAGCTCGACGATGCCCTTCTTGATGCCCTGCAGCTCGTCGCCGGCGGCCGGGGGCAGCAGCAGCATGAAGAGGTCGACCATCTCGGCGACCGCCGTCTCGGACTGGCCCACGCCCACCGTCTCGATCAGGATCGTGTCGAACCCGGCCGCCTCGCACACGAACGAGGCTTCGCGCGTGCGCCGCGCCACGCCGCCGAGCGTACCGCCGGACGGCGACGGCCGGATGAAGGCGCGCGCGTCGCGCGCCAGCAGTTCCATGCGCGTCTTGTCGCCGAGGATCGAGCCGCCCGAGACCGGCGACGAGGGATCGACCGCGAGCACCGCCGGCCGGCGGCCGAGGGCGACGAGGTGGAGGCCGAACGCCTCGATGAAGGTCGACTTGCCCGCACCCGGCGGGCCGGAGATGCCCACGCGCACGGCGCGCCCGGCATCGGGGCGCAGCTCGGCGAGGAGGGCATCGGCCTGCGCGCGGTGTTCGGGAAGCGTCGATTCGACCGTGGTGATCGCGCGGGCGAGCGCGCGCCGGTCGCCCGAGCGGATCGCGGCGGCAAGCGCCGACGCCGCACCCGCCGGGCTCACAGCCCCTTGCGCCCCATGTCGAGGAACTTCTCGCGCCGGCGCGCGCGCAGCACGCCGCCGTCGGTCCCCTTCATCTCGGCCAGCGCCTTGGCGAGCGCCTCGCCGAGCGCGTCGACCGTCTCGGCCTTGCCGCGATGGGCGCCGCCGAGCGGCTCGGGCACGATGCCGTCGATGATGCCGAGCTTGTAGAGATCCTGTGCCGTCAGCTTCAGCGCTTCGGCCGCCGTCTGCGCCTGGTCGCCCGCGCGCCACAGGATCGACGCACAGCCTTCCGGCGAGATGACCGAATAGATCGAGTGCTCGAGCATCAGCACCTTGTTGGCCGACGCGATGGCGATGGCCCCGCCCGAGCCGCCTTCGCCGACGATGGCCGCCACGAACGGCACGCGCACGCGCAAGCTGACCTCGATCGTCTTGGCGATGGCTTCCGCCTGGCCGCGCGCCTCGGCATCGATGCCGGGATAGGCGCCGGCCGTATCGACGAGGGCCACGACCGGCAGCTTGAAGCGGTCGGCCAGCTCGAACAGGCGCTGCGCCTTGCGGTAGCCCTCGGGCCGCGCCATACCGAAATTGTGCCTGATGCGCGATTCGGTGTCCGAGCCCTTCTCGTGGCCCATCACGACGACCGAGCGGCCCTGCAGGCGGCCGATGCCGCCGATGATCGCCTTGTCGTCGGCGAACAGCCGGTCGCCGGCCAGCGGCGTGAATTCCTCGATCAGCCCGGCAATATAGTCCGAACAATGCGGCCGCTCGGGATGGCGGGCGACCTGCACCTTCTGCCATGCGGTGAGCTTGCCGTAGACCGCGCGGATCTGCCGGTCGACCTTGCCCTGAAGCTTCGCGACCTCGTCGGCGATGTTGAGGGTGCCGTCGCCGGTCAGGCGTTTCAGCTCCTCGATCTTGCCTTCGAGTTCGGCGATGGGCTTTTCGAATTCCAGATAATGCGCCATGGCGGGGGTCTATAGCACAAGGGAAGGGGCGGTCACGAGCATTCGCCCGCTACATGCCCGAGCGGATCCGGGCGGCCTTGGCGACCAGCGCCTCGGCCTGCCGGATCGAGGCGATGTCGATGAGGCGGCCCTCGAAAGCGGCCGCTCCCTGGCCCTTGGCGGCGGCCTCTTCCATGGCCAGCAGGATCGCGCGCGCGCGCTCGATCTCCATCGGGTCGGGCGTGAAGACCTCGTTGACCTCGGCGATCTGCGATGGATGGATCACCATCTTGCCCTCGCAGCCGAGGGCCGCCGCGCGCAGGGCCGATTCCTTCATGCCGATCGAATCGTTGAAATCGGCATAGGGCCCGTCGATGGGCCGCTTGCCGGCAGCGCGTGCCGCCACCACGAGACGGGCGAGCGCGTAGTGCCAGATGTCGGCCATGCGCCCCTCGACCACGTACTGGCGCGACAGGCCGCCGATGTTCGTCGTGCGCATGCCGGTGGAGGCCGCGAAATCGCCCACGCCGAAGACCAGCGATTCGGTGCGCGGGCTCGCCGACGCGATCGCTTCGGCGTTGGCGATGCCCTGCGCCGATTCGACCAGCAGCTCCAGACCGATGCGCCGCTTCAGTTTCTTCGCGCGCTCGATCTGCGAAATCCACAGATCGACCGCGATGACTTCCTCGGGCCGCGTGACCTTGGGCAGCATGATCATGTGCAGCCGGTCGCCGGCCTTCTCGACCAGATCGACGAGATCGCGGTAGAGCCATTCGCTGTCGAAGCCGTTGACGCGCACCGAAACGGTCTTGCCGACCGCTTCCCAGTCGATGTCGTTGAGCCCCTCGACCGCGTTCTTGCGCGCCTTGGCCTTGTCGCCCGGCGCGACCGCGTCCTCGAGATCGAGGAACACGACGTCGGCGGCCGAGCGGGCGGCCTTGGCGAAAAGTTCGGGCCGGCTGGCCGGAACGGCCAGTTCGGTGCGGTTGAGACGGCTGGGGATGGGGTCGGTCATGGCCCGGATATTCACCGCATTTTCCGGGGAGATTCAAAGGGAATCGGCCGTAACGCCGGGCGTTGCCGGCGCCGGCTTCGCCGTGGTTGTGCAGGGCACCGACGGAAAGGTGCTGGGGGCTGCGGCGATCAGGCCCTCACTCTCACCCTAGCCCTCTCCCGCACGCGGGAGAGGGGATTGCACCGGTGTTAGTCATTCCCTCTCCCGCTTGCGGGAGAGGGTCAGGGTGAGGGTGTTTAGGTCTTTTATCTTGACAATTTCAGGGTGTGTAAATAAATTCACACCCTCCGGACGTGCTCTTTGACAGTCGAATATGTCTGCAAGATTTCCGGGACGGATCGATGCGGTGTCGTATCGATCCGTCCGCGAAGCCGGGCGCTTGCGCACGCGACACCGAACGCAGATGTCCTACGTTGCCGTGCGCGCGGAAGTTACCTGCAAGCGATTCCAGCGGGATAAACAGGTTACCGTAACCGGTGGTAACCTGTTTCCCGGGACCTCAGCCGATCTTCGACTCGTTCGCGATGACCCAGTCATAGGCCGGGATCGTCAGGAAGTCGGGGAAGCGGTCGGCCTCGCACAGTTCGAGGAACATCTTGGCCGCTTCCTTGAAGCGGCCCTTGCCGTAGCGCTCGGTGCCGACGGCCTTGCGGATCTTGTCGAGTTCCTCCTCGACGATCTTGCGCACCATCGCCTTGTCGACCGCGCGCCCGTCCTCGAGCGTGGCCGAATGGCGCAGCTGCTGCCAGACCTGCGCGCGGCTGATCTCGGCGGTGGCGGCGTCTTCCATCAGGTTGTAGAGCGGCACGCAGCCGAGGCCGCGCAGCCACGCTTCCAGATAGCCGATGCCCACCGCGCAGTTCTGCCGCAGGCCCGCTTCGGTCATCGTGCCGGCGGGCACCTGGATGAGGTCGGCCGCGACGACATGCACGTCCTGGCGCTTGCGCGCGATCTGGTTGGCGTCCTTCATCTTCTCGTCGAACACCGCCTTGGCGATGGGAACGAGACCCGGATGCGCCACCCACGTGCCGTCGTGGCCGTCGGACGCCTCGCGGTCCTTGTCGGCGCGCACCTTGGCCATCGCGGCCTCGTTGGCGGCCGGATCGTCCTTGATCGGGATCTGGGCGGCCATGCCGCCCATCGCGTGGACGTTGCGCCGGTGGCACGTCTTGATCAGCAGCTGGCTGTACGAGCGCATGAAATGCGAGGTCATCGTCACCTGCGCGCGGTCGGGCATCAGGTAGTTGGGCTGCTCGGCGAACTTCTTGATGAAGCTGAAGATGTAGTCCCAGCGCCCGCAATTGAGGCCGGCCGAGTGCTCGCGCAGCTCGTGCAGGATCTCGTCCATCTCGAACGCGGCGAGGATCGTCTCGATCAACACTGTTGCCTTGATCGAGCCGCGCTTGATGCCGAGCTTCTCCTGCGCGTGGACGAACACGTCGTTCCACAGGCGCGCTTCCAGATGGCTCTCCATCTTCGGCAGGTAGAAGTACGGGCCCGAGCCCTTCTTCAGCAGCGTCTTCGCGTTGTGGAAGAAGTACAGGCCGAAATCGAACAGCGAACCCGACATCGGCTTGCCGTCGACGATCAGGTGCTTCTCGGGCAGCGCCCAGCCGCGCGGGCGCACGAACAGCACCGCGTGCTTCGGGTTGAGCTTGTAGGCCTTGCCCGTCTTGGGATCGGTGAACGCGATGGTGCCGGCGTTGGCGTCGCGCAGGTTGACGTGGCCGTCGATCAGGTTGGCCCAGGTCGGCGTCGAGGCGTCCTCGAAATCGGCCATGAACACGTTGGCGCCCGAGTTGAGCGCGTTGATGACCATCTTGCGGTCGACCGGCCCGGTGATCTCGACGCGGCGGTCGAGGATGTCCTTGGGCAAGGGCGCGACCGTCCAGTCGCCTTCGCGGACCTGGCGCGTCAGCGGCAGGAAGTCCGGCCGCTCG
>JBIKWI010000226.1:0-4911 GCA_044356395.1 Tagaea sp. | reverse complement strand
TCGTTCTGCCGGATGCGGCCTTCGGCGGCCCGCAACTGGCTTTCGAGCTGGTCGACGCGCGCTTCCGGCGCGTTGCCGGTGGCGCGCAGTGCACGCGTACGCTCGAGCTGCTGGCGGATCTCGTCGGCGACGGCGCGTGCCTGCTGGATCTCCGCGCGGACGGCCTCCGTATCAGCGGCGCGTTCGCGGCTCTCGAACTCGACCAGGACGGCGCCGCCCTTGACGGTCTGGCCCTCCTGGAAATTGATCCGGGCGATGTTGCCGGCCTGCTTTGCGGATATGACGACGGATTCGTTGGCGCGTGCTGTGCCGACCGCCTCGACCCGTTCGACGACGCGCATCGTCTTCGGCTTGTCGACCTCGACGACGGGCGCCGGGGCGGCACCGCGCGCGGGCCCGGCCGCCGCCGTTCCGGTCCGGCTCTGGTAGTAGTACCAGCCGCCGCCGACTCCGCCGGCGAGAACCGCAACCAAGACCAATTGTCCGACTACGCGCATCTGCGCCACCACTCCACGTTCGACATTCGCCCGCCGCCGGCCGGGACCTAGCAACTTCCAAGCCAGCGAATACCGTTGCAGGATGCCGCAAAGACAGCCCGATTGGCCTCAGAACTTAGGGCCCGACCGCCATCAAAGGAAGATCCGCGTCGGTTACAGGCTGTAATTTATCGCGATTCCGGCCGCAGAAGGCCGCCGCCGGGCCTTCCCAGCCGTCGGGGATCGTGGGAAAACCGGTCCTTAGCCCCGTTCATCCCGCCCGACGGCCCGCCATGTCCGATTCCGTCTACAGACGACGTTTCCCGGCCGGCCGGCTGCTCTTCAACGAGGGGCACGCCGCCGATGCGGCCTACATAATCGAGACGGGTGCGGTCGAGATCTTCGTCGAGTTCGCCGGCGAACGGACACGGCTTGCGGTGCTCGGGCCCGGCGAGATCTTCGGGGAAATGGCGCTGGTCGACGACGCACCCCGGTCCGCGGCGGCCCTTGTCGTGGAGGACTGCGAGGTCATCGTCGTCGAGCGCGGCCAGATCAAGCGCGAACTGGAGAAGGCCTCGCCGCTGATGCGCATCCTGCTGCGCACGTTGATCCACCGTCTGCGCGTCGCGACGTCGACCCTGCCGCAGGCGCAGATGCCGATCTCCACCGACGAGGCCGCGCGCGTGATCGCGCGCATCAAGAGCGAGCACGAAGTGCGCCGCGCGATCGACGGCGGCGAACTCGTCCCGTTCCTCCAGCCGATCGTGCGCCTCGACGACGGCGTGACGGTCGGATTCGAAGCCCTCGTGCGCTGGCACCATCCCCAGCGCGGCCTGCTGGGGCCCGAGACGCTGCTGGGCTCGGCCGAGCGCGCCGGCCTGCTCGAGGCGCTGGACCTGATGGTGATGCGCGAGTCCGCCCGCATGCTTGCCGCCCTGAACCGGCGGCTGGCCCTGGCCGGCCGGCGGCCGGTTTTCCTGTCCGCGAATTTCGGCGCGGCACACTTCGCCGACGACCGCCTTGCCGACGTGCTTGCCGAGATCCTTGCCGAGGCGAGCCTGCCACCCGAACGGCTGAAGGTCGAGATCACCGAGACGACGCTGATCGTCAACCGGGACGCGCACAAGGCGCTCGCCCGCATCAAGGCGCTCGGTGCCGCGATAAGCCTCGACGATTTCGGGACGGGCTATTCGGGACTGTCCTATCTGTCGCAGTTCCCGATCGACTATCTCAAGATCGACAAGAGCTTCGTCGGCACCATGCTCGACGACCGCAAGACCGCCGAGATCATCCGCTCGGTGGTCCATCTGGCCAGCCAGCTCGAGATCGACGCGATCGCCGAAGGCGTGGAGACGCCGGCCCAGGCCGAATATCTGCGCTCGGTCGGCTGCGTCTACGGCCAGGGATATCTCTATGGATCCGCACAGCCCGCCGACCACGCATGTGCAGCCCTTTTCGACCGTCCATGAGCAGGCTTGCAGAATGACCACCCAGCTTGTCACCCACCCGGCGTGTCTCGACCATGACCCGGGCGCCTATCATCCGGAGAGCCCGCGCCGTCTCGAGGCCGTGCTGGCGGGGCTTGCCGACGACCGGTTCAAGGACCTCGAGCGCGTGGTCGCCCCGCGTGCCTCGGACGACTCGCTGTGCCTCATCCATCCACGCGCCTATGTCGAAGCCGTGCTGGGTGCAATTCCGCCGATGGGCCGCCACCAGATCGACGGCGACACGATCGTTTCGCCCGGCTCCGAGGATGCGGCACTTCGCGCCGCCGGCGCCGTCATCGCCGGCGTCGACGCCGTGTGCGAGGGCAGGGCGCGCAACGCCTTCGCCGCCGTGCGCCCGCCCGGCCACCACGCGGAGGCGGCGCAGGCGATGGGCTTCTGCATCTTCAACAACGTCGCGGTCGGCGCCCTCCATGCGCGCGTGCATCACGGCCTGCGGCGCATCGCCGTGATCGATTTCGACGTGCATCACGGCAACGGCACGCAGCACATGTTCGAGCGCGACCCGGACCTGTTCTACGCGTCTTCCCACGAGTGGCCGCTCTACCCCGGCACGGGAGCAGCCGCCGAGCGCGGGATCGGCAACATCGTCAACGCGCCGCTTGCCGGCGGCTCCGACGGGCGCGCCTTCCGCACGGCATTCGAGACGAAGATCCTGCCGGCGCTGGATGCATTCGCCCCCGAACTGATCCTGATCTCGGCCGGTTTCGATGCCCACGAGCTGGACCCGCTCGCCAGCCTGCGGCTCGACGAAACGGATTTCGCGTGGGTCACGCGCGGGCTGATGGACGTGGCGCGCCGCCATTCGCGCGAACGCATCGTCTCGGCGCTCGAGGGCGGCTACGACCTCGAAGCGCTGGCGGCGTCGGCCGCGGCCCATGTCGCGGCCCTGATGGAACGCTAGGAATCGAGCCGGATCAACGATTTATGCCGACCATGGCACGCTCTCTGCTAGAGTGTCCGCTGGAGAGTGGGGTACATGGCTGACGGCCGAAAGAACATCACGCTCGCCCTGCAGGGCGGCGGTGCGCATGGCGCCTTCACGTGGGGCGTTCTCGACCGCCTTCTCGAGGACGACCGCCTCGTCATCGAAGGGATTTCGGGGACGTCGGCCGGCGCCATGAACGGCGCCGTCGTCGTCGCCGGCATGGCGGCTGGCGGGCCGGATGCGGCGCGCGCGCTGCTCGCGCGCTTCTGGGAGCACATCGCCGAGTCCGGCCGGTTCTCGATCTTCCAGCCGTCGGTCTTCGACCGGATGATGGGCAACTCCGCCAATCTCGATTTCTCGCCGCTCTATCAGGGCTTCGACCTGATGACGCGCATGCTGTCGCCCTACCAGCTCAACCCGAGCGGCGACAATCCGCTGCGCAAGGCCCTCGACGGGATGATCGATTTCGAGAAGGTGCGCGAGGGCGAGGGCGTCAAGCTCTTCATCTCGACCACCAACGTGCGCACCGGCAAGATCCGCGTCTTCCGCAACCACGAGCTGACGGCCGACGTGCTGCTCGCGTCGGCCTGCCTGCCGCAGCTGTTCCAGGCCGTCGAGGTGGACGGCGAGCACTACTGGGACGGCGGGTTCATGGGCAATCCGGCGATGTTCCCGCTGATCTACAACTGCCGCGCCTCGGACATCCTTCTCGTCGAGATCAACCCGATCCGCATCGAGGAGCTGCCGACGACCGCACGCGGCATCGCCGACCGCATGAACTCGATCAGCTTCAATGCGACGATGATGCGCGAGATGCGCACGATCGCCTTCGTGACGCGCCTGCTCGACCGGCACCGCCTGACCGGGCGTTCGGGCCTGCGGCGCATGTTCTTCCACATGGTCCAGGCCGAAGAGGAGATGGCCGCGTTCGGCGTGTCGTCCAAGTACAACCTCGACTGGGACTTCCTCCAGACGCTGCGCAAGCTCGGCCGCGACAAGGCCGACCAGTGGCTGAAGGTGAATTTCGACACGATCGGGCAGGACTCCTCCGTCGACCTCGAGAAACTGTTCTTCTGATGATCCACACCGACCGCACCGTCGTTCCGCATGCCGTCAGCGAGCAGAGCCTCGCCACGCTGGAGCCTTCCGCGACGGTCGTCGAGGCGGCCCGCATGATGGCTTACCTGCGCATCGGCGCGCTGATGGTCGTCGAGGATGGCAGGCTCGTCGGGATCTTCTCCGAGCGGGATGCGCTGACGCGTGTCGTGGCTAAGGAGCGCGATCCGGCCACCACGCTGGTTTCCGAGGTGATGACGCCCGATCCGATCACGATCGCGCCCGAAACGACGGTCCAGCGCGCGCTCGACATCATGGCCGAAAAGGGCTTCCGCCACCTGCCGGTGGTCGAGGAAGACCGCATCGTCGCCATCGTGTCGATCCGCGACCTTTACCGGTCCGTGAAGGACCAGATGGAAACCGATATCCTGCTGCTCGCCGAAACGCTGCTGCAGGGCTGAAAACCGACCGGAGAAGACGGATGGCCGAGAGTCCCGACTACGACTTCGACATGCTGGTGATGGGCTCGGGCCCCGCCGGGCAGCGCGCCGCGATCCAGGCGGCAAAGCTCGGCAAGCGCGTCGCGGTGATCGAGCACAAGGCCGTCGTGGGCGGTGCCTGCACCAATACCGGCACGATCCCGTCCAAGACGCTGCGCGAAGCGGTGATGCACCTGTCGGGATTCCGCGAGCGCAACGTCTATGGCGCGTCCTATCAGGTGAAGCAGAACATCACGATGGAGGACCTGCTGTTCCGGGCCTCCGCGGTCATCCAGGCCGAGCTCGATGTCGTGCGCCATCAGATGCAGCGCAACGGCGTCGAACTGATCGTCGCCGACGCCCGGTTCACCGGCCCGGAAACGGTCGAGCTCGTCGGGATCGACGGGCGCGGCCGACGTGAAGTGCGCGCGCGCCGCATCATCATCGCGACGGGCACCGTGGCGACC
>JBIKWI010000225.1:0-4915 GCA_044356395.1 Tagaea sp. | reverse complement strand
GCGGGTGCCCCGCCGCCGTAGGGAAAGGTGAGGATGCCCGAGCCGGAAACGAGACCGCCGGTGGTGGCGACCGTGCCGCCGTTGTAGACGAGAGACGCGCCGTCGGGTGCGCCGTACATCTCGTAGCGCAGCACGACGGTCCCCGGCGTGCCGGCCGGCAGCGGGTAGGTGGTGGTGCTGATACCGAAGCCGCCCGACGAACTGGCGGGTGTACCCAACAACACGCTCGTCGTGTTCTGATCCGTCGACGAGCCGACGTCGGCCTGCGTCAGCAGGTTGGTGCCGTTGACCGTCGAGGTCGACACGACGGAATTTATCTGCGCCAGGAGCTGGTTGGCCTCGTTGTTGTAGATCGCCTGCTGGGTCGGGCCGGTCGCGCCGGCATAGGCGATGACGGTCGCCTTCAGCTGGTTGACGAGGTCCGAGATCGCCTTGAGGCCGGTTGACGCGCCGGTGACCGCCGCCGTCGCGGGGCCCTGCGCGCGCATGACCTGTTCCCAGCTCTGCACGTCGGCGCGGTGCTGCTGGGATACGGCGAAGATGGCGGCATCGTCGAACGCATCTGCCACTTCCAGCCCGGTCTGGATCCGCTTCTCGGCGCGGTCAGCCGTTGCCCGCGCCGTATTCAACGCGCCGAGGGCCGAGTAGAGCTGGGCGTTCGTGTTGACGGAATTCGACAAGCTCGCTCCGAATCGGGTGCGGTGCGGGGATTGTCGTGTATATTATGTATACAACCGGAATTTCGTCAAATGCAGGCGCGACGGCGCTCAGCCTGCGGCTGCATCCGACAGGGCGCGCAGGGCGACGGCGTCCATCGGCCGTCCGAAATGCCAGCCTTGGCCGATATCGCAGCCCAGACCGGCCAGGATTACGGCCGTCTCGGCATCCTCGACGCCCTCGGCGACAACCTCGAGACCCAGCTCATGGGCAAGGTCGATGATCGAACGCACGATCACCTTGCTGCGCAAAGAATCTTTCAGATCGCGCACGAACGACTGGTCGATCTTCACCACATCGGCGGGCAGTTGCTTGAGGTAGGTGAGCGACGCATAGCCGGTCCCGAAATCGTCGATTGCCACCCGGAATCCGGCGTCGCGCAGGCGTGTCAGGACGTCCGCCGCCTTGGCAATATCGTCGAGGACAGCCGACTCGGTCACCTCGATCTCGACGGACGCGGGATGGATGCCGAAGCGTTCGATCCGATCGGTCAGGCGGCGGATCCAGCCGGCATCGTCGAACTCGCGTGCCGATGCGTTGATCGACAAGACCGCCCCGGCGGGCAGCCCGAGCTCACCTGCTGAAGCGCTATGCAGGACCTTTTCGATCAGGTAGCCGTCGAGCGATTCGATGAGACCCATCTTCTCGGCGACCGGAATGAAGATGGCCGGGCTGACCGATGTGCCGTCCGGCTTGCGCCACCGCGCCAGTGCCTCGACCCCGCAGATCCGACCGCTGCGCAGGTCGAACTTCGGCTGGTACAGCGGATAGACGTGACCCAATCGTATCGCATCCGGCAGGCCGGCAGCTGCTTCGGTCCGTGCACGTATGTCGTTTCCGATGCTCTCGTCGAAGACGAGCACGGGCATCGCGCGGCGGTCGGCCACCTGCGACGCCCAGCTGCTGGCAGCCTCGATCTCCTGCAGCAACGCGTCTCCCGATTCAAAGCGGCCGGCGCCGGGAATCACGATCGCGACTACATCTGGAAAGACATTGATATCGCCGGCGCGAAGTCCCTGCCGGAATGCCATCGACAGTCCGTCGACGATCTTGGCCGTATCGGACAGCGCGTCCGTCGGCAGGATGTAGCCCAGTCTCGAGCGCGATATCCGTGCCAACAATTCCCGGTCGGGAAGCCGCTCGATCAGCCGGTCGTGGACCGCCCTCAGGGTCTGCGATTCGACGGCCGGGCCGAATGTCACGATAAGTTCGTCGAGGTTGCGCACGGTGACGATCACCACCATGAAGTTCGTGCCCCCGGCATCCGGCCCCAGCAGCCCATCAAGTTCCGCCTTCCACGACAGCCGGTTGGGAAGCTCGAGTTCCGAATCGATGTGGGCAAGTCGATGCAACCGGTATCCGGACATCTTCTCGGATGTGATGTCGCGGATCGTCGCCGTGAGGTAGTTCGTCGACCGCAGGTTGACCTTTGCGACGCTGACCGACGCAAGGAACGTCGAGCCATCCTTGCGGCGGGCTACCACCTCGCGGCCGATCGCCGTCTCGGATCGGCCGGAACTCATGAAAGCCTGCGTGTACTCCTGGTGCGCGCCCGCATCTTCCCGACCCATCAGGATCGCGACATTGCTTCCGATGAGGTCCGCCGGCCGTTGACCGAACAGCCGCTCCGTGGCCGCGTTCGCCTGAACGATCTGGCCGTCAGCGTCGATCGTGATGATCGAGTCGACGGCAGTGTCGAGGATGGCCTCGACCTGGTGTTCGCGGGCATGGAGATTCATGACCGTCCGGTCGAGAGCCCCGGCGAAATATTCGATCTCGCGTGCGCCCCGGATCTCGCGGGTCACATCGCGGGTTCCGCTTTCGATCTCGCGAAGACTCGCTGACAGCG
This sequence comes from Tagaea sp., assembly GCA_044356395.1. GTDB lineage: Bacteria > Pseudomonadota > Alphaproteobacteria > CACIAM-22H2 > CACIAM-22H2 > Tagaea. The sequence goes on along the minus strand of JBIKWI010000225.1, from coordinate 2,349 downwards.
AATGAACCGGCCGCAGGATGAAGTGTACAAGGGTGGAAAGGAAAACCCCTGCGATGATCGCTGCAATTCCGGCCAGCTGAAGGGCGTGCTGCAGGATATCGGCGCGGACCTGCGCAACGTTGTCGTCGATGCGTGTGACGATCACGAGGTGGCCGGCATGCGACGCCGTCAGCGTCGAAGCCTTTCGACCCAGCGTCGTGCTCCAGCATCCGATCAGGTGCCGGCCGCCATCGTCGACAATAAGCCCGTCACGGCATTCGTCGGCTGCCATGGCCCGACGTATCTTGGCGGGAACGATCGGGATCTGGCCGACATGGCGCGATTGCAGCAGGACGTCACTTGCGAACCGCGAGCGACCATCGTCCCCGAAGACGAAAACGTTCTCGAGGCGCTCGCGGAAAGCGATGCGGTCGACGAAATCAATGCTGAGTTGGTCCAGGGCCGTCGTTTGGCGCGAGATCTCGAGCGCGCGGACTGCTCCGATCCGCTGGAGCTTCTGGCTTTCGTCCGCCACGGCGGAGGCGGTCATGTGCGGGTAGACCGCAAGCCCGCCGATCAGTGAAACTGCCAGAAGCACGGCAGCGACCGGCAGCAGGACTATCGCCAGCAGCGGTGGCCCTGCCCGGCTGGCCATCAGCGCCTCCCCAGTGCCGACGTCGAATAGTCGAGATTGGCATGATGCGAGCGGCCGGCCGGGTTCTCGGTCGCGAGCCAATTGCGGAGCAACTCTACGGAATGCTGCAGATCGCCCTGCCGGAACATACGGGCGTTCTCCACGCGGTCGGGAAAGTGAAGTCGGCCGAGCATCCGGCGGACCTCATCCGGGGTGATGTCCTGATGGCGCGCGATCCGCTCGATGCTGTCGGCAGAACGCCGGTCGAGAAGTGCAAGTCCCGCGAACCAGCCGTCGACGACGTGCTGGAGATTCTCGCGTTGTGCGGCGATCCGGTCTTGTCGGACGGCAAGCACATCCACGATCTCGCCCGGGATCTCCCTGCTGTCGAACACGCGAATCGCGGTCTGTGCGAAGTCGTTCGATGCAAGCGGTTCGAACGTCACGAGGAAGTCGACCCCGAGTTCGGCGAACGCGCGCTGGTGCATCGCCGCTACGACATCGACCACTTCGATCGCGGAGAGCGGGATGCCGAGCCGGTCGAGCCAGCGATGCAGGAGATAGGCGCCGACCGCCTCGGTCTCGACACCGACCTTCCGGCCGCGGGGCCCGGCTTCGGCGACCTGCCGGCTTTTCGCAAGCACGACATCGGCGCCATCCGAGATGTCGAGGACGAGTGCGATCGATACGGGAGTGCCAGCGTCGGCAATTCGGATTGCCTCGTCCAGCGTAATGGCCGCCGCGTCGATCGTTCCGATCCGCAGCGCCTCCATCACGGTCGCCGCCGAACGGCCTTGTACCAGAACGACCCGTTCGGAAAATTGGTTCGCATCGCGCGCGATGGTCAGCGGCTGATATCCGATCCAGGGATTTGTGCCCAGACGCAGCGCCGGTTGCGTTGCGAAAATCGAGCTGAAGCTGCCGATTGTCAGCAACAGAATCCCTGTCGCCAGCAGGCCCAACGCGACCATCTGCGCGACGCCGTATCGCCGGACCGTCCAGAACGAGCCCGGTGGCCGCGGCCCACGTAGCGCCGGCCCGGCCGGGGGCGGGATCGATCCGAATTTGTCCATCGCCATGCCCCGCTGAAAACCCCGGTATTCAATGACCGGAGATCGAATTCGCCCGGGGGGAGGCGAGAGAAATGCAAACAACATACAATCTCAGACCAGACAATAGGCGAATGGACCGATTTGGCTCTTTCGGAATGCGGGCGGCGCGCCGTTGCTCCCGGCGGCGCGCGACTTATATCTCCCGCCATGCCTGCCGAACCCGTCCTGACGGTCTATTACGATGGCGCTTGCCCGCTGTGCCGGCGCGAGATCGGCTTCTATCGCGGCTGCCGCGGCGCCGAAGCGGTCGCCTGGGTCGATGTCGCCGGGTCCGCCGCCGAACCTGCGCCCGACCTGCCGCGTGCGGACGCGCTCGCGCGGTTCCATGTCCGCGATGCCGACGGGCGTCTTGTCGCGGGCGGCGCCGCCTTCGCGGCTCTGTGGCGCGCATTGCCCGGGTTCAGTCCGCTCGGCCGGCTGTTCGGGTCGTCCCTGCTGCGCCCGCTACTGGCCCGCGCCTACGACTCTTTCCTCGTGTTGCGTCCGCGCCTGCAGCGACTTGCCGCCGCGCGCGAAGCGAGAATGTCCGACGGCAAGACAATACCGCGCTGGCTCGTCGGCGAACTGCGCTCGGACCAGGCGGGCGAGACGGGGGCCATCTGGATCTATCGAGCGATTCTCGCG
>JBIKWI010000224.1:0-4919 GCA_044356395.1 Tagaea sp. | reverse complement strand
GGTAATGGCCGCCCTCGGGATGCGGGGCAAGCCCGAGGGCGGCGATCAGGCCGTCGGCAGTCACGCCGGGATCGTGGCCTTGAACGAAGGACGTTCGGAGAGCGTCGCGTACCACGCCTTCAGCTTCGGCCGCGTGGCGAAGATGTCGCCGAACACCGCGCGGTACTGCAGCCAGCCGATGCCCGCGGCGACCGCGATCTGGCCGACGGTCAGGTCGCCGGCCAGCGCCTCCGGCTCCTTCTCGAGCGCGTCGAGGCCCTGCATGACCTTCTGCGTCTGGCCGTCGATCCATTCCTTCCAGCGCAGCGCGTCGGGGCGCAGCGTCGTCTCGTAGCGCACGAGGATGCCGGCGTCGGTGATGCCGTCGCCCTGCGCTTCCAGGCGCATCGCCTTCCAGCGCGCACCGCCCGCATCGGGGATCAGCCTGCGGCCCGAATGGAGCGAGTCGAGATAGGCGCAGATCACGCGGCTGTCGTAGAGCACCTCGCCGCCGTCGGTCGTCAGCGTGGGCACCTTCATCAGCGGGTTGTCGCGCCCGAGCGCCGTGTTGGGCTGGTCCGGGCGCACGGCGGTCGGCACCTTCTCGATCCGGTCGGCGAGGCCGCATTCGTGGGCGACGATCATGACCTTGCGGACATAGGGGCTGGCGGTGCTGAAGGCGAGCTTCATCGACGTGACTCCGGGAAAAGGAAACCTACAATGGGATGACCCTAGAGCGGGAGCGCCGGCACTTCAACGCCGGCCGCGAATGCCTTTCCAGAAGCCGAGCCACGCGTCGCGGATCCGGTGGAGTACGCGCAGCACCGGCAGGCGCTCGTCCGGCGCCTCCAGTTCCAGACCGACCTTCACGGCGCGGCCCTTGACGATCTCCTGCACGACGAGCTCGACCGGGCCGAATTCCACGCGGTCGCCGACGACGGCATCGGGACCGAGGCGGGCGGCGAGGAAATCGGCAAGCGTCACCTCGCCGTCGGCCGGATCGAAAGGCAGGCCGTACTGCACGCACAGCGCGTCGAGCTTGAGTTCGCCCGAGAAGACGAACTCGCCGCCGTCGTCGACGTTCTTGCGCCGCACCGGGCGCGGGGCGAAAAGCCGGTCCAGCGCCATCGTGTGCTCGGGCGGCACCAGCGCGATGATCTGGTCGTCGGCCGCGAGCCGGTCCAGTTCCTGGCGGTTCATCAGCGTGCCTTCGCGGATCACCGCGATGATGCGCGCGCGCCGCGGAAGCTGGATCTCGGCGAACGGGCGGTCGAGGGCGGGGCTGCGCGGGGCCACGCGCCAGCTCGCCGCGTCGCGGTCGGCGACGATGGGCAGGTCGAGATCGCTGCGGCCGATCTGCTCGGTCTGCGGCGGCAGGGCAAGGCCGAGGAAGCGCGCCGCCGGCCCCACCGTCCACCCCTGCACGACGAGCGAGGCGAGAACGACGACGAACGCGACGTTGAAATAGGTCATCGCGTCGTCGATGCCGGCGATCACCGGGATCGACGCGAGGAAGATCGGCACGGCACCGCGCAGGCCGACCCACGAGATGAACACCTTCTCGCGCCGGCCGAATTTCGAGAAGGCGAGGCAGAGCAGCACCGCCGCCGGCCGCGCCACGAAAATCAGCGCCAGCGCGATGCCGATCTCGGCCCAGACGTTCTGCAGCAGCTTCGAAGGCGTGACCAGCAGGCCCAGCATCAGGAACATGACGATCTGCGCGATCCACGCCAGCCCGTCGTGGAAGCGCAGGATCGTCGCCTGCGCCCGGTGGCGCCGGTTGCCGAGCACGAGGCCCGCGAGATAGACCGCAAGGAAGCCCGATGCCTCGACCGACTGGGCCGCCGCGAAGATCGTGATCGCGAAGGCGGCGCACAGCACGGGATAGAGACCGCCCGCGAGGTCGGCCCGGTTGACGAGCCAGACGAGCGCGAAGCCGCCCGCGATGCCGATCGCCGCCCCGCCGAGCATCTGGATCGCGAAGAAGATCGCCAGATGCAGCCCCGGCTCGGCCGCCGGCTGCAGCAGGTATTCGACGCAGGCGACCGTCAGGAACACGGCCATCGGATCGTTGATGCCGCTCTCGACCTCCAGCGTGGCCGTGACGCGCTTGTTGAGCTCGGTGCCGCGCATGTTGAGCAGCAGGAACACGGCGGCGGCGTCGGTCGACGCGACGATGGCGCCCACGAGGAAGGCGCCCACCGGCGGCAGGTCGAGCAGGAACCACGCGAGCACGCCGATCAGGGCCGCGGTCAGCATCACCCCGACCGTGGCAAGGCCCAGCGCCCCGCGCCACGCCAGCCGGATCGCCTGGCGCGGCGTGCGCAGCGCGCCGTCGAACAGCACGATGGCGAGCGCCACCGACCCGACCAGATAGGTCAGGTGGAAATCGCCGAACGCGATGCCGCCCGGCCCGTCCTCGCCCGCCAGCATGCCGAGGCCGAGGAAGACGAGCAGCAGGGGTGCGCCCAGCCGCGAGGAGAACATCCCGGCAAGGATGCTCACCACGATCAGGAATCCGCCCAGCAGGATGAGGTGGTTGATCTGCTCCATCGCGGGCCATCTTAATCGGGACTTCGGCGGAAATGGGGAGCGAAGTTGCGCAAAACCGCGCGCCGTCGGAAACTCCGCCGGCAATGTGGACCGATGTCGTCGACCTCCGCGATTTCTACGCGAGCCCGCTGGGCCAGACCGCGCGCCGGCTGATCGCGCGCCACATATCCGACATGTGGCCCGACGCGAAGGGCCAGGCCGTGCTGGGGCTGGGCTATGCCGTGCCCTACCTTCGCGCGCTGCGCGAGGGATCGGCGCGCTGCATCGCCATGATGCCGGCCCCGCAGGGCGTGCTGCACTGGCCGCCCGAAGGCCCCAACGCGACGAGCCTGGTCGAGGAGGACGCGCTGCCGCTGCCCGACATGTCGGTCGACCGCGTGCTGCTGGTCCATGCGGTCGAGCATGCCGAAGCGCTGCGCCCGTTCCTGCGCGAGGTGTGGCGCGTGCTGACGGGCAACGGCCGCGTGCTGATCGTCGTGCCCAACCGGCGCGGCATCTGGGCGCGGCTCGACCGCACGCCCTTCGGCCACGGCCATCCCTACACGGTCGGCCAGCTCTCGCGGCTGCTGCGCGACAACCTGTTCGTGCCCCAGCAGACGCGCAGCGGCCTGTTCCTGCCGCCGCTCGGCGGGCGGCTGTGGCTTTCGTCGGCCGACGCGTGGGAGGCGGCGGGATCGCGCGCCTTTCCGGCCCTTGCCGGCGTGGCGCTGGTCGAGGCGACCAAGACGCTCTATGCGCCTACGCCCGTGCGCGTGGGCCTGCGCGTGCGCGCGCGCGTCCCGGCCCGGGCCCAGGCGCAGGCGTCCGGCCTCGTGCACACGCGATGATCGCCGCGTTCGCACCGGCCAAGCTCAACCTGTCGCTCCATGTCGTGGGCAAGCGGATCGACGGCTATCACCTGCTCGATTCGCTCGTCGCCTTCGCCGACATCGGCGACGAGATCCTCGTGGCGCCCAACGAGCTGCTGACCCTGTCGATCGACGGGCCGTTCGCGCGCGAGCTGCTCGAGACGCCCGACAACCTCGTGCTGCGCGCGGCGCGTGCGCTGGGCGAGTCGCTCGGCCTGGCGGACGGAGCCAAGATCCGGCTGACCAAGAACCTGCCGGTGGCGAGCGGCATCGGCGGCGGCTCGGCGGACGCGGCCGCCACGCTGCGCGCGCTCGGGCAGCTCTGGGGCGGCCTGCCCGAACCCGACCGGCTGGCCGAGCTGGCCTATGCGCTGGGCGCCGACACGATCGCGTGCCTTGCGGCCGAGCCCGCCTGGATGTCGGGCACGGGCGAGATCCTCGAACCGGTGGGCCCGCTGCCCGACGCGGGCCTGCTCCTCGTCAATCCGGGGGTCGCGGTGGCCACGCCGCAGGTGTTCCGAGCCCGCAGCGGCGCCTTCTCGAAGCCGGCTCGGTTCGACATTCCGGGCGATGCGGCCGGGCTTGCCCGCGCACTCGCCGGGACCGGCAACGACCTTGCCGCCGCCGCGCGCACGCTGGCGCCCGAGATCGGCGAGGTGCTGGCGGCCCTCGAAAACCTCCCGGGAACGCTGCTCGCCCGCATGTCCGGCAGCGGGGCCACGTGCTTCGCGCTGTTCGCCGGGCGGGCCGAAGCCAGGGCGGCGGCCGAGCGGCTGCGCGCGTCGGCACCCCCGGGCTGGTGGGTGGCGGCCGGGGGCTGGCATAAACCGCCGGAACCCGCCGTTGTCGGGCTTCGCGGGGGGTGCTAAACCCCCCACTTCGTTCGCCTCCTTACCGGAAGTCACATGTCCCAGAAAGTCGCGCTCATCACCGGGGTCACGGGCCAGGACGGCGCCTACCTCGCCGAACTGCTGCTGCAGAAGGGCTATGTCGTCCACGGCGTGAAGCGGCGCTCGTCGTCGTTCAACACCGCGCGCATCGACCATCTCTATGCCGACCGGCACGAACACGGCGTGCGCTTCTTCATGCACTACGGCGACCTCACGGATTCGACGAACCTGATCCGGCTCGTCCAGCAGACCCGGCCGACCGAGATCTACAACCTCGCGGCCCAGAGCCACGTGGCGGTCAGCTTCGAGACGCCGGAATACACCGCCAACGCCGACGGCATCGGCACGCTGCGCCTGCTGGAAGCCATCCGCATCCTCGGCATGGAGAAGACGGCGCGCTTCTACCAGGCGTCGACGTCGGAACTGTACGGGCTCGTCCAGGAGCGCCCGCAGAGCGAGAAGACCCCGTTCTATCCGCGCAGCCCCTACGCCGCGGCGAAGCTCTATGCCTACTGGATCACAGTCAACTACCGCGAGGCCTACGGCATCCACGCGTCGAACGGCATCCTGTTCAACCACGAGGGCCCGACGCGCGGCGAGACGTTCGTCACGCGCAAGATCAGCCGGGCGGCGGCCGCCATCAAGCTCG
>JBIKWI010000223.1:0-4929 GCA_044356395.1 Tagaea sp. | reverse complement strand
GGCGAGCTTCGCGGTCATCCTCGGCTTCGTCGCGGTCGTCACCGTCGCGGCCGCCCTGCGATGCCCGGAGACCAACCGCTACCGGATCGCCAGCGTCGAACTGGGCCAACTCTTGCGCGGCTGGACGTCGCTCGTCCGCAGCCCCGCCTTCGTCGGCTACACGCTTGCGATGACGTTCAACACGATGTCGTTCTTCAGCTTCCTTGTCGCGGCACCGTATCTGATGGTCGGCGTGCTCGGCCGGCCGCCGTCCGAATACGGGTTCTGGTTCGCGGGCTGCGCGCTCGGCTACCTGCTGGGGAACTTCGCCACCGGGCGCTTTTCCCAGCGCATCGGGCTCGACCGGATGGCACGGACCGGCAACCTGCTGACGTTCCCGGGGCTCGTGTTCGGCGTCGTCTGGGCGTTTTTCTTCGACATTCAGGTCTGGGCGCTGTTCGTGCCGATCTTCGCCATCGGCTTCTGCCACGGCCTGTCGCAGCCCAACCTCATCGCCGGCGCGATAAGCGTAAATCCCAGGCTCGCGGGCTCCGCGTCGGGGCTGCTGGGCTTCGTCCAGATGTCGCTGGGCGCCGTCGCCACCTTCGCCATCGGGCACCTGCAGGACGACACGATGCGCCCGCTCGCCGTGATGATGCTGGTCTGCGGCATCGCATCGATGGCCCTGCACGCGATGGCCGTGCGCGCCATGAAGGCCGAGGCGGCAAGGACGGCAACGCGCGGCGGTTAAGGGTTGCCAGCAAGCGCAACCGCGCCTAAATAAGTTTCATGGCCGAAGGAATGGACGAAAAGCGCCGACTTGAACTCCAGAACACCCTCAACCGGTGCGGAACCATCACGGCCATTTTCGATTCGCGCATGGACTCGGTCAACTGCAAGGCCTTCCACGCGATCCGCGAGATCATGGACATCTACCTCGCGGCCGCGATCCGGCAGATCGTCGCCAACGTCGATTTCATCGATGAAGGCGTCAAGCTGAAGGATGAAGAAAAGAAGAGCCTCGAGGACGTGATCACCAAGATATTCGGCGACATCCAGGCCAAGCCGCCCGCCCCGCCGCCCGCCGGCTAGTTGGGCGCGCGCAGTGCAGCCGGCTTGACGCGCCAGACGCGGCACGCCGTCATCCCCTGATGTTCGAAGACGTAGACCGCCGGCGGCCGCGCCGCGAGCTTCGGGTGGTCGGCAAGCAGATCGCTGCCGGCAGCGGCGGCCCCGTAGACCTGTGCCGCGATCAAGGCCCGCCCGCGATGCTGCTCGAACTGGCCGAAATCGCGAACGCGGCAGGCGGCCGAGGCCTTCTTGTCGAGCTCCGCGATCTCGTTCAAAGGCTTCGACGTGCGCAGGTAGACCGGCCGGTCGGCCGGCGGTGCGGGAACAGGCCGGGCGATCGCCGGGGTCGGGCCGACGGCGTCGAACTTGCGGTTCAGATGGCGCTCGTTGGTGCGCGAGGGTTCCTGCGCTGCCGCAGACGCGGACATGACGGCAAGGCACGCGACGAGGGTGGAGAAATACCGCATGCCGCCATCATAAATGCAGCGCGCCGCGGGCGCCACTCGACCGCCCGGTACTTGGCGCAAGCCGCTGGTCCAGCGTAGTATTTGCGCCATGGATGTTGACTCGATCCGGCCAGGGCAGAGATTCGTCAGCCAGGAGCTCTATTCCTGGGTCGTCGAAGCGGTCTTGCGCGAAGGTTATACGGTGCCGCATGCGCGCCTGCGGGCGCTTTACGACCCGGAGATCGTCCGGGTCGTCGCCTGCCCGGTGCTGCTGAACCCTGCCCGGTTCCGCCCCGACCCCCACTGAAGCCGGATCCGGAGAGCCCGGCACGCCGGCATTGACTTCGCATTTATCTTGTATTTTAATAAATTACATTTTGTTTTGGCGAGAACCATGTATCCCAGCGGCTATGCAGAGACCGGGGAGTTGAGGGAGCGCCGCTATCTCGTCGCGACCCTCCTTTACGATGCGTGGTTGCCGCGCGCCCTCGAACGCCAGCTGCCCGACGCCGAACGCAAGGCATTCTATTGGAGCGGAATCTACGGCGCGCCCCGAACCCGGATCTCCGAAGTCTGGGTGCAGGCCCGCCAGCAGCGGCGCGCACCCGAACCGCAGGCCGCTTCCCTGCCCACAATCACCGTGACGATCGCGCCCGAGCCGGGCCGCATGGCGCGCCTGTTGGGCGCGATCGCCCGCTTCGACGCGCCCGTCGATCCGGCCTATGCAAAGGCGATGGCCGACGCCTTCCTTGTCTATGTCGGCGCGCAGCTCACCCTGCGCGTCCTCGAAAACCTGAAATTCACCGTCGGCTTCGCATAAGCGGAGACGGCCTCACCTGCATTTGCACGGACGGGGATTTCGACCTAAGTTGAGAAGCATTCTCAACTTAGGCAGCTCTTGTGACTGACGTTTCCGCGCCGACTCCGCCGCCCCTTGCCGCGATGCGCGCGACGCGCCGCCTGCCGGCCGTCGCATATCTGGCACTCGCCGCTGCGGGCGCCGTGCTGCTGCCGCTTGGCGCCGTGGCGGCGAACCTGCTGCTGCCGGCACGCGGGGCGTGGGCGCATCTGTGGGCGACCACGCTGCCCGACATCCTGGCGAACACGGTGCTTCTGCTTGCCGGCGTGGGGGCGGGCACGCTGGCGATCGGCGTGGCATGCGCATGGTTCGTCACGATGTGCCGATTCAAGGGCAGCCGGATCCTCGAACTTGGCCTGCTGCTGCCGATGGCGATGCCGGCCTACATCATCGGCTACGCCTATACCGACTTCCTGCAGTTCGCCGGCCCGCTGCAGACGGCCTTGCGCGAGGCCTTCGGCTGGCGGCGCGGCGACTACTGGTTTCCCGACATCCAGTCGCTCGGCGGGGCCGTCGCGATGCTGGTGCTCGTGCTCTATCCTTACGTCTATCTGCTTGCGCGCGCGGCGTTCCTCGAGCAGTCCGTCTGCGTGCTCGAGGCAAGCCGCATGCTCGGGCGCGGCGCCTGGGGTGCCTTCGCGCGGGTGGGCCTGCCGCTGGCGCGCCCGGCGATCGCGGCCGGCGTGGCGCTGGCGCTGATGGAAGCCCTCGCCGATTTCGGCACGGTCCAGTATTTCGGCGTCGACACGTTCACGACGGCGATCTACCGGACCTGGTTCGGCATGGACAACCGCGTGGCCGCCGCCCAGCTCGCCACCGCCCTGCTCGGGTTCGTGCTGCTGCTGATCTGGCTCGAACGCCATTCGCGCGGCGAAGCGCGCTACCACCACACGTCCCGACGCTACCGGCCGATCGCAAAACTGGAACTGCGCGCCGGTGCGGCCCTCGCCGCCGGCACACTCTGCGCCCTGCCGATCCTGCTCGGCTTCGCGGTCCCCGCCGCGATCCTTCTGCACATGAGCCTGACCGTCGGCGACCCGTTCTTCGGCTGGCGCTTTCTCGAATATGCAGGCAACTCCTTCCTGCTGGCGTCGAGCGCCGCGATCGCGACGGTGGCCCTCGCCGTCGGCCTCGCCTATGCGCAGCGCCTGACCGGGCATCCGTCCGTCCGCATCGCCGTGCGGCTGGCCACGATGGGGTATGCCATCCCGGGTTCGGTGATCGCCGTGGGCGTGCTGCTGCCGCTGGCCTTCGTCGACAACGCGCTCGACGGGTTCATGCGGACGACTTTCGGCCTGTCGACCGGCCTCGTCCTTTCCGGTTCCATCGTGGCACTTCTCTACGCGTACGCCGTACGGTTTCTCGCCGTCGGCTTCGGACCCGTCGAGGCGGGCATCGGCAAGATCACGCGCTCGATGGACGAGGCGGCGCTGAGCCTGGGGGCCGGGCCCGTCCGCATCCTCGCGGGCGTCCACGCGCCGATCATGTGGGGCTCGGTGCTGACGGCGGCGACGGTGGTGTTCGTCGACGTGCTCAAGGAGCTCCCGGCAACGCTGATCGTGCGGCCCTTCGGCCTCGACACGCTGGCCGTGCGCGTCTACCAGCTCGCCTCGGACGAGCGGCTGGCGCAGGCATCGACCGGCGCCGTCGCGATCGTCGCGGTCAGCCTCGTCCCGGTCGCGATCCTTTCCTGGATGGTCGCGCGCGCCCGTCCAGGCGGGCCGCGCGCTTGATTATTTAAAGTTGATTTACTTATTTAGTTTTATGTAACTTCTGGCGTGTTTTCCGGCCCGAGGCCTGCTCGCGATGCGGATGCGCCCGCCCAAACGGATCCCCGTCGTTCTCGACGGACGCGCTCTTGCCGACATGGCGGTACCGGCATGGACGTCCGCGCGCCCGATCCCCACGGTCTTCGAGTTCGCGCATGTCTGCGGAACCGGCGGCGCGCTCGTCGACGCGGCCGGGCGGCGGCACGCGGTGCGCGTCGTCGCGTTGCTCTACATGGGCGGCCGGATCTTTGCCGCACCCGGCGACGGGGCGGCCCGCTTCGGCGTCCTGCTGCGCGCGCGCCCGCGAACGGCACCGGGAATCTACGATCTCGACATCGCGGGAAACGGTCTGCCTTATCTGCGCGCCATCCCGGTCGCGGCGCTACCGCCCGCGCGCGCCCGGGTCCTGGGCGGGAATCGCCTGTTCCTGGTCGGCTGAAAGCGGAAACGCCGCCGTCACGTCCGGCCTCTATCCTGCCCCCCCGATATTGCGCGCCGGATTGCCTGTGGTAACTTAACTGCAACATTCGAGAGGGGATCGTCATGGACGGATCGGGACGCGAAACGGCGGGCGTACTGGCGCCTGCGGCCGCAAACGCCGTCGCGCGACATGTCTCGGGCCACTCCCTGACGCGCGAGTTCTACGTCGACGACGCGCTGTTCGCCGCCGACGTCGCACGCATCCATCACCGGCACTGGATTTTCGTCGGCTATTCGTTCGAAGTCGCCAATCCCGGCGACTGGATGACCTATTCGCTCGCGGGGGCGGAAATCGTCGTCGCGCGCGGGCAGGACAGCATCATCC
>JBIKWI010000222.1:0-4930 GCA_044356395.1 Tagaea sp. | reverse complement strand
TTTCGAGCTGCGACAAATCAATGTCGCGTTTCCCCAATTACTTGAGGTACCTACGCTGGAGTGAATGAAGATTAGTAGCTATTCCGGCTAGCTTCACGATCCTCATTTACCCGCACAGGTTGTGACATGAGTGTGATAGGTCGCGGCTAGTAGTTCCAAGAGTTGCGTGAGGGTGTGGACTAGGGCCATGCGTGGATTGAGTGCGTCCGCATATATGCGCTCCTAAGAAAGCCTCCGCCGGAATTTGGTGATCTCACCAAGAATTGCTATCATTGGTCCTATGGTGCGAACGCAGGTCGCTCCGTAAGAAATGGGATTCGCAATGCCCGAGCGCACAAAAAAGTTCTACGACAAGTCGCTGCCTGTTCTTGATCTCAACAAGCGCGCGTTGACGGCATTTTTTGCATTGATCCCGTCAAACGCTGTCGGCCTCAAAATAAGTGATGATGACCAACGGTACGCGTCACTAGATGACTTCCAACAGAATGCGCCGGACTATCTAAACGACCTAAAAGTTAGCTTCGAGGTAGACAATAGCGAAGTTTCGATAGGACTTCGTAGGTACGGAAGCGTTCGTGTTTACTCTATGACCCCACATATTGCGACGAGCTTACGTGATCTTTTTTTCAATGAACTTGTGAAGTCACGTCGTTTCTGGCCCGAGTTCTTTATCAATGGGCGAGCAATGATCACGTCAGTCGTGCTTTCGACTGCACTCGCCATTATTCTTGGGATCAAGTTTGGCACAGAATACACAATCGGCGGACTTCTGTTGTATTTCCTGCTTGCAGTTCTGGATTTCTATATTTCTCGGAGAGCCAAAACCAACATCCGCCCGCATGATGCATCAGTTAGTGCGCTAACCAAGGAGTGGCGTGACTTTTGGTGGCGCGTAGCATCAACCGTAGTTGGCGGTGCAATACTAGCTGGCGGCGGCTTCTACCTTGGGGCTAACTTTGGAAATGGACCTAAAGCAACTCTTCTGGAAAGCGTAGAGAAAGCTCAACCGGCAATACCACCTGCGACGCATCAACAATGATGAAGTGGGTAAATTACCTGCGTGTCCGCCAATCACGGAGCAGGCCAATCAGAACCACGGCCTCCCCAACGTCGTCCCGATGCTCAGGGAGCCGCGCCCATTGCTGTGCATCCTTACGTGCTGAGAATATCTTGTTGAGCTTATGGCCTGCGCGACGGACCTGAACTTAGTACATCTAGCCGCGACAACGAACGATAGCCATGCTGTGCCACACCGCGTGACACGCGTGACCAGCTACCTGGTTAAGCCACTTTAAAAAAGAAAGGGCCGCGCCCGAAGGCACGGCCCAAGTTTAGGGAGGAAACGCCCACGAAACGGCCCGGAGGCCATTTCGAGCTGCGACAAATCAATGTCGCACTGCACAATTTAATTGTTGCGGCGCAAAAATCAAGGGCAATTCTGCGGTTCGTGTCTGAATTTTCACGACGAATTCATTGCATCTCGACTATCCACCTGATTTCTATGTGTTATTCAGAACACACTCTCGCACCCTTCAATTCCGCATTGCAGCATACAAAAATACGTAGGTAGAGGATCCGCACCACGCCAAGGGACGGCTTGCCCTTGCAACCGACCGGCTTCAAGAATGTCTGAACGAACGGAGTCGGGACGGATGGACGGGGACCGCACGCAGCGCGGCGATGCCGGCTGGGCGCGCAGCCGGCTGGAAGGCTCTGCCGCCGTCGTGGCGCTGGGCGGGCGCTGGACGCTCGCGCACGCGCGCACGCTCGAGGAAACGCTCGGCCGCGTCGACACGAAGGGTGCCGCATCGCTGCGCATCGACTTCGCCGATGTCGCGGCGATCGACACCGGCGGCGCGTGGCTGCTCCACCGGCAGATCCTGCGCTGGCAGGAAGCCGGCGGCGAGATCGAGCTTGTCCGCGCCAACCATGCCCAGACCGCCCTGCTCGAACGCATGTCGATCGAGAACGAACTCCGGATGCCGCTGGCGCGTCCCGGCGAAGGCGCGCTGCGCGAACTCGTCATCCGGACCGGCGAGGCGACGGTGGAGATCGGCCGCGAGGCCTATGCGCTGCTGTCGTTCGTCGGCGCCGTCTTCTCGGCGTGGGGTCGCGCCTGGCGCAAGCCCGGCCGCATCCGACTGACGAGCACCGTCTTCCACATCGAACGCATCGGCATCGACGCGCTTCCGATCATGGGGCTGCTCGCCTACCTGATCGGCGTCGTTCTCGCGTTCCAGGGCGCGGACCAGCTCCGCCAGTACGGGGCGGAGGTCTTCACCATCAACCTGCTGGGCGTCTCGATCCTTCGCGAGATCGGCGTGCTGATCACCGCGATCATGGTCGCCGGGCGCACGGGCAGCGCCTTCGCCGCCGAGATCGGGACGATGAAGGTCAATCAGGAGGTCGATGCCATGCGCACGATCGGCCTCGACCCGATGGAGACGCTCGTCATGCCGCGCCTGTTCGCGCTGGCGATCGCCCTGCCGCTGCTGGTCTTCTTCGCCAACGCGATGGCGCTTGCCGGCGGCGCCACGATGGTCATCGTCGGGCTCGACCTGTCCCTGCCGCAGTTCTTCGAACAGCTCGCCGGTGCCGTCACGTTCTCCACGTTCCTCGTCGGCCTGATCAAGGCCCCCGTCTTCGCGGTGCTCATCGGCATGGTCGCATGCTACGAAGGGCTCAAGGTCTCGGGATCGGCGGAGAGCGTGGGCATCCACACGACGCGCTCGGTCGTCAAGTCGATCTTCCTGGTCATCGTGTTCGATGCCGCCTTCTCGATCTTTTTCTCGCAGATCGGCCTATGAACGATTCCGTCATCCGCGTCCGCAATCTCGTCACGCGCTTCGGCACGCAGACGATCCACGACGGCGTGAATCTGGAAGTCCGGCGCGGCGAGATCCTCGCGATCGTCGGCGGCTCGGGAACCGGAAAGTCCGTCCTGCTGCGCACGATCCTGGGGCTGAAGGCGCCGGATGGCGGGACCGTCGAGGTGCTCGGCAAGGACCTCTCCGCCGTCGGCGACGACGCGCGACGGTCGGTGCTGAAGCGCATGGGCGTCCTGTTCCAGGATGGCGCGCTGTTCAGCGCGCGCACCGTGGCCCAGAACATCCGCCTCCCGTTCTCCGAGCATACCGACCTCGACCACCGGCTGGTCACCCAGCTCATCCGCGTCAAGCTGGCGATGGTCGGGCTTCCGCAGGAGGCCGGCGCCAAGATCCCGGCCGAGCTGTCGGGCGGCATGCGCAAGCGCGCGGGCCTGGCACGCGCCATCGCACTGGATCCCGACGTCCTGTTCCTCGACGAACCGACCGCCGGTCTCGACCCGATCGGGGCGGCGAAGTTCGACGAGCTGATCCGCGACCTGCAGCGCGCGCTTTCGCTCAGCGTCGTGATGATCACGCACGACGTCGACACGCTGTGTGCGATCGCCGACCGCATCGCCGTCCTGCTCGACAAGAAGATGGTCGTCGGAACGCTGGACGAAATCCGCGCCTACCCCCATCCTTGGGTCCACGAATACTTTTCCGGCCCGCGCGGACGCGCGGCGCAGACCGGCCGCTACGAGCGGGGCGACGGGGTTTCGGACCGGGACGGGGCTTCGGACAGGAAGGACGCCTAGAGTTGGAAACGCGCGCCAATCACTTTCTCGTCGGGTGCTTCGTGCTGGCGCTGCTTGCGGGCGTGTTCGCCGCCGGCACCTGGTTCGCAAGGGCCAATCTCGGCGAGGAAAGCACCTACTACTACACCTACTTCCGCGGCGCCGTGACGGGGCTTTCGATGGGTTCGACCGTGCGCTACCGCGGCGTTCCGGTGGGCACGGTCTCGGACATCGCGATCGACGACCAGAACGTCGAGCTCATCCAGGTCACGCTGGCGCTGCGTCCGGACACGCCCGTCAGGACCGATACGGTCGCCGGCCTGCAGCCGCAGGGCATCACGGGTCTTTCGTTCATACAGCTCTCCGGCGGAACGCAGGGCGCCGAGCCGCTTCGCCCGCGTCCCGGCCGCCGGCGCGCGGTGATCCCCTCCGTACCCTCGCCGCTCGACTCGATCATGAGCGATGCGCCCCTCGTCGTGGCGCGCGTGGCCGAACTCGCCGAGCGCATCACCGCCATGCTCGACGAAGACAACGTGAAGAACATCGACCGCCTGATCGACAATTCGGCGGATGCGGCGGCCAGCCTCGCGCGCGCGATGCTGAGCATCGAGACCTTCGCCGTCAACATCGACAAGACGCTGAGGAACGTCGACCGGACGCTCGCCAACGTCGACGGCCTTGCCGTCGACGCGCGCGCGCTGGTCGGCGAGACGAACCGGCTCGCCCGCGCGGCAGGCACGCTGACGCCGCAGGCGAACGCCATGATCGAGGAAGTCCGGCGGACCGCCGGCAGCTTCGGCAGGGTCGCGGACGAGCTCGAGAAGATCGCTTCGGCGACGCGGCCCGGCGTGCAGGATTTCGGACAGGCCGGGCTCTACGAAGTGCAGCAGTTCATGCTCGAAGGCCGTGCGCTCATGACGACGATCAACCGGGTCGTGACGAATTTCGAACGCGATCCGGCGCGCTTCCTTTTCGGCGACCAGCAGAAGGGACTAGAGGCGAAATGACCGGCACGGCAAGCGGACTGGCACGGCGCGGCTTCATCGGCCTCGGGGCGGGGGCACTTGCCGCCTGCTCGCTGCCCGGCACGGGCGAGCCGCCGCGGCTTTTCACGCTGACGCCGAAATCGACGTTCGCCGCAGACCTGCCGCGCGTCGACTGGCAGCTCGCGATCGAGGCCCCCGTGGCGCCGGGCGGCATCGACACGACGCGCATCGCCGTGCAGCGCACGCCGCTGACGCTCGACTATTTCGCCCGCGCCGCATGGACCGATACCGCGCCCCGCATGGTCCAGACCCTGCTGCTCGAAAGCTTCGAGAACACCGGCAA
>JBIKWI010000071.1:0-16796 GCA_044356395.1 Tagaea sp. | reverse complement strand
CCACGGCTTCCATGCCGCTCGTCGCGGCATCGAACAGGCTGATCTGGACCGGTGCCGGCCGATGGGCGGCGACCAGCGGCCGGTTGAGATCGAATCGGCCGGCAAGACTCAGGAGGACGTCGACCCCGTCGTCCCTGATCATCTCGGCGACGACACGGTCGTCGAGGCCGACGGTCGATCGCCATCCGTCCGCCAGTTCGCGCATCTCTTGCGTGACCGCATCGGGCTGGGCCACTTCGGCGTAGAGCCTGACGTCGAATCGATCGCGATCGTGGTTGCGAAGGATCGGCATGAAGGTGCGCGCCACCGAATGGCCGCGCAGGTCGGCCGACAGGTAGCCGATCTTCAGCCGGCGTTCGGGATCGCGCGCGTTGGCGTGCCGCACGGCGTTCTTGTAGAGCGGCCGAGCGTGCTTCGCCTCGAACCGGCGGTGTGCGGCGAAGAATTTCTCCGGCTCGACCGACGGGTGGTAGGTCAGCGACAGCAGGATGTTGCGATGCGCGTCGACATAGTCCGGATCGCGCGCCAGCGCCTTGTCGAAACAGTCCAGCGCCTCGTCGATCCGGCCCAGATCGCGCAGCACGCTGCCGAGATTGCTCCATGCAAGCGCGTGATCGGGATCGAGTTCGAGCACGCGCCGGCAGCTTGCCTCGGCCTCGTCCAGCCGGCCCAGATCGCGCAGCGTGATGCCGAGGCTGGACCATGTCTCGGCAAGACCGGGATCGAGTTCGACCGCCTTGCGGTAGCTCGCCAGCGCTTCGTCGCGCTTGTGCATCTGGCCCAGCGCGTTGCCGCGGTTGGACCAGGCGCGCGCGGAATCGGGGCGCATCGCGACGGCGCGGTCGAACTGCGCGAGCGCTTCGCCGTGCCGCCGCAGCTTCAGGTACGCGGCACCGAGATTCATCGGGATCTCGGCCATGCCCGGTGCAAGCGACATCGCGCGCTCGAACGCCGTGGCGGCACGCTCGAAAGCACCCTGCGCGAACAGCGCGTTCGCGAGATTGAAGACGTACTCGGCGTTGTCGGGGTCGGCCTCGAGGGCGGCCAGATAGTCGCGCTCGGCGTCGGTGAACTCGCCGAGGCCGAGATGGGCGTTGGCCCGGTTCACGAGGCTGGCGACCGAGCCCGGCTGCAGCTGCAGCGCCTTGTTGCAGGCATGCACGGCCTTGCGGTGATGGCCGAGCTTGACGAGCGCGAAGGCGAGATTGGAAAGGGCGACCGGCTGGCGGGGTGCACGCGCCAGCGACCGGTCGATCCAGTCGACCGCGGCCTTGAAGTTCCCCGACTGCAGGAAAACGATGCCCAGATGGTGCAGGGCGTCGGGATTCTTCGGATCGAGTTTCAGGATTTCGCGGTAACCGGCCTTCGCCTCGTCGAGCCGGCCCGCCTGATGGCTCGCGAGGGCGGCCCGGAACAGCGCGCTCTCGCCGGCGCCCGCCATTCAGACGCGCAGCAGCCAGAACTGGTAGCCGCCGAACAGCGACGGGTCGGCCTTCTCGATCTCTTCCCAGTTGGCGAGATCCGAGAATGTCGTTTCCTTGGCGAAGCGCCTGGCGTAGGCGCGCGTCGCGGGCACGTCTTCGGAACGCAAGGCCGCCTGGCCGAGGCCGAAATCGAACCCGAGGAAGCGTACCGGCAGCCCGTCGAGCAGCCGGCGGATGCCGGCTATGTCGAAGCGGTGCTCCATTACGTGGAAGCAAAGGTCGCGCAGCAGGCTGGCGCTGTGGAAATCGGGCCAGTGCGGCAGTTCGGCCTGCAGCCGCTTGCCGAGCGCGCCCGAAAGCACGTCGGCGCGGAACGCGCGCAGGCCCGCCAGATCCGAGGCATAGCCGCGCGCGGCGATGGCGGCGCGCGCCTCGACGACGACGGCGCGGCCATGCTCGCCGTAGAGACCCAGACGCATGAAGCTGCCCGGCACCGCGACCGCGACGAGCGCTTCGAGGCCGGCGCGGGGGCTGGACATGTGGTGCAGCACGCCGATCGATTCGACATGGCCCCAGCTGGCACCCAGCGTCGGCAGGTCGAGGATGTCGGCCTGCGAGAAATGGATGTTGGGCACGCCGATGGTCTCGGCCTTGACGAGACCGTAGGCGAGCGAGGCGAGCGACAGATCCACCGCCTCGACCTCGACATCGGCATAGTTCGCCGCGACCGTCAGCGGGTGCTGGCCGGTTCCGGCACCCGGCATCAGCACGCGCAGCGGCCGGGCGAATTCGGGGAAGGGACCGGCGAAGGCGAAGCGGCGGGAAAGCTCGGCGCGGATGTCGAACGGCACGATGCGCCGAAGGTTCAGCCAGCGCGGGTAGGGGTTCGCCTCGTACATCGAGCGCACGGCAAGGCTGGTGCCGTCGGCGATCGGCATCAGGGTGGGGATGCGCGCGCGCGCGCTGCGCACGTTTTCGGGACCGGTCACCGTCGCGGCGACAAGCCCGGCCAGTTCGGGGAACGTGCCGGCGGAGCCGTCGGGCGGCGCATACATCGCGCGGCGCGCCACGGCGAAGGCGTCGTGGCCGAGGGCCGCCAGATCCGTCGCGTCGTCCTCGTCCTGCGGCCAGATGTATTCGTTGTTGTCGGCCTGCAGCGCCAGGGCAAGCACCAGCGGCATCGCACCATCCGGCATGTCGGGCGCGCAGAGCGCACGGCGCGCGCGGCACATGAACGCCTCGAAGACCGGGTCGCGCACGATGCAGCACACCAGCGTCGCCAGCATCAGCCCGTCGCGCGCCATGGCGCGCAGCACGTCGGGTGCGGGCACCTGCTGCGGATCGGCCATCCGGTACTTGCGCACGAGCTGGGCCGTCGCGGTCTGCGACAGCGCGTCGGTATTGGCGCCGGGCGTGGCGAGGGCCGATTCGATCAGGCCCGCGAGGCGCGGATGGAAGGACGGCGTGCGCGCCATCTCGAGGATCGCGACCAGCCCGTCGAGCGCGTCGAGCTGTCGCGGGTCGGCGGCAAGGATCGCGGCATAGGCGCCCAGCGCCCCGTCGAGGTCGCGGGCGGCGTGCAGGCGCCTTGCCTTGGCAAGCGCTTCGTCGATCTTCTGTTCCATCGCGCGCACGCTTAGCAAACTGCTATCATCCGCGCCATGAAGATCGACGCCCGCGCAATCGCCGGATTCGTCAAGCGGCCCGACCCCGCGGCGCGCGTGGTGCTGCTTTTCGGCCCCGACGCCGGCCTCGTGCGCGAGCGCGCCGAGGCGATCGCGCGCACCGCCGTGCCCGACCTTGCCGACCCGTTCGCCGTGGCCGAGCTTTCGCCCGACACGCTGAAGGACGATCCCGCCCGCCTGTCGGACGAGGCGGCCGCCATCCCGATGCTGGGCGGAAGGCGGCTGGTGCGCGTGCGGGGGGCGGGCAACGAATCGCTCGCGGCGGTCAAGAACCTGCTGGAAGATCCCAAGGGCGACGGACTGGTCGTTATCGAGGCGGGCGAACTTGAGAGCAAGTCGGCCTTGCGCAAGCTGTGCGAGGCGGCCGACAACGCCGCCGCCATCGCCTGCTACCGCGACGAAGGCGCCGATCTGTCGCGCACGATTTCCGACAGCCTTGCCGCCTGCGGCGTCTCGGCCGATCCCGACGCGCTCGAATGGCTGGCGATGCGCCTGGGCGGCGATCGCGCGATCACGCGCAGCGAGATCGAGAAGCTGTCGCTCTATGTCGGCAGGGGCAAGCGCGCCAGCGTGGATGACTGCCTGGCGATCATCGGCGATTCGGCCGACATCGACCTCGACGACCTGACGCGCGCCACCGCCGGCGGCGACATGAAGTCGCTCGACCGCGCATTCGAACGGCTGGCCAGCGAGGGCGACAGCCCGATCATGGTCCTGCGTGCCATCGCACGCCATTTCCAGCGCCTGCAGATGGCGCAGGGCGAGATGGCCCGCGGCCTCGACGCCGACGCGGCGATGGGCCGGCTGCGCCCGCCGGTCTTCTGGAAGGAGAAGGCGCCGTTCAAGAGCCAGCTCGCGCGCTGGCCGCTGCCGCGCCTGACCGCGGCGCTGGAGCGCCTGCTGGAAGCCGAGATCCAGTGCAAGTCGTCCGGCATGCCCGCCGAGCTGGTCGCCCAGCGCTGCCTGATGGCGCTCGCCCAGATGGCCGCCCAGGCGAATCGCCGGTAGATGTTCGGCGGCGCGGGCGGCCCTGGCGTTTACCGCAGCACGTAGTCGAAATCGAAGCCGCGATAATGGAAGGCCATCGCCATAAGCCTGCCGTCGGAGGAATACCACGCGTCGAGGTCGAGCCACGGCCTGGCTTGACGCTGGCCGCGGCGGATTTCCGTGCCCTTCATGTTGAAGCGTTGCGCGTCGATATCGGTCCCCCGCACGCTGCGCCGTTCGGTTCCGTGCTCGGCCACCTCCAGCGCCGCCAGCGAACCCCATTGCAGATCGAGACCCTGACTCTGGCGCATCAGCTCGGGATTCCAATAGCTGAGCGGGTGTATGCCGAAGGCGAAGTCGTGCCTCTCCTCGTGGCCATCGACGATCAGGCGTCCTTCGCGCCGCTCAGCCCGGATGCTGTAGGGTGTGCCGTTGTCGTCGATGTCGCTTTCCAGCGACACCAGCGCGCCGTCGCGCCAGATTTCTCGCGAGCGCTGGGTATAGCGGTAGACGGTCACGAAGGCGAAACGTACGCGCAAGCTCGCCTCGATATCGACGACCAGATCTCCGTCTTTCTCCGAAAACCGAATAATGTGCTGCCCGATCTCCGCCCCGGCCTTGCGTACTGCGAATTCCAGACGGCCTTCGGGCGGCACCCCACGCATCGCGAGGCCCGCCGCCGAAGCAGGAAGGGCGGCACCAGCCAGGAACGCGACGAAAAGGAGAAGTCGAAGGGTCATGAAATGGGGTCGGGGGTAGCAGAGCGACTAGACGCATGTGGCGATGCGACGGCGGCTTGGCAAGATCGTGTGGGCTTCTTGTCCATCCTGCCGGGACCTCCAGGTGCGCGCTGCGCTGCATCCGCCGAATCCACAAATTTAGCGAAATCTTTACCTTTTGCCCCCTAAGCTCGTCGAATCATGAGCATTGGGCCGTTTCGAACAGCCGGACAGATCGATGCCGTGCCGCGCGGCGCCTCGCGCGAAGTGGTCGACGCCATCCGCGACGCGAGCAAGCGCAGCGGCGTCGACTTCAAGTACATGCTCGCCAAGGCCCAGACGGAATCCAGCTTCGATCCGCGCGCCAAAGCCCGCACCTCGTCGGCCTCGGGGCTCTACCAGTTCATCGAAAGCACGTGGCTCAACACCGTGCGCCAGCACGGCGCCAAGCATGGCCTTGCCGAGGCCGCCGCCCAGATCGAGGACGATTTCGCCGGCAATCCGCGCGTGCGCGACCCGGCCGTCCGGCGCAGCATCCTCGACCTGCGCTACGACCCAAAGACCGCCAGCACCATGGCCGCGGAATTCGCCAAGTCGAACCACGCCCAGCTCGAAAACGCGCTGGGGACCGGCGTCAGCTCGACCGATCTCTATCTGGCGCACTTTCTGGGGGCCGGCGGCGCCACGCGCTTCCTGGCGAGCCACCGCATCGATCCCCAGCGCATCGCGGCCACACAGTTCCCCGAAGCGGCGGCCGCCAACCGGGGCGTGTTCTACGATCCGCAGTCCGGGCGCGCGCGCACGCTCGGGCAGGTCTACGATTTCTTCGCGAAGAAGATGACGGGCGAGATCGCCACGGTCGATGCCGCGACACTCGACGACCTGCCCGCCGCCCCGCAGATGGGACCGCGCAAGGGCATGCCCGAGCTGCCGCCGCAGCTCCAGGCGCTCGCCGCACAGTTCGGTCTCAAGGGCGCTTCGCTGAAGCCCGAAACCATCATGGCCATGGCGTTGCTGGCCGAGCCGCTCGTCGCCTCGGTGCGCGGCGGAAATTCGCTGTTCGAGCAAGGCGGCAAGTCAAGCCGCGCAGGTGCGGGCAAGGTGTTCAACCCGGATATCGGGATCTAGGCCGGATATCCGAGCCGACGTCTGTCCGCCCATGAAGTGGGGGAGACGATCATGAGCGTATCTTGTGCCGTAGGCGCATGGGCGATGATGGCCCTTGCGATGGACAAGGCGGACGAAATGAAGTTCGCCTGCTACCCGGACCGGAAGACCTGCGTCGAGATGATGGAAGGTCTCGCACGGCGTACGAAGCGCGGCTTCGACAACGGTGTGGTCGGCTGCCGGTTCGAACGCGAGGCCGTCGTCGGATCGGAGAAGCTGCCGGAGACGGCGAAGCTCGACGGCCGCCGCTAGGCGGCCAGCTCCGCTTCCAGCCCAATCACGAGGGCGATCAGTTCGTCGGCGACGCGAAGCTGATAGGCGTCGAACGATCCGGCGGGCGCACGCAGGTCGGGCGTGGGGTAGATACCCTGGCGCCAGAGCAGGCGCTTGAAGAACAGGATCGACGTCTCGAGGCTCTGGTTCGAGAAGGCGAGCACCGGCAGCAGCCGGCGGAAGAGCGCGATGGCGCCGTCGCGGTCGCCGTCGGCATATCTGCGCAGGATCGCGACATAGACGACGTTGAACGCGGTGGGCATGAAGGCGTCGACGCCGCGGTCGAGCGCTTCGATCAGCTGCATCACCGCCCAGCCGCCCGACACGTGCGCCTTGCCGCCCGTCGCCTGCTTCAGCGCCGTGTATTTCTGCCCGGCGTTCGCCGTCTCGACCTTCAGATAGCGGAACGCGTCGACCGCCTCGAACGCGGCGAGTATCGCGGGCAGCGGCACGCCCGGCCCGCCTGCGTCCCAGTCCTGGATCATCACGGGCCGGCCGGCGGCGCGCGCCAGCCCGGCGATGTCGGCGACATACTGGCTTTG
Source organism: Tagaea sp. (assembly GCA_044356395.1). Taxonomy (GTDB): domain Bacteria; phylum Pseudomonadota; class Alphaproteobacteria; order CACIAM-22H2; family CACIAM-22H2; genus Tagaea. Next base: position 9,999 of record JBIKWI010000071.1, on the reverse strand, counting down.
CGATTCGAACGGCTGGTTCACCAGCACGATGTCGCAGCCAAGTTCGGCAACACGGCCCGCATGGCGGCAGCGCTCGGCCTGCGTGGGGGCGGAAGCCCCGCCGATCACCGGCACGCGGCCGGCCACGGTATCCACGACCACGCGCACCATCGTGTCGCGTTCGACCGCCGTCAGCTTCTGCACTTCGGCGGCGAGGGCGGGTATCAGGAACCCGACCACGCCCGCATCGAGGGCCGTCCGCGCGTGACGCGCAAGTGCCGCCGGATCGACGCTGCCGTCGGCCGCGAAGGGCGTGTTGAGGACGGTGACGATTCCCTTCATGGCGGACCCGCGTGTCGGTTGCGACAGGCGCAGTCTACGCCGCGGGTGCCCGCCGGAAAGGGGGTTTCGGCGGCGACGGGGCCCTATTCGCCCACGCCCACGACGTCGACGAGACCTTCGCGGATCGCGTCGGACAGCGCGTCGATCCCCTTGGCGAGTTCTTCGTGCGCCCGGCGCAGGCTGGAGAGTTCGTCGATATTGACGCGACCGACCGGCGAGCGGTTGGCGCCCAGATCGACCACGCTGGCGAGGTAGCGCGCGCGCGCGCGCGCGGCATGCTGGATCGCCTGCTCGACTTCGCGCGCCCGCACGCGCGTGACGATCTCGCCGACCGCCTTGGCTTCCTCGGTCTTGGCGAGATGTTCGATGGTCTTGAGGTAGCGGCCGCGGCTCATCGGCTCCATCGCGTCGGGCGCGCGGCGCGGCCCGGCCTGCGGCTTGGGCTGGACCTGCGCCGAGCCGCCGGCTTGGGCCGGCCCGCGCGCGACGAGGTTGGTCGACGCGACGGCAAGCTGGGGGCGCGGGGCGGCCTGCGGCTTTGCTTGCTGCGGAACGGGCGCCGGCGCGGGTGCTGCGGTGACCGGAACGAGGCGCGGTTCGATCCGCGTGCTGCTGCCGAAGTGTGGGGTATGGGACGGGGCGGCGCCGACGCTCTGGCCGGCGAGATCGAAGAGGCCCTTGTGGGACGGCAGGTGGGCGGTGGCAGCTTGCGACATGATCGGCTCCGGGACGTGTTGCGTGGTTTCCGGCTTCCCTTCGCAAGCGTTACGCCAACCTGTAAAATGATCATTATCAATAGCTTATCTGGTGACGTCGGGGTCCGCGCCCGGCAGATTCCGGCCCGGGCGGCAGGAACTGCCGGGCGATGTGATGCCTGTCACAGATCCCGGCCGTCGCGCGCTGTTACACGTGCCGCCTTGAGACACAACCTCCGGCACTCGATGGTCGACCGCCCGACAGGTCCCCCCGCGCCATCATGAATGCATCCCCCGCCAACCGGAATTTCGCGTGGCCACTGCTTGCCGCGCTGCTGGCGCTTTATGTCGTCGCCGAAGCGGCGTTCAACCTGCATCTGGTCGATACCGTCGCCGCCGCGGAGATCGACCCGGACCGGCTCGACACGCTGACGACGTTTGGCAAGCTGTCCGGCGCGTTCGGTCTGATCCTTTTCGCGGTCCGTCCGGTCCTGCAGCGGGCACGGCGGCTGCGCTGGCAGCATTTCGCCCTGTTCGCGATCGCGTGGGCGGCGGCTTATGGCGGACTGACGGCAGTCTACGAGACCGTCCTCGACCGCGTTCCGTTCGAAACGCAGTACGACGCATTCCACCTGGCGCTCTACCGCGAGGCGGTGTTCGCCGGCATCGTCGAGAATGCCGACCTGCGCGCGGGCAACGACAGGCTCGAGGATTCGCATCGTCTTGCCCTCGTCAATCTCGCCGCGCGGATGACCGGCGACAAGCCGGAGATCCGCGCCATGCGCGACTGGCTGGCACGCGGCGAGATGGCGCGGCTGGAGGGCGTGGCGCTGGAGCCGCGCGCCGCGACGGCTCTTGCGCGGGCGCGTGATGCCGGCGACGGGACGCTGCGCAACGCCACCGCCGCGATGTTCCTGCCGCCGATGTCGATGACGCTGTCGCTGCTGGCGATCGTCGCCAATCTCGGCGCGCTCGGGGCCCTCGTTCTCGCGCGCGCGCGGCGCCGGGCCGTGCGCCGGGTCGCCGATGCGATTCCGCTGCTGGCGGTGGCGCTGTTCCTGCTGGTGGCCGACCGGCCGCCGTTCGCCACCGACAGCGGGAATTTCCGGCTCTATACGCAGCTCGAGGAGCGACTGGGCGTGCTCGGCTGGATCTGGGGCCGCGCCATCAACGGCGAAGCTGCGATCCTGAAGCTGACGGCCGCCGAAACGGGCGTGCGCGCGGCGTGACGTTCAGTCCGGCTCGCGTTCGAGGCGGGCCAGAAGATCGTCGAACTGGTCGAGCGACGCGTAGTGCAGCACGAGTTCGCCGGAGCCGCCCTTGCGCGGGCGAAGCTCGACCTTGAGGCCGAGCGATTCGGTCAGCCGCCGCTCGATCGCGCGCGTGTCGGCATCGCGCGCACCCGCACTGCCGCCGCCCTTCAGTTTCTTCTTCGTGCGCGCCGGATCGGCCGCTTCCTTGAGGCGGGCCTGTGCGGCCCGCACGCTCAGGTCCTCGCGCACGATGATGTCGGCGAACACCGCGGGATCTTTCGCCGTCAACGCCAGGCGCGCGTGTGCTGGCGTGAGCTTTCCCTCACCCAGCAGCTTCTGCGCGGATTCCGGCAGGTCGAGCAGGCGCAGCGTGTTGGCGACGTGCGGGCGGCTCTTGCCGACCGCTTCGGCCACCCGCTCCTGGGTGAATTTCATCTCGTCCATCAGCCGGCGATAGCCGAGCGCTTCCTCGATCGCGTCGAGATCCTGGCGCTGCAGGTTCTCGACGAGGGCGGCTTCCAGGGCCTCGCGGTCGGAAAGATCCTTCACGACCGCCGGGATCTCGTGGAGCTGTGCGGCCTGTGCCGCGCGCCAGCGGCGCTCGCCGGCGATCAGCTCGTACGAGGTGGGGTCTTTGGGATCGCGGCGCACGAGGATCGGGGCAAGCACGCCCTGCGCCTTGATCGATTCGGTGAGTTCGGCAAGCGCCGTCGCGTCGAAATTGCGCCGCGGCTGGAAGCGGCCGGGATGGATCTTGCCCACCGGAAGATTGCGTGTGCCCCGCGGCGCGTCGCCCGCACCGGCCTGGCCGGGGTTCGGCGTGCCGAGCAGCGAGGAGAGGCCGCGACCCAGACCCTTTTTCCCGTCGGCGGGCGTCATGCGGCGCGATCCGTCGCGAGCGCGCTTTCGCGCTTGAGGAGTTCGCTTGCCAGCATCACGTAGGCCTGCGAGCCCGGGCAGCGCAGGTCGTAGAGCAGTACAGGCTTGCCGTGCGAAGGCGCTTCGGAGATGCGCACGTTGCGCGGGATCGCGGTCTCGTAGACCACGTCGCCGAAATGCTGGCGCACGTCGGCGGCGACGGCCTCCGAGAGATTGTTTCGCTTGTCGAACATCGTCAGGACCACGCCCTGCAGGGTCAACCTCGGGTTGAAGCGCTCGCGCACGCGGTCGAGCGTGCGCATCAGGTTGGAAAGCCCTTCGAGCGCGAAGAACTCGCACTGCAGCGGTACCAGCAGCGCGTCGGCTGCGACGAGCGCGTTGAGCGTCAGCAGCCCCAGCGACGGCGGGGCATCGATCATCACGTAGTCGAGATCCATGTCGGCCACCGCCTCGACCAGCGCGTCGGCCAGGCGATATTCGCGCCGGTCGAGGTCGACGAGCTCGAGCTCGGCGCCGGCGAGATCGGGCGTGGCCGGCATCACGCAAAGGCCGGGAATGATTGACTGGCGGATCGCCTCGACAGGGACCGCGTTGCCGATCAGCACGTCGTAGGAGCCGATCTCGCGCTGGTCGGCCGGGATGCCGAAGCCGGTCGAGGCATTGCCCTGCGGATCGAGATCGACGACGAGCACCTTCTTGCCGACGGCGGCCAGCGCCGTGGCGAGATTGATCGCGGTCGTCGTCTTGCCGACCCCGCCCTTCTGGTTGGCGATCGCCAAGATGCGCGGCTTTTTATGATTATTATCAGTCACTTGCGCGCGATTTCCCGAAGCGTGAGGATTGCGGCATCCGGTTCGGTCAGCGAAGCGGCGACAGCCACGCGCATATGCCACGCGCTTTCCGCCTGGGTCAATTCGGCTTTGTACGTCGCCCCCTTGAGAAACGTGCATAACCCGCCCGGCTCGAGCAGCGGGACGGCGAGTTCGAGCAGATCGGTCAGCGGTGCAAGCGCCCGGGCGGTGATGGCAGCAACCTTCAGCTCGCCTGCAAGCCGCTCGGCGCGCGTATTATGGATCCGCACGTTCTTCGCGCCCGTTTCGCGCACGATCTCGATCTGGAACGCGCATTTGCGTGCGTCCGATTCGACCAGGTGCACGGTCTTCTCCGGGGCGCAGATCGCCAGCACGAGCCCCGGAAATCCCGCCCCGGCCCCCAGATCAGCCACCGTCGCGGCATCGCCGAGTGTGGGGAGTACCTGCCACGAATCGTAGAAATGGCGGATCCAGACGTCGGGCAGCGTGGTGACCGAGACAAGATTGATCTTCGTCTGCCATTTTTCGAGAAGACGTTGATATATGACAAGTTTCTCGATTGTTTCTTGAGAAACACCCGTCCGCTTGGCGAAATCGGAGGGTTTCACGCCGCGCGCCTCGCGTGACGCAGCAGGATCGTCAGGGCGGCTGGCGTCACGCCGGAAATACGCGCCGCCTGCCCCAAGGTCGCCGGACGCACGGCGGCCAGCTTCTGGCGCATCTCGTTCGACAGGGCCGTCAGGGCGGCATAATCGAGGTCGGCCGGCAGTTCGAGGCCCTCGTCGCGGCGGAATTCGCGGATGTCGGCATCCTGCCGGGCAAGATAACCGCGATAGAGCGCGTCGATTTCCACCTGGCCGGCGATGTCGGGGCGCAGGCTTCCCAGCTCCGGCCAGACGGCAACGAGGGCCGCCCAGTCCACGCCCGGCAGCGCCAGAAGATCGAGCGGCGAGCGTGCGATCCCGTCCTGGTTGACTGCGAAGCCGCGCTTCGCCAGCCGTGCCGGCGATTCCTTGAGACGTTCGACCAAGGCGCGGGCCTCGGCCAGACGGGCCTTCTTGTCGCTCCACGCCGAAAGGCGGGCCGATCCCACGCAGCCGGCCGCGATCCCGCGCCCGGTCAGGCGCTGGTCGGCATTGTCGGCGCGCAGGGTCAGGCGATACTCCGCCCGGCTCGTGAACATGCGATAGGGCTCGCGCGTTCCCAGCGTGACCAGATCGTCGATCATCACGCCGATATACGCGTCCGCGCGGTCCAGGACGAACGGATCGGACCCGCCGAGCGCCAGCGCCGCGTTGAGCCCGGCGACCAGCCCTTGCGCAGCCGCTTCTTCATAGCCGGTGGTGCCGTTGATCTGGCCGGCGAGATAGAGGCCGGGCTGGCGGATCGTCTCCAGCGTCGGCTTGAGGGCCCGCGGGTCGATGAAATCGTACTCGATCGCGTAGCCCGCTCGCAGCATCGTCGCGTTCTCAAGCCCTTGGATCGTCTTGAGGATTTCGAGCTGGACGGCGGCGGGCAGGGATGTGGAGATGCCGTTCGGGTAGACCGTGTCGTCGTCCAGCCCCTCCGGCTCAAGGAAGATCTGGTGGCGTTCGCGGCTGGCGAAACGGACCACCTTGTCCTCGATCGACGGGCAATAACGCGGCCCCACGCCTTCGATCTGGCCCGAATACATCGGGGCCTGATGGAGGTTCGCGCGGATGATGTCGTGCGTCGCCGGCGACGTATAGGTGATGCCGCAGGCGATCTGCGGCACGTCGATCCGGGCGGTCAGGGTCGAGAACGGCTCGGGCGGATCGTCGGCGGGCTGCATTTCCAACCCGGCCCAGCCGATCGTGCGGCCGTCGAGGCGCGGCGGCGTGCCGGTCTTGAGCCTGCCCAGCGGGAAACCCAGCCGCGAGAGGGTTTCGGAAAGGGCGAGCGACGGCTTCTCGCCCACCCGGCCGGCCGGGATCTTCTCGAGCCCGATATGGATGAGCCCGCGCAGGAAGGTGCCGGTCGTCAGCACGACGGCACCGCAAGACAGCCGGGCCCCGTCGGCCGTCAGCACGGCGGCCACGCGGCCGTCGGCGCCGATCTCCAGATCCGCAGCTTCGCCTACCCGGATCGCCAGATTCGGCTGTTCGCCCAGAAACTGCTGGATCGCCAGGCGATAGAGCTTCCGGTCCGCCTGCGCGCGTGGCCCGCGCACCGCCGGCCCCTTGGAGCGGTTGAGCATGCGGAACTGGATGCCGGCGCGGTCGATCGCGCGCGCCATGATGCCGTCGAGCGCGTCGATCTCACGCACCAGATGGCCCTTGCCGAGCCCGCCGATGGCGGGATTGCAGCTCATCTCGCCGATCTTCGCGGGATCGAGCGTCAGCAGCAGCGTGGATGCCCCCGCGCGCGCTGACGCAGCCGCGGCTTCGCAGCCGGCATGGCCGCCGCCGATCACGATCACGTCGAAGTCGCGTTCGCGGTTCATCGGCGCAACCTAGGTAGTCGGCCGGGGTCCGTCAATTCGCGCGCAAAGCGGGGCAAGATGTTTCCCGGCAAACATCGGAAATTTGTTAAATAAATCATATGTTTGCGCGGCCACTCCGCTTTGCATTTTGCAATTTATCTAAAATTACGAGCGTTATCAATTATTTATCCAGAGACAGAAAACGCGTGTTGGATTATCGTTCTGGCTTCGGCGTCACCGACAGGGTCCCCGCAATGGAAACCTATCTGGTCCAGTTCTACAAAGCCGGCCTGCCGCAGAACGCACCCGGCGCACCGGTCTTCGCCGGGAACGATTTTTCGACCGCGGCCCAGGCCTACGACAAGGCCTCGCGCGAGATGGGTCCGGGCTGGCTCATCCTGTGGAACCAGAAAACGCGCATGAAGCTGCAGAGCAAGCAGATCCTGCGCGCGGCGGCGATGGCCAAGTAAGCCGGTCTATTTTCCGATACAGAATTCGGCGAAGAGCAGGTCGAGCACGTCCTCCACCCCCGATCGGCCGACGATACGGCCCAGTGCCCCGCTCGCGATCCGCAGCTCTTCGGCGACAAGTTCCGCTTCGACCTGCGTGCCCGCGCGCGCAAGTGCAGCGCGGACCTCGACCAGCGCTTCCCGATGGCGCGCGCGCGTGACCAGCGGCGCCGACCCGTCGCCTGCGGACAGGGCTGCCGCAGCGCGCGCCGCAAGCTCGGATTCGAGTGCGCCTATCCCCGAACCGGTCAGCGCCGAGACGCAGAGACCGGCGCACGACGCGACGAGATCCGCCTTGTTGAGCACGACAAGCCCGTCGCGAACGAACGGGGCAAGGGTCGCATCGGGGACCGGCTCGCGGGCGTCGAGCACGACGAGTTTCAGATCCGCTTCTTCCGCGCGGCGGCGCGCGCGGCGCATGCCCTCGAGCTCGATCGCCGCGTGGGCGCCGTCCGGGGCCACATCGCGCAGGCCCGCCGTGTCCCACAGCGTCACCGGCCAGCCGGCAAGATCGAGATGCACCTCGATCACGTCGCGCGTCGTGCCGGCGGTCTCCGACACGATCGCCGCCTCGCGGCCCGCCAGCCGGTTCAGCAGGCTCGATTTGCCCGCATTGGGCGGGCCCAGGATCGCCACCGTATAGCCCGCGCGCAGGCGTTCCCCGCGCGCCGACCCTGCAATCAGGGCTTGCACTTCGCCGTCGAGGGCGACAAGGGGTGCGCGCATTCGCGCGATCAGGCCGCCGGGCACGTCGCCTTCGTCGGGAAAATCGATCTCGGCCTCGGCCAGTGCACGCAGCCGCAGAACCCTGTCCCGCAAGCCTTCCACGGCCGTCCCGAGCGCGCCGCCGAGCTGGCGCAGCGCCTGCTGCGCCTGGCTTTTCGTCTCCGCCGCGATCAGGTCGGCGAGCGCCTCGACCTGCGCAAGGTCGAGCTTCCCGGCATCGAAGGCGCGGCGCGCGAACTCGCCCGCCCGCGCCAGCCGCAACCCCGGCTGCCGGCCAAGCACCTCGAGCAGTGCCGCCAACGTCGCGCGGCTGCCGTGGATGTGGAACTCGGCGACATCCTCGCCGGTGAAGCTCGCGGGTGCCGGAAACCACAGCACGAGCGCCTCGTCGATCGTCGAACCGTCGGCCGGATCGGCGAGTTTCGCCAACGTCGCCATGCGCGGCGACGGAACGCGCCCGGCGAGTGCTGCAACTGTCGCACCTGCCGCCGGCCCCGAAACGCGCACGACGGCCACGCCGGCCTTGCCGACAGCACTGGCGGGCGCATAGATCGTCGGGCGATCCATCGTCGCGCCGGTCAGCCCTTGGGCTTGGGCGGGACGCGGTCCTCGTATTTCAGCATCAGGCGCTCGACACGCTTTCCCTGCTGCATGTGGACAGCCAGGATCTCGTCGATGTCCTCGCGCGTCTTGGGCGAATACCAGACGCCTTCGGGATAGATCACGAGGGCCGGCCCGAATTCGCAGCGCTCGAGGCAGCCGGCGGTGTTGATCCGCGTCTCGGGCAGGCCCAGCTCCTTGGCGCGCGCCTTCATGTAGTCGCGCAGCTTTTCGGAACCCTTTTCCTTGCAGCAGCCGCGCGGATGGCCGGCGGGCCGCTCGTTCGTGCACACGAAAACATGCGCGGCATAAAAGTGCTTCGGGTCGCCGGCCACGTCACTTCGCCTTTTCGCGGTCGCCTGCGAGCGACCAGAATTTCTGCATCTGGTCCCAGCCGGTCCCGGTGAACCACTGGCGCAGGACCGCTTCAGGCTCCATCGCCTTCATCGCCGTCTCGAGCCGACCCGTCATCTGGCCCATCAACGCTTCCTGCATCGGCTTGACGTCGGGCAGGCCCATGAAGACCCGGGCCTCCTCCGGCGTGCACTCGACATCGATTTTGATCTTCATCGGCGCGACCTCATGTAGTCTTCGTCCCGACCATACCCGCCCGGCGCCCGGACCCGCAACCCGGGCCCGACGCGCGGGGACGGGCAGCGAACTTGCCAACGGGCGCGCGGCACCCTAAGTCGAGCCCGCACACATTTTACCGAGGAGGCCTCCCCCCGATGGCGACACTCAGCATTCCGGCCAAGACACCCCATCCGCAATTCGGCGCGCGGTTCGACGCCTATCTCGCCCTTCCGTCGGGCGGCAAGGGTCCGGGTCTGGTGCTGATCCAGGAGATCTTCGGCGTCAACCAGGTGATGCGCGACCTCGCCGACGGCTATGCGCGCCAGGGCTATGTCGTCGCATGCCCCGACATCTTCTGGCGCCAGGAGCCGGGCATCCAGATCACCGACAAGACGGACGCCGAATGGGCGCGCGCGTTCGAGCTGTTCAAGGGCTTCGATTTCGCACTCGGCGTGGAGGACCTTGTCGCCACGTTGCGCACGCTGCGCGCGCACGCCGCGTGCACCGGCAAGGCCGGTACGGTCGGCTACTGCCTTGGCGGAAATCTCGCCTACCAGATGGCGTGCCGCTCGGACGCCGACGCGTCGGTCAGCTTCTATGGCGTGGGTCTCGACGGACTTCTCGATCTGGCCAAGGGGATCGCCAAGCCGCTCATGATGCATGTCGCCGAAAAAGACGGTTTCGTGCCGCCCGACGCGCAGGCCAAGATCAAGGCAGGTCTTGCCGGCAATCCCAACGTGACGATCAACGACTATGCCGGGCAGGACCATGCCTTCGCGCGCGTCGGCGGCAAGCACTACGACAAGGCCTCGGCCGATCTCGCCAACGGGCGGACGGCGGAGTTTTTCAAGAAGCATCTCGGCTGAAGGAGTCCCTGAAAATGGCAAAAGCGATCCGCGTCCACAAAGCCGGCGGCCCCGACGTGATGGTGTGGGAAGACGTCGAGATCGCGGCACCCGGTGCGGGCGAGCTGCTGGTCAAGCACACCGCCATCGGCGTCAATTTCATCGACACCTATTTCCGCTCCGGCCTCTACCCGGCGCCGGCCCCGTTCTCGCCCGGCAACGAAGCCGCCGGCATCGTCGAGGCGGTCGGTGCGGGCGTCACCGACTTCAAGGCCGGCGACCGCGTCGCCTATGTGGCCGGCCCCGGCACCTATGTCGAGAAGCGTCTGGTGCCCGCCGACCG
>JBIKWI010000221.1:0-4977 GCA_044356395.1 Tagaea sp. | reverse complement strand
AACCACTTCGCTTCACCCGGATCGTCTTCGTGCGTCACGACAAGACGCACGTCGCGCCCCTGCGAAAGAAGCAGGTCGAGGCAGACGAAGCCGACGTCGGAATAGCCGAACAGGACGATGCCGGGCATCGCCGGTCTACTCGGACTTCTCGAGGATGGCGCGGATCTGGAACCGCGGCCGCTTGCGCACTTCGCGATAGATGCGCCCGACATACTCGCCGACGAGCCCGAGCCCGGTTATGACGACGCCGACAAGGAAGTAGAGGATCGCGAACAAAGTGAAAAGACCTTCGGCTTCGGGGCCGATGAAGATCCGGCGCAGCAGCATGTAGACGACCAGAAGCACCGACAGCGCTGTGATGATCATGCCGACGATCGTGAAGATCTGCAGCGGCACGACCGAGAACCCGGTCATCAGGTCGAAATTGAGCCTGACGAGCTTGTAGAGATCGTATTTGCTCTCTCCCGCCGCACGCGCCGCGTGCTCGACCTCGACTTCGGCCGGATTGGACGCGAAATACTGCGCGAGGGCCGGAATGAAGGTTGCCTGCTCGCCGGTCGCGACGATCTGCTGGACCACGCCGCGCCGATAGGCGCGAAGCATGCAGCCCTGATCGGTCATCCGGATGCCTGTGATGCGTTCGCGCACGAAGTTCATCGCCCGGGACGCGTAGACCCGCCAGCCGACATCCTGCCGGTTCTTCCGGATCGAGCCGACGACATCGTGACCTGCATCGATCGCGGCGAGAAGCTTCGGGATCTCCTCGGGCGGATTCTGAAGGTCAGCATCGATCGTGACGACGGTATCGCCGCGCACCCGCTCGAACGCCGCCATGATGGCCATGTGCTGGCCTGCGTTGCGCTCGAACTCGATCACCCGAACCGCATCCGGGCGGGCCGCGTGAAGCTCGCGCAGGATCGACATCGACCCGTCGCGGCTGCCGTCGTCTGTGAAAATCACCTCCCACGGCTTGCCGTGCGCATCGAGCGTCGCGGCCAGCCGTCCGAACAGCGGCCGCAGATTGGCCTCTTCGTTGTAGACGGGCACGACGATCGTGACGGCGGGAAGCGGAGTGTCCATGTGCCTCAGGTACGCGACAGGAGCCAGACGCCAAAGCAGATCACCGCAATGCCCGCGATCCGGGTCGGGGTCAAGCTCTCGCCGAACAGCCACCACGCCGCCAGCGCGTTGACGACGTAGCCGATCGAAAGCATCGGATACGCAAGGCTGACTTCGACGCGCGAAAGCACGAGGATCCAGATCCCGACGCTGACGACATAGAAGAGGATTCCGAGCGCGACGAAAGGGTTCGTGCCGACTTGCCAGCCGATGGGCAATGCGTTCGCGAGCGCGAACTCGAACTCGCCGATCTGGCGCATGCCCTGCTTCAGCGCCAGTTGTGCCGCCGCATTCAGCAGCACGCCAAACAGGATGATCGGCAGATACTGAAGCATCCGGCCCCTACTCCGCCCGGTTCGTCGCCAGCACATGACGGGACGTGCGGGCGATCTCGCGATAGCGCGGCTCCGCAGTGGGCCGGACCGTCGACTCGAAATGCAGAGGGATGATCATATAGACCGTCCCGGCGCCGTGCCAGCGCCGCCAGAGTTCCGCTTCATCGTCGAACATCCAGGCCTGTGTCGCGGGTTCGATCTGCCGGCCGAAGTCGAGCTCGCCCGACCAGCCGACCACCGAGATGCGCCGGTCGAGATAGATCGGCAGGTCCTGCGGATAGGTGCGATAGGCGATGACCTCGTCGCCCGGCGCCAGGCGAGACGCGATCTCCGCCGCCAGCGGCTTTATCGAGCGCGGCTGGAATTGCGCCATCGTCGTATCGACGCCCTGGAAGAAGGTGGCGGCAGCCAGCACCGCAGCGACGAACGCCGTCCCTGCGCCACGCCGGCGCAGAGCCCAGGCGATCGAGACGGCCGCCACGACCGCGCCCAGACACAGCCACCCCATCACCGGGCGGGCACGCTCGATCTCGTCGGCAAGTTCCGCCGGTGCCAGACGGGCGCCGGCGATACCGACGGCAAGCGCGACGACTGCGAACAGTGCGGCAGCACCGGCCACGACCCATAGGCCGACATGCAGGCCTGGCCACTCGGCCGGCGCTGCGAATGCCAGGGCAAGATATCTGCCGATGAAAAGCGCCAGCGGGACCATCATCGGCGTCACGTACGGCACCAGCTTGGAGTCCGACGCGGAGAAGAACAGCAGGATCAGCCAGAACCAGAGAGCGAGAAACAACTCGGCCTGCCCTTCCGGCGTACGCGAAAGGATCCGCTCGATGTTCCGCCAAAGCGACTGAAACAGAAAGCCGATCCACGGGAAAACGCCGGCCGTAAGTATCGCCAGGAAAAACCACCAAGGCTGGGCGCGACCGTGCACGGTCGTCGTGAACCGCTCCCAATGCTCCCGAACGAAGTAGAAATGGAAGAACTCGGGCGTCTGCACGCCGACGGCGACATGCCAGGGCACCGCGATCAGGAGGAACAGCGCGAGCCCCGACAACAAGCGGACTTCGAGAAGCAGCCGCCAGTTCCACGTCAACACGATCCAGGCGCCGATGACGAGGCCCGGAAGGACGATGCCGATCAAGCCCTTGGTCATGGTCGCTGCGGCTGCCGCGATGTACATCGTGTAGAGCCAGACGTTCCGAGCGCGGCTGCCGGGCGCTTCGCGGACCGCGAACAGGAAGGCGAGCAGGCAGAGCGTCAGGAATACGCCCACCGGAACGTCGAGGAGGATGATCCGCGAAAGCGTGAACCAGATCAGGGTCGTCGCCAGGACGATGGCGGCGAGGATCCCAGTCGTGCGGTCGAACAGCTTGCGTCCGGCGACATATGCGAGCAGGCAGCCCGCAAGCGCGAACAGGGCCGTCGTCAGACGCAGGGCGAACTCGGAAAGACCGAGCGCATGGACCGCCACCGCCTCGATCCAGTAGAACAGGGGCGGCTTGAAGAAATACTTGATGCCGTTGATTCGCGGCGTGATCCAGTCGCCGCTGGCGACGATCTCGCGCGCGAGTTCGGCATACCGCGCTTCGCTCGGCACGGCCAACGGCCGATGCCCGAGAAACAGCAGGAAAAATCCGCCAATGACGGCCGCCAAGACCGTCAGATCTCGGATCCAGACGGCACGCGCTTGCGCAGGGTCGGTGGGATGGGCGAAAAGCATGTGGACTTGGGGCGTTTAGCCGCCCCTTTCCGGTACTTCAACCGATTTCTTCAGCCGGTGGCCCTCGACCATGTCTCTCGTCCCAAAGGAAACTCTCCATTCCGCCGCCGAGATCGCCGCCCGCGTCGAAGCGCTTGCGGGTGAGATCGCCGTCGCCCTGCCGCGCGAGTTTACGATCATCTCGATCCTGAATGGCGCTTTCGTGTTCACGGCCGATCTGATGCGTGCGCTTGCCAAGCGCAACGTCCATCCGAAGGTCGAGTTCGTGAACCTGAAGAGCTACGGCGACGCGACGACGAGTTCCGGGCAGGTCCGGGTGACCGGCACGCTGCCGGAGGATCTTCGTGGCCAGCCGGTCCTCCTGATCGACGACATCCTCGACTCGGGACGCACGCTCAGCTTCGCCAAGTCGTTGCTCGAAGGTCTCGGCGGATCGCCCGTGAAGATCGCGGTCTTCGCCGACAAGCCGTCGCGCCGCGTCGTGCCCATCGGCGCCGATTTCGTCGCCTTCACGATTCCCGACCGCTTCGTCGTCGGCTACGGGCTCGACCATGCCCAGCAGTGGCGCGGCCTCCCCGATCTCGCCGCCGTCGACTAGCGTCGGATCGCGGCCACCACGCGCCCGTCGACGATCGCGAGTCCGACGGCGATCATCGCGAAGCCCGCAAGCCCGACGGGTTCCGGGCGCTCGTCGAGGAACAGGCTTCCGAGCAGCATGGCGCTGGGCGGGATCAGCATCGTGACGAGCGAAGCGTTGCCGGCCCCCGACCGCTGCATCAGCCGGAAATAGACAAGGTAGCCGAACGCCGTGGAGAACAGCGCCAATGCCAGAATGGCGGCGATTGTCGCTTGGCCGGGGACCGGCAGCGACCAAGGCCGATCGACAAGGCAGGCCAGTGCCACGGCGGCCGGCGCCGCACAGATAAACTGCCCGCTCGCGACGACGCTGCCGTCGATTCTGCGAAAGCGGCGCGCCCAAATAAGTGCGAAGCCGTAACTGATCGTCGCCAGGACGCATGCGAGCTGCGCGGCAACGGATGTGCCGATGCCCGCGAGGGCTTCCGGCCCGACCAGGACGACGACACCGGCAAAGCCGATCAGCACGCCCGTCGCGCGCCGCACGTTCATCCGTTCGTCGGCTGTCAGGAAATGCGCCAACGTGATCGTCCAGAGCGGCGTCGCCGCATTCAGGATCGCCGCAAGCCCCGCCGATATCTCGCGCTGCCCCCAGGCGATGAGCACGAACGGAACGAGCGTGTTGATCAGCGCCAGCACGCCGAACGCACGCCAGAGCGCCGGATCGCGCGGCAGCGCCAGCCCTTTCAGCCGAAGGATCGCGACGAGGAACGCACCGCCGATCACGACCCGCAGGGCAACGATGGTGATCGGCGGCAATTCGGCGAGTGCCACCTTCACGTAAAGATACGACCCTCCCCAAAGCACCGACAGGGCAAGCAGCATCGCCCAAGCCGCTGCGTCGAGTTTCGGAGGCGTATTGTCCATCGACCGCATGCTATCGGCCGACGCTTCCCCTGCCCACCCGTTCCTTGCGGCGGGTCTTTCGCGGACTCAGCCGACCACGATCCCGCGGCGGGCGACGGCTTCCCGGAACTCCGAGAGCAATCCGGCCAGTTCCGCGATCGCATCGGGATCGTGGCGGTATCCGCCGCCCTCGATCGATTCCTCGAGGCTGGCGGCACGCATGGCGAGCGCGCTCGCGCCGAAGCTTGCGGCAGCGCTCTTGAGCGAGTGGACCTCCCGATGAAGCTGTCCGCCTTCGCCGCCGATCGCGCCTTC
>JBIKWI010000070.1:0-16951 GCA_044356395.1 Tagaea sp. | reverse complement strand
AGGCCCGTGCTTCTTGCCCATTGTTCGTCTCCTTCGGGGTCCAGTCTAAATTAACTTTTGGACCACTCTGAAGGGGGCAGATCAAGCGACCGGGAAAGGATAGCTTCCTGGGCCTCCTGCGTTATCGCCGACAGGTGCTTCCAGCGTCGGATCGTTTCAGCGACGGCTTCGGCCGACGCAGCGGGCTTCAGGCGGGCGACGACAGCATTGACGGTATCCGGATTCGCCACACTGGCTCCGCGAGCTGACTGGACGCGCTGGGCCGGCGGTGAAAGCTCGAACTGCAGTTTCTGCGCGTCGTCGAGCGTGATGTAGACGGCCGGATCGCCGGCAGCATTGACTTGCTGGCGTGTGATCCCGACGACCGTGAAGAGGTTCCTGCCAAGCCTGATCCGGTCGCCGGCATCGACGCCGGCGCTGCGGTCAACGACCATTTCATGGCGATTGCGTGCGATAGCGCGGCCCTCGACGATCTCGGATGGGCCGCCCGGCCGGGTCGGCTCGTACCCGATGACGTAAAGTCGCAGCTTGTCACCCCGATATTCGGCTTCGACCGTCTGGTAGGTGATTCCGCCCGCTGCGGCCACGCCCGAGATCCGGGCAACCGCTTCGCGGACGTCAGCGGGAATACGCGATGCCTCCGCGAACGGGCCGCGCGTATTCGCCTCGACGACCCACAGGTCAATCGCCGGCGCACGCGCAATTGCCAGTGATTCGACGACCAGGCCGCGATAGATGCCGATCATCGCCATGACGACGCCCAACAGAAGTCCGAGCCCGACACAGGTCAGCAGGAACCGGCCGAGATTGTGCCGGATATCGCGGTAGGCGAGGTTCATTCCCGTCCAGCCTCGACCACAGTCGCCCGCCGACCTTCGCGGAGGTCGCCATTCAGGCGGGTGACGACACGCGAATCGGCCGGCAACCCCGCAACGATCTCCAGTCGTGCGTCCTCCGTCCGGTGGCGGAACCGCACCGGGCGGCGCTGGAGGCGTCCGGCTTCGACCGTCCACACCCGGCCTTCCCGTCCGTCGAATCCCTGCACCGCCGATTCCGGGACGAGCAACGCCGTATCGAGCCGGGCGACGCTGATCCAGAACTCGGCCTGCTCGCCGAGAAAAACGCGAGCTGGTGGATTGTCGCCCTTGATATAGACGCGGCGCTCCTCGCTCGCACGGTCGCTCTCCAGACCGATGCGCACGACCCGGCCCGTGAAGGCATCCTGCGGGCGGGACCGCAGATGGGCTTCGACCGCCTGCCCTTCCTCGATGAAGCCCGCGCGGGCCTCATCGACATAGGCAAGCCCCCAGTAGCTGTCGGCGGCAATCAGCGTAAACACCGGATCGCCAGGCTTGATCACGGTTCCGGGCTCCTTGTGGCGCTCGATGACCAGCGCGTCGAACGGCGCGACAAGAGTGCGATGACGGAGCATGGCCTCTTCGAACTGGAGCTGGGCCTGGACATCCACCAGCAGGGCTCTGGCGGTCTCGAGATCGCTTCGCGCGACGGCCACGTCGGCCCTAGCGACTGACTCGTCCGTTGTCGCCTCGTCCGCGACCTGCTGGGAGACGATGTCGCGACCGACCAAGGCCTGCTTGCGCCGGTTGGCGGACTGCTTCTGCGACTGGACCGCTCGCGCCTTCTCGAGGAGTGCCTCCCCCCTGACGATGCCCGTCGCGGCGACAGCCATGGCGGCACGCGCCTTGGCCACCTTCGCCTCCTGCTCACCGACGGCCAGACGCGCCAAAACCTGGCCCCTCAAGACGCGGTCCCCATGGTCAGCGTTGAGCTCGACAAGCGTGGCACCGACCTCGAATCCGATCTTCGAAAGCACGCGGGCTTCGACAGTGCCGAGCCCGAAAACACGGATCTGCACGTCGCGCTTGGTCGTCGCGACCGCAACGGAAACCGGGCGGTTCGAGTACACGGACGCGGCTGCTGCGGCCACCGCGAGGAGCGCGATTACTGAAAGCGCCCCCCTCACCCATGGCCTACGCATGAAGTCGAGCAAGCGACGCGGCCGCGTCTCGATATCCGGGGCTGGCATCATCGGGCCAATCCCGAACCATCCCGGACGTGGCAACCCAGCGATCGGCATCCCGCGACCGCAATGACGCCCCAGATCGCGCTTCTCAAAACCATCGCGCCGACTGTCCGCACTTCGAAGGCACCTCCCATAGCGACATGTCCGCCGAACGCGGCCAGTGTCGTGAGCGTCGTGATGGCGATAAAGGCCGCAAGCAGGGCGGCCCACCGACGCCATGCGAATAATCCGATCCCCGCAATGATGTAGCCGAATCCGGCGACAAAGTTGAACCAGAGGACGAACGAGACAGCATTGCCGACTGCCGCGCGTTCCAGTTCGTCGCCGAAAAGTGCTCGGCCGCCGGACAACACGGTGAGTCCGCCGAACAGTACGGCGATCGCTGCGGCAACCAGCGCCCAGCGTGGACGCACAGATGTTTGAATCGCCCTGACGGACGGCTGGGTCCACATGCACAGGCACCTTGGATGGATATGCGGATTTCGTCTGCTTCCGCGAGCGCCGAGCCATCGAGTTCGATGCCGGACAGTTGCGGCTACAGCCTGAGACTCCACGATTTCACATGTCGGCGCATTGATCTGCCTCAAGCTGTTCACTGCCGCATCTGGGCATCCGGCATGGGGCCGTGTCGACGAGGGCTTCGTTCAGGACAAACACATCGGCTGCAGCATCACCAATGTGCCATCTGTGTGTCCTGCCGCCGCATTACCCCGGTCGACCATCCGGACGGCGAAGTGCCAGAGTTGGCAGAAAGCGGAAGAAGAAAATCGCAAACCCGCTTGCCCACAGAACACCCGAAAAACCTGTCAGTTGATCTCCAAGATCGCCACCTACGATCGGACCGATAACGGCGCGCCCTGCGGCTGCGATGCTTACGAGGACATATGCCAAAACAAGCCAAACATCGGCACGAACCGGGCGCCCTGTGTGGCCGAGTGATGCGCGCGACATCACACCCAGAATCATAGTCCCGAATGCGCCAAGCGTGAGCGCATGCAACGCCATGCTCTGGGTGCCGATCCCAAGACCTGCCGACGCCGCCCATAGCGCAAATCCGACGACGATCCACGCATAGCCAAGATGAAGGACCCAGACGATCGGCATGCCGTTCGTTCCCAGCGGCCTCCAGCCTAGCAGACGGAGCAAATGCAAGACCGCTGCCAGCGCGGCCAGTCCGCCGATCGCGGGCCCCGGAAGGCTTGCCGCATCGGCAAGAACGCATAGCAACGTCGAGAAGATCGCCGCCTTGTCGAGGACCGGACTGCCGGCAAGTTCGATCTGCAGACCGGCACCCCGAAGGGCACTCTGCGTAAAGGCCGGAACGATCCTGCCGCCAATGATCACGATGAGAATCGCGACCATGCCGATCGCAAGATGCAGGGCGGGACGCGCTATGCCCAGCCAAATGCCAACAGCGTCGAGATGTACAGCCAGATTGGTGCCGGAGAGCACGATCAGAAGCCCGACGAGCGGGAGATTTCGCATGACGCGCTTCTTGACGATCGCCCATCCAGTCCACGCCGCAAGCGCCGGAAGGAAGCCGATATCGAGAAAAGCGAAGGCCATCGGCGCGGTGTCAGCGACGGTCCAGGCACCGATCCGCCCGGCCATCCACAGGCCAAACAGCAAGGCGAGAGCGGCCCCACGCAATGGCGCCACGCCCGTCCAGTTCGGCACGGCCGTCAGCAGGAAGCCCGCGAGCGCGGCTGCAACGAATCCGAAAACCATTTCATGCGCATGCCACAACATGGCTGGAAGGACTGGCAGGAAGTCGAGATGACCTGTCCAAACGAGGATCCAACCGACTGCTCCCCATCCTGCATAGAACGATGAACCGAGGAAGAACGGCCGAAACCCGTATGCAAGCAGCGGCATGGAAGCGAAAGAACTCATTGGCGACGCTCGCTCATATGAAGCGATAGCCAGCATCTGTCGGCTTCGGTCAATCGCTGCCGCGCCAGCGGCAGGACAAAAGCGTCCTCCAAGGCCAGCAGACGCCGCTGGGATCTAACGAACCTTTCGACAGCGATGCGAATGCCTTTGCCAATTGCCCGGTCATCGCAGGCCGCCGTAAGTTTGCGGACGACCCCTGCGCACACAACGGCGCCCCGCGCCGGCTCCTCGGCAATCCGCTCAAGGATGCGATCCAGTCCGTCGGCGACTTCGCACCGGATCCGAAGCAACGGAAAGAGACCTTCATTCTCGTCCGACACGTGAAGTGCAAGATCTGAACGAATGAAACCGATGGCGAGTCGCGCCGTGGCGGCACGGACGTCCGGCCGAGGTTCCGACACGAACCGATCGAGCAGCGAAAGGACGGCGCGCATTCGATAGTGCTCGGTCTCGAGATAGTCGAGCGGCTCGGCCAGTAGGCGCGGATCGGCAGCCCCGATCGCAGGAAGGCTTCCGACTACTCCGTTTCTCGTGCCTGCGCCCGCCATTCCAGCTTCCACCGCCTCAATGCCCGGTCATGTCCAACCCTTCGACGCGATAGCGACACGCCAGACCTTCGATGTACGTGCGGAGTGCCTTGAGATAGGCGCGCTCCTCAATCTGGCGGGCAATCTGCTCGCGGACGGCCGCATAAGGTAGCGGCCGTCCATCGGCGCTTCGCAGCAAACGGACGATATGGTAGCCATAGCGCGTCGGGACCGGGGCGGCACATGTCTCCCCCTCCTCGAGACTGAAAAGATACGTCTCGAATTCCGGGACCGTCGTTCCCCGGACGATCTGACCAAGCCAGCCGCCTTGGCTCGCCGATGGGCAGGCTGAATGCGTTTTTGCGAGGGATTCAAACCGGTCCGGCGATTTCTCGACCTCGGCAAGGGTAGCTTGTGCTGCTGCAAGAGCAGCCGACCGTCCCTCCGGGTCATCCGATGCTGCAGCAAACAGAATGTGCTGGGCTTCGAGCAGGTCGGGGCTGCGCAAATCTCCGCCCTTTGCCTCGAACCACGCTTTGCATTCCGCTTCGTCGGCCGGAGGGACATTTACCTCCTGTTCGAGGACGTCCTCGATCGCTTGTACAATCACCGGCTCAGATGTCGCGTCGGTCGCGAGGAGGCCCAGCTCAACCGCACGACGACACAGGATCTCCCGGACGGCAACCGCACGAGCGGCCGCAAGGCGCGATTCGTCGAGCGACTTTGCCGGCCGATACTGCATCTCGGCAGCGACAGCGGCGTCGGGCAACGCATGCCCATCGATCCGGATCGGATCGAGGCGGGGCTGATCAGACATGGCGGGCACCTCCACGACGGCGGACGACCTGGTAGCTACGGAACACGTAACCGACAGGCGCGCTCCAGATATGAACCAGACGCGAGAACGGAAACACGAGGAAGAGCGTCATCCCGAGGACGAGATGTAGCCGGTAGGGCCACGCCACGCCGGCCAGAAGCTCTGCATCGCCGCCGCGGAACGTGACGACATGCTGCACCCATTCCGAGAGAACCAGCATGACGGACCCATCAGGATGCTGCAGCGAGTACGGAATCGTCACGAGACCGAGCGTGAGCTGGATCCAGAGCAGGGCCAGAACGACGATATCCATCGTCGAGCTCGTCGCGCGGATACGGCTGTCGGTCAGCCGCCTGTGCATCAGGATCGTCAACCCGATCCAGCACACAACGCCAAAGACGCCGCCCGCGACGATCGCGATCATCTGCTTGAGCTCCACGCCAAGTCCGAGCGACGTGTAGAGCTCGTGCGGCGTGAGCAATCCCACAAGATGACCCGCGAAGATCGCGAGAATCCCGATGTGGAAAAGATTGGAGCCCCATCGCAGGCTGCGGCCGCGCAGCATCTGACTGGAACCGGAGCGCCACGAATACTGTTCGCGGTCAAATCGTATAAGGCTACCGACGAGGAAGACCGTAAAGCAGATATACGGATAGATCTCGAACAGGAACTTCTCGATCGCATGCATGGCGATTCCTCCCCTTCAACCGGCATTCATTCGGGCGACCCAGTCGGCAGCCTTGCCGCAGGCAGCACCGGCTGTACCGCCAGGGCCGGCATCACCCGGCCCGAAACGGACTTCGGCTTCGGCCCAATCCCTGTCGATCTCTTCCAGCGTGGGATCCCGTTCGGGAAGACCGTCATCGGCAGGAACCGAGCTCTCGCCCGCCAGCTCGCGCACTGCCGCAAGAAGCCCCGCATAGGGACTGCCGCGCTTGGCAAGGCGCAACTGGATGGGGGCCAGCAACGGAGCAACTTCGCGCAGCATCGCGCGCGCGTCGACGACCGGTATCTGCGCAAGGAACTCGAGGATCACCGGCAGATAATCCGGCAACTGCGACGCCGTGACTTCGAAGCCACTTTTGCGGTAGTGGGCGAGCAGGTCGACCATCGCGGGACCACGTTCGCGCGAATCGCCATGGACGTGCTCAAACAGGTGAAGGGAAAGTGAGCGAACGCGATCGAACAACTCGACCCAGCGTTCCTGGATCGTCAGCAGATCATGCGCTCCCAGCATCTCTGCTGCCGCTTCGACCCGGGCTAAGGCCAATGGCCCGAGCAGCCCCTCCGCACGGATAGCTTGCCGGATGTCCGGCAAGGCAGCCTGCATATCCGCACTCGGGTAGTCGAGCATCGCGCTTAGTGCCTTGAAGGTCATCATCGTCAGACCTCCACCTTGCCGGGTGCGCCGACCCGCTTGCGCGGGCCAAAAAGGGAAGCTTCGTTGGGTCCATCCGAGCAGCCATTGCCGAACGTGAATCCGCACGAGTTCTTGAGGTCATATGCATTCTCGGCGTACTCGCGGTGTGTCGTCGGGATGACGAAACGATCCTCGTAATTGGCGATCGCCAGCGTGCTGTACATGTCCTCGACCTTCGCCTTGTCGAGGCCGACCCGCGCGAGCACTTCGAGGTCCTCGCGTGATTCGACATGCCGCGCACGCATGAAGGCGCGCATGGCAAGCATCCGTTCAAGTGCAAGTGTAACGGGCGCCTCATCGCCAGCCGTCAGAAGGTTGGCGAGATAGCGCAGCGGGATGCGCAACGACCGCACGTCCGGGATACCGCCATCCTGTTCGATCTTGCCGGCGTCTGCGGCCGCCTGGATCGGCGACAGCGGCGGCACATACCAGACCATCGGCAGCGTGCGGTACTCCGGATGCAATGGAAAGGCGATCTTCCAGTCGATCGCCATCCGGTAGACAGGGGATTTCCGGGCGGACTCCATCCAAGCCTCCGGGATCCCCTCCTTGCGCGCCGCTGCGATGACCTCCGGATCGTTCGGGTCGAGAAAGACCGAGAGCTGGGCGGGATAGAGACCCTTCTCGTCTTCCACGCTCGCGGCAGCCTCGATCTTGTCGGCATCGTAAAGCATGACGCCGAGATACCGGATGCGGCCGACGCAGGTTTCCGAACAGACAGTCGGCTCGCCGACTTCCAGGCGCGGATAGCAGAGAATGCACTTCTCGGCCTTCCCGCTCTGCCAGTTGTAATAGATCTTCTTATAGGGGCACGCGGACACGCACATGCGCCAGCCGCGGCACTTATCCTGGTCGACGAGGACGATGCCGTCCTCCTCGCGCTTGTAGATCGAACCCGACGGGCAGGCCGCCACGCAGGCCGGGTTGAGGCAGTGCTCGCACAGGCGCGGCAGGTAGAACATGAACGTGTTCTCGAACTGCCCGTGGATCTCCTTCTGGATGCCTTCGAAGTTCCGGTCCTTCGAGCGCTTGGCGAACTCGGTACCAAGGATTTCCTCCCAGTTCGGCCCCCACTCGATCTTCTCCATCCGCCGGCCGTCGAGCAGCGAGCGCGGCCGAGCAGTCGGGAAGTTCTCCATCTGAGGCGCGCTCTGGAGATGCTCGTAGTCGAACGTGAAGGGCTCGTAGTAGTCGTCGATTTCCGGAAGGTGCGGATTCGCGAAAAGCTGCGCGAGGATCCGCCACTTTCCGCCGAGTTTCGGCCGGATTCGGCCATTGGCTTGCCGAACCCATCCCCCCTTCCACTTGTCCTGGTCTTCCCAGTCCTTCGGATACCCGATACCCGGCTTGGTCTCGACATTGTTGAACCAGGCGTATTCGACGCCCTCGCGCGACGTCCAGACGTTCTTGCAGGTGACCGAGCACGTGTGGCACCCGATGCACTTGTCGAGATTCAGGACCATCGCGATCTGCGCGCGGACTTTCATGTTGGTGTCCTCTTCGTTCGGGGGGTGTTCACTCTGCCGCTGCCGGCTTGTCCAGCCAGTCGACGGTCGCCATTTTCCGCACGACGACGAATTCGTCCCGGTTCGTGCCGATCGTGCCGTGATAGTTGAATCCGTATGCCTGCTGGGCATAGCCGCCGATCATATGCGTAGGCTTGATGCAGGTACGCGTCACGGAGTTGTGGATGCCACCACGCGCATGGGTCAGCTCCGAGCCCGGCACGTTCACGATCTTCTCCTGGGCGTGGTACATCATCACCATTCCCGCCGCGACGCGCTGGGAGACGACCGCGCGCGCAACGAGTGCGCCGTTCGTGTTGAACACCTCGATCCAGTCGTTGTCCTCCACACCGATCGACTTGGCGTCGATCTCCGAAAGCCATACGCAAGGACCGCCACGCGACAACGTCAGCATCAGCAGGTTGTCGGTATAGGTCGAGTGGATGCCCCACTTCTGGTGTGGCGTAATGAAGTTGAGGGCGATCTCCCGATTGCCGTTCGGCCGCTTGGCGAGAAGCGGCTCGATCGTCTTGGTATCAATCGGCGGCTTGTAGACGCACAGCGCCTCGCCGAATGCCCGCATCCACGGATGATCCTGATAGAGCTGCTGGCGTCCGGTCAGGGTGCGCCAGGGGATCAACTCGTGGACGTTCGTCCAGCCCGCATTGTAGGTAATGTGTTCGCTCTCGATGCCCGACCAGATCGGCGATGAGATGATCTTGCGCGGCTGGGCCTGGACATCCCGGAAGCGGATCTTCTCGTCCTCCCGCGCTCTGGCAAGATGCGTATGGTCACGTCCGGTGAATGTCCCGAGCGACTCCCAGGCCTTGACTGCGACGTGTCCATTGGTCTCCGGGGCGAGCGACAGCAGCATCTCCGCCGCATCGATATCGGTTTCGATCCGCGCGAGCCCCTTCGACACGCCCTCTTCGGCGACCGTCCCATTGAGGGACTTCAGAAATTCGATCTCGGTCCCGGTCTTCCATGCCATGCCCTTGCCGCCGTTACCGAGCTTGTCCATCAGCGGGCCGATCGACGTGAACTTCCTGTAAGTGTTCGGATAATCGCGCTCGACGACGACAACCGCGGGCATGGTCTTTCCGGGTATCGGCTCGACCTCGCCCTTCTTCCACTCCTTCGGCTCGAACGCCTGGCCAAGTTCGGCCGGGGCGTCGTGCAGCAGCGGCAGAAGCACGACATCTTTCTCAACGCCAAGGTGACCCACGGCCAGCTCGGAGAAGCGCTTGGCGAATCCCTTGAAGATGTCCCAATCGCTTCGCGACTCCCACGCCGGATCCACCGCTGCGGACAGCGGATGGATGAAGGGGTGCATGTCGGACGTGTTCAGATCGTGCTTCTCGTACCAGGTCGCCGTCGGCAGCACGATGTCGGAGTACATGCAGGTCGTCGACATGCGGAAATCGAGCGTGACGAGCAGATCGAGTTTGCCCTCCGGAGCCTTGTCGTGCCAGGCGACGTCCTGCGGCTTGGTCTCACCTTCCTCGCCTAGGTCCTTGCCGAGCACGCCGTGCTGCGTGCCGAGCAGATGCTTCAGGAAGTACTCGTGCCCCTTGCCGCTGGATCCGAGAATGTTCGAGCGCCACACGAACATGTTTCGTGGCCAGTTCGCGGGATCGTCCGGGTCCTCGCACGACATCGCAAGGCTGCCCTTCTTTAGGCTGCCTGCGACGTGAGCCGGAACGTCCGATCCGGCGGCTGCCGCATCCTTGGCGACGTCGAGAGGATTGCGCTTGAGCTGGGGAGCCGACGGCAGCCAGCCCATACGCTCGGCCCGCACGTTGAAGTCGATCAGCGAACCTTCGTAGCCCTTGGGCGCCAGCGGCGAGAGGATCTCGTCCAGCCGAAGCTTTTCGTAACGCCACTGGTCGGTATGCGCGTAGAAGAACGACGTCGAGTTCATGTGGCGCGGCGGTCGATGCCAGTCGAGCGCGAAGGCCAGAGGCGTCCAGCCCGATTGCGGACGCAGCTTCTCCTGTCCGACATAGTGCGACCAGCCCCCGCCCGGCTGCCCGACGCATCCGCACATCACGAGCATGTTGATGAGCGCGCGATAGTTCATATCGGCGTGGTACCAATGGTTCATTGCAGCGCCGACGATGACCATCGAACGGCCCTTCGTCTTTTCTGCGTTGTCTGCAAAGCCGCGCGCGACTGCGACGATCCGGTCGCGCGGCACGCCGCAGATCTTCTCAGCCCAGGCCGGCGTGTAGGGGTGATCGTCGTCGTAGCTCTTCGCCGCATCGCCGCCAAGACCGCGATCGATGCCGTAGTTCGCCATGAACAGGTCATAGACGGTCGCGACCAGTGCTTCGCCGTCTTTCAGGCGCAGCTTGCGCGCCGGTACGTTGCGCACGATCGTGCGGGCGTGCGCGGAACCCTTGAAATGCGCCGAGCGCGGCGCATCTTCCGCAGCGAAGAACGGGAATGACACGCCTGCGACCGTATCGCGCGAACCGATCAGACTGAGTGCGGGTGATGTCTCTTTGCCGGTCGCGGCGTTGCGACCTTCGAGATTCCATTTGCCCTTCTCACCCCAGCGAAAGCCGATCGTGCCGGTCGGCGCATAGGGCGCGCCTGTCGCCTCATCGATGGCCACGGGTTTCCAGTCCGGATTGTTGGTTTCGCCAAGACCGTCGGGGAAATCGGACGAACGCAGGAATCGGTCGGCGACGAGCTTCCCGTCCTGCTCAACCAGCCGGACGAGCATCGGCATGTCGGAATAGCGGCGGACGTAGTCTTCGAAGTACGGAACCTTCCGGTCGAGATGGAATTCCTTCAGAATTACGTGGCCGAAAGCCATGCCGAGCGCCGCGTCGGTGCCCTGCTTGGGATGAAGCCAAATGTCGGCAAACTTCGAGGCTTCGCTGTAGTCCGGCGTGATGACGACGGCCTTGGCACCTTTGTAGCGGGCCTCGGTGAAGAAGTGCGCGTCCGGCGTCCGCGTCTGGGGTACGTTCGAGCCCCACAGGATGAGGTAGCCGGAATTGTACCAGTCGGCGCTTTCCGGCACGTCGGTCTGCTCGCCCCATGTCTGCGGCGAGGCGGGCGGAAGGTCGCAGTACCAGTCGTAGAAGCTCATGCACACGCCACCGATCAGCGAGAGGTAGCGCGAGCCCGCCGCATAGGAGACCATCGACATCGCCGGGATGGGCGAAAAACCGATAATGCGGTCGGGCCCGTGCTGCTTGATCGTGTGGACGTTGGCCGCCGCGACGATCTCGTTCGCCTCGGCCCAACTCGCACGGACGAAACCGCCTTTTCCGCGACTCTTGTGGATCGCGGAACGCTTTGCCGGATCATCGACGATCGACTTCCAGGCGATAACCGGATCCTTGTGCAGGGCCTTGGCTTCGCGCCACATGCGGATGAGCCGGCCTCGGATCAGCGGATACTTCACGCGGTTCGCGCTGTAGAGATACCAGGAGTACGAGGCGCCACGCGCGCAGCCCCGCGGTTCGTGGTTCGGCATGTCGGGGCGCGTGCGCGGATAGTCGGTCTGCTGCGTTTCCCACGTCACGATCCCGCCCTTGACGTAGATCTTCCACGAGCACGATCCAGTGCAGTTCACGCCATGGGTCGAACGCACGATCTTGTCGTGCGCCCAGCGGCTGCGATAGCCCTCTTCCCAGTCGCGCTTCTCGTTGGTGACGGTGCCATGCCCGCCGGAAAAGCTCTCGACGTTGCGGGCAAGAAAGTTGAGGCGGTCAAGGAACTGGCTCATGGTCGTGTCCTCGGGCTTTATTTTCTGGGTTACTGGGCGACGCCGGAAACGGCAGCGCGCGGCGCGCGCTCGACGTCGTAGAGAAGGCCGCCGGAGCGCGTATAGACGCCCCAGGTGATCGCAATGCAGCTCAGGTAGAAGATCAGGAACCCGACGAGAGCCAGTTCGGCCCCACCGGTCATCGCGATCGACGTACCGAAGCTCTTGGGGATGAAAAAGGCGCCATAAGCCGCGATCGCGGAGGTGAAACCGATGATCGCGGCCGCCTCCTTGTCGGACTGGCGGATCCGATCTGCCGGCGAAAGATGGGGCTCCAGGCGGGAAACCTCCCGGCGCATGATTGCAGGGATCATCTGGAACGTGGACGCGTTGCCCACACCCGATGCGGCGAACAGGAAGAGGAAGCTCCCCATGAACACGGGAAAGGCCATTGCCTCCCCCTTCATGCCGATCGCGTAGAGAACTCCGAGGACACCAAGGCTCATCGCCACGAAGACCCACAGTGTCACGCGCCCGCCACCAATCCGGTCGCTTGGCGTTCCGGCCGCAGCCCGGGAAAGAGCGCCCACCAGCGGCCCGAGGAACGCGTACTTGAGCGTGTTCACGTCCGGGAACAGGATCTTCGACAGCAGTGGAAATGCCGCCGAGAAACCGATGAACGAGCCGAATGTCCCGGTGTAGAGCCAGCACATAATCCAGTTGTGCTGGCGGCGGAAGATCACGGCCTGATCGGCGAACGAAGCCTTCATCGTCGCGATGTCGTTCATGCCGAACCACGCTGCGAAAGCGCTCGCAATGATAAACGGCACGAAGACGTAGCCGGCATTCTGCAGCCAAAGTGGAGAAACGGCGCCGCCTTGGAGCGAGTTCTGCGGATCGCCGCCAAGCGAGCCAAACACGCCGGCCGTGATCGCGAGCGGGACCACGAACTGGACGACGCTGACCCCGAGGTTTCCGAGCCCGGCGTTGAGAGCAAGCGCGTTCCCCTTCTCTGCTTTCGGGAAGAAGAACGAGATGTTGGCCATCGACGATGCAAAGTTTCCGCCGCCAAAGCCGCACAGCAAGGCAAGGCCAAGGAAAATCCAGTACGGTGTCGCCGGATTCTGCACGAGCATGCCGATCCCGACGGCCGGCAGCAGCAGCGACCAGGTTGACAGTGTCGTCCACAGCCGCCCGCCGAAGATCGCCGGCATGAAGCTGTAGAAGATCCGCAGTGTGGCACCCGACAGACCTGGCAGCGCTGCCAGCCAGAAGAGCTGCTCGTTATCAAATTTGAATCCGACGGTCGGTAGCTTGGCGACGACGACCGACCAGACCATCCACACCGCAAACGACAGCAGCAGCGCCGGGATCGAAATCCACAGGTTCCGTCGCGCGATCGCACGGCCCTTGTCTTTCCAGAAGACACGGTCTTCCGGACGCCAGTCGGCGATGGCGCCCGTACCTGCAAGAGCGCCTTCCTGAGCCTTACCATGAATGAGCTGCATTTCAGGCAGCTCGGGAAGTGTGCTGATGGCGACTCCGCGTGCCGATGCATCGCGCTCCATCTGGCGTACCGCGATGTGCATCCATACGAGAGATACGGAGACGATCGCGAACAGCAGCCAGAAGCAGCTCTGCCAGACGCCGGTCAGATCGTTGAGTGCACCGAACGCAATGGGCAGGACGAAGCCCCCAAGGCCGCCGACAAGGCCGACAACGCCGCCCACCGCCCCCACCCGGTCCGGATAGTAGACCGGGATGTGCTTGTAGACCGCCGCCTTGCCAAGGCTCATGAAGAAGCCGAGTACGAACGCGACGAGGATGAATCCGATCAACCCCATGCGCGTCGAGAACTCGACCGGTCCGGTGATACCTTCGACTACGTACTGGGTCGGCGGATATGACAGGACGAACGTGCAGCCGACCGAGACCAGGAAGGTCCAGTACATGATACGGCGTGCACCGTACTTGTCCGACAGGTGGCCGCCGTAGGCACGGAAGACCGAGGCCGGGATCGAGTAGGCAGCCCCGATCATGCCCGCCGTCGTGATGTCGAGCCCGTAGACGCCAATCAGATAGCGCGGCAGCCACAGCGCAAGTGCAACGAAGGCGCCGAAGACGAAGAAATAGTAGACGGCAAACCGCCAGACCTGGATGTTCCGGAGCGGCTCGAGCATTGCCGAGAGCGGCTCCGGCTTCTGGCCCGACTGGCGCCGGCGCGCGAGGTCGGGGTCGTCCTTGGTCGTGAGGAAGAACGCGACGGCGATGACGGCAAGCCCGATCGCCCAGACGATCGCAACAGTCTTCCAGCCATAGGCGACCATGATCGTGGGGGCGACGAACTTGGTGACCGCGGCCCCTACATTGCCGGCCCCGAAGATGCCAAGGGCCGTGCCCTGCTGGGACTTCGGGTACCATTTGGCGACATAGGCGACGCCGACCGAGAACGAACCGCCGGCAATGCCCACGCCGAGTGCGGCGAGCAGGAACGTCGGATAGTCGTAGGCGTAGGTAAGGAGCGCCGTCATGACGGCCGCACTCAGCATCGTCAGCGTGTAAACGACCCGGCCGCCATACTGGTCGGACCAGATACCCAGAATGAGGCGGATGAGCGAGCCGGTCAGGATCGGCGTTCCGACGAGGAGGCCGAACTGCGTATCGGACAGGCCCAGATCTTTTTTGATCTGAATCCCGATGATCGCGAAGATGGTCCAGACCGCAAAGCATGCGGTGAAGGCGATCGTGCTCATCCACAGGGCTGCCTGCTGGCCCGCCGGCTTGATGTCGATCACGTTTGTCACTCCCCTAAATCAGGTTCGACTGGCAGTGACGACGATGCGCGCGGTGCCAATGCAGCCGTCTTGATTCAGGTCAATCTGTCTGGATGGTCATCAGAATATTCGCGCGTCTCTTGATCCTCGCACCGGATCCGCGCCGCAAAAATCAATCGCGGGCTTGATTAATATCAAGTGACGTACCCAGCGCGAGCGGACTCGATGCTGGTATCGAGAGGAGAGAAAATGCCCGTCATCGGATCGAGTGTGTCGATGTTCCCGCTTGCGATATCGAAATGCCAGCCGTGGATCGAGATGTGATTCGACTTGATCCGCTCGGCGATCCACGGATACGTGGCCAGATTGCGCACCGAGATGCAGATACCTCGCTGCTCAACCAGGCGTTCGCGCATCTCGATCGGCACCTCGGTTACGGCGCCGAGTGCTGAATCGCGGGCCTCGGCCGCGATCTCGACCCAGTCCGCAAGAAAGTCGAACCGCCGGCCATTGCGATAGGGCCCTTGGATGAGTGCTCGGATGCCGCCACACAGCCGATGGCCGAGCACCACGATATGCTCGACCGACAGGCCGAGAACGGCAAACTCGAGGGCTGAGGCCGTTCCATGCGCCCTTCCATCTGGCTCGTAGGGCGGGACCAGTGCCGCGACATTCCGGATCACGAACAGGTCGCCAGGGACCGATTCGGTGATTATCGCCGGATCTGTTCGGGAGTCCGAGCAGGCAATGACCAGTACCCGCGGGGCCTGACCATTGATCGCAAGTTCCTCAAAAAGCGTATGGTTTGTTTCGAAATAGTCGGCACGAAAACTCCGGTAGCCTGAGAGAAGTCTCTCCATCGCATTTCCGCGCCGACACCCGATGCACATTTTCCACTCCGCGTGATGGAATGCGCCGACGATGCATTTGTGCACTCGCCTTCCGCTTGATCCAAGTCAAGGCAGATGGACGTCAGGTGAAATACCTTCGAGGCAACTTGACATCTGCCGGCTGGTGGCCTGATCGCGGTCAACTCACCGGATGATGGCTGTCAACCGGTCTTAGGGAGCGCGAAATGAAAGCTTCGGATCGAGCGACACTTGGCCAGACTCCAATATTCCGAGACGTCCCGCCGGAAATCTGCGACCGACTTGCGATCGGTGCCTTCGTGCAGACGCTTCCAAAAGGAGCCCTGCTGTTTGAGCAAGGCGGCGAGGCCGAGTTCCTTCATGTGCTCCTCGACGGCCGGTGCGGTCTCGTCGGCGCCAGATCCGACGGCGAAGAGTGCGTCGTCGAGATCATGCATGCCGGTTCCGCCTTCATCCTACCGGCAATTCTTCTCGAAGCGCCCTATCTTATGTCGGCGCGGGTCTTCGAAACTTCACGGATCGCAATGATTCCTGCTGGACCGTTGCGGCGCGCGCTCGATCAAGAGCCGCTCCTGATGCGGGCGGCGGCCTTCGATCTCGCCCGCTACTGGCGGGTCTTGGTGCAGCAGATCAAAGACCTGAAACTGCGTTCAGCCCATGAGCGTGTCGCGGCGCATCTCAGCACAATGTGCCGCGAGACAAGCACCGGACCGGCAGTCTTGAATCTCGATCAGGAATTTCGATCCATTGCCGCGAAGCTCGGCATGACGCCGGAATCTTGGTCGCGATCCATAAAGCAACTGGAAACGGTCGGCGTCCGGGCCGTCGGCCGACGCATCGAGATCGAAGACATAATTCGGCTGAGGGAATTTGCGAGAGTTGACGGCTTACAATAGATATTTGGTGCCGCTCAAATATCGCGGTTTGGCCAAGTCTTCTTGAGCCAAATTGGTTGAGACAATCAAGGAAATGCCCGCTGACTGGTTTCCCGGCGGCGGGCTTCATTGATGGTCGGAGCGACAGTGTTCTGAGGGTGCGGACGGCCCTCGCACCTAGCCTTGGCGAACGAGTTCAACTCTTCGAACACGACATGCCGGATCACGTCGATCTTCACGCGCAGCCTCCATCCAACGTGCAGACCTGCGTTTCATCGGCGAGAAGCCGTGCGATCGCCGCACCAAGCGCGAGATCGTCCAGATGTCCAAGCTGCTGGAGCCGCAACCGGCCCGCACGGTCGATAAGCAAGGTCGTCGGCGTGCCCTGCATTGCGTAGCGGCGCATCGTGACCGGTACGCCACTGGGGTCGGCCCGATCGATGCCGACCGGAAATCCGATCCGATACTCGTGCAGGAACGCCGAAAGCGCAGTGGTGCCGCCCTGC
>JBIKWI010000220.1:0-5019 GCA_044356395.1 Tagaea sp. | reverse complement strand
CACCCACGTGCCGTCGTGACCGTCGGAGGCCTCGCGGTCCTTGTCGGCGCGAACCTTCGCCATCGCGGCTTCGTTGGCGGCCGGATCGTCCTTGATCGGGATCTGCGCGGCCATGCCGCCCATCGCGTGGACGTTGCGACGGTGGCAGGTCTTGATCACGAGCTGGCTGTACGAGCGCATGAAATGCGCGGTCATCGTGACCTGGCCGCGGTCCGGCATGACGAAGGCCGGATGCTCGGCGAACTTCTTGATGAACGAGAAGATGTAGTCCCAGCGCCCGCAATTGAGTCCGGCCGAGTGCTCGCGCAGCTCGTACAGGATTTCGTCCATCTCGAACGAGGCGAGGATCGTCTCGATCAGCACGGTCGCCTTGATCGTGCCGCGCTTGACGCCGAGCTTCTCCTGCGCGTGCACGAACACGTCGTTCCACAGCCGCGCCTCGAGATGGCTTTCCATCTTCGGCAGGTAGAAATAGGGGCCCGAGCCCTTCTTCTGCAGCAGCTTGACGTTATGGAAGAAGTAGAGCCCGAAATCGAACAGCGACCCCGACATCGGCTTGCCGTCGACGACGAGGTGCTTCTCGGGCAGCGCCCAGCCGCGCGGGCGCACGAACAGCACCGCGTGCTTGGGGGCGAGCTTGTACGCCTTGCCGGTCTTCGGGTCGGTGAAGGCGATGGTGCCGGCGTTGGCGTCGCGCAGGTTGACGTGGCCGTCGATCAGGTTGTTCCAGGTCGGCGTCGAGGCGTCCTCGAAATCGGCCATGAACACGTTGGCGCCCGAGTTGAGCGCGTTGATGACCATCTTGCGGTCGACCGGCCCGGTGATCTCGACGCGGCGGTCGAGGATGTCCTTGGGCAAGGGCGCGACCGTCCAGTCGCCTTCGCGCACCTGGCGCGTCAGCGGCAGGAAGTCGGGCCGCTCGCCGGCATCCAGGCGCTTCTGGCGCTCGACGCGCGCGGCCAGCAGTTCGTGGCGCCGCGCGCCGAACTTGCGCTCGAGTTCGACGACGAAGGCGAGCGCCTCGGGCGTGAGGATCGTCAGCTGCTCGGGCGCGATCTTCGCATCGAGCTTGACGCCGTCGTCGGGCAGCACCGTGCCGCCGGGCCCCTTCACGGGCGGCTTCACCACCGGCTTGGGCGGCGGCGGCGGGGCCGCCGGCTTGGCCGCGACCGGCTTGACGACCACGACGGGCTTCGCGGCCACGGCAGGCTTGGGGGCCGGTGCGGGCTTCGCGGCGACGGGCTTGGCCGCGGGCTTGGCCGCGACCTTGGGGGCCGGCTTGGCGACGGGCTTCTTGGCGGCCGCCTTTGGCGCGGGCTTCGCGGCGATCTTTTTCGCGACGGGCTTGGCCGCGGGCTTCTTCGCGACGACCTTCTTGGGGGGCGTCTTCTTCGCGACCGGCTTCCTGGCCGCCGCCTTCTTGACGGCCTTCTTGGCGGGGGCTTTCTTGACGGGCTTCTTCTTCGCGGCCATGGGCGGATTTCCTCAAAAAGATCAGGTCTGGAACGTAGCCTCTAGTGACGCCGACGGGCAAGCGGATGGTGCGTGCCGACGAGGCGTTTCAGCCGCTCGCCGCCGACATGCGTGTAGATCTGCGTGGTCGCGATGTCGGCATGGCCGAGCATCTGCTGGACGGCCCGCAGGTCCGCTCCGCGGTCGACGAGATGGCTCGCGAAGGCATGGCGCAGCACGTGGGGCGACAGCCGGCGCGGATCGATCCCGGCCTTCGGGGCAAGCGCCTTCAGCAGCTGCGCGATGCGCGCGGGCGTCAGGTGGCCGGAAGCCGCGCGCGTGGGGAACAGGAAACGCGACTTGGCCGCGAGCGGGAATTCGCGAAGCCGCGCCGCGCGCCACGCCTCGAGGGCGGCGAGGGCCGGGGCGGCGAGCGGGATCAGCCGCTCCTTGTCGCCCTTGCCGCGCACGATCAGGAAGCGCCCGTCGCGCGACAGCGAGGCAAGCTTGAGGCCCGCGAGTTCGGACACGCGCAGCCCGCTCGAATAGAGGATCTCGAGGATGCACGCGAGCCGCACGCCGTCGATCCCGTCCAGCGACTTCGCGGCATCGAGGAGGGCGCGCACCTCCTCCTCCGACAGGATCTTGGGCAGGGCGCGGCCCACGCGGGGCGCTTCCAGCGTGGCGAGCGGATCGTCGGCGCGCAGCCCTTCGGAAACGAGGAAGCGGTGCAACTGGCGCAAGGCCGAAAGCCGGCGCGCGGCACTGCGGGGGCTGAGGCCCGCCTGCGCGATCTGCCTGAGATAAGCGCGTGCCGCCCCGGCATCGACGTCGAGCACGCTTGCCCCGCGCCTGGCCAGGAACCGCTCGTAGTCGCCGATGTCGCCGCGATAGGCGCGCTCGGTGTTGGCCGAGGCGTTGCGCGACGCGCGCAGCATCTCGATGAAGTTCTCCGCCGGCGCCGACAGGTCGGCCTTCGCCCCCGCCGGCCGGCCGCGCGCCATGCGCCTAGAGCCCCGACGCGATCGCCGCTTCGAGGGCGAGCCGGCGCGCGGTCTCCTCGAAGCCGACGGCGCGCAGCCCGTCGAGGACCGCGAGCAGCGCATAGGGGCTGGCACCCGCCGCACCTTCCGCCCCCAGCAGATGGACGGCCAGCAACGCGGTCTCGGCGCTGCGTCCGCCGATCGCCGCTTCGTGCAGGCCTGTCCACAGCACCGGGCTCGGCAGCGGCACGCTCAGCCGCTCGAACGGGCCCTGCGCAAGGGCGATCACCGCCCCGCCCGGCGGCAGATGGCCAAGGCCGCTCAGCAGCGTGACGCCGAGGGCGGCGCGCGCGGGCGCGGCCCGCGCGTCGATGCGTTCCTGCGCCTGGCGCCAGGCGTCGAGCTTTGCCGGATCGCGCGGGCCGTCCCACGGCAATCCGCCGAGCGTGGCCAGCAGCCAGAAGCCGGCGACCTGCGTTTCGGCATCGGCGCCGCCGCCGATCTGGGCAGCGCGCGCGAAGCGCATCCAGTCCATCGCCATGTCCTCGCGGCCCGCCATCAGCAATGCACGCGCGACGTCGCCCGCGGCCGCCGCATGTTCGGGTGCTGCGGGAACGTCGGCGAGCAGCCCGAGGCCGACGCGTGCCAGCGTGGCATAGCCGCCGCGTTCGCGGCCGTGGCGCCACAGGCGCTGGAGGGCGGCAAGACGCTGGGCCGGCTCGACCGCCGCCTTCGCGGCCTTGTAGAGTGCTGCACGTCCCTTGGGTCCGCCGTCCTGGCGCGCGAAGGCCGGCGCATCGGCAAGCTGGGCCGGGGAAAGCTCGATGGCGGCATAGAGTTCGCCGAGCGCTTCGGACGGAAGCGCGCCGAACGCTTCGGCCCGCTCGCCCGCCGCAAGGCGGAACTCGGGCGTGCCGAGGCTGCCCTTGGCAAGGCTCGCGAGGACGGCGGGATCGGACGACTGGGCGGCATCCGCCGGCGGGGCCACCTTCGCCGCGCGCAGCATCGCCAGCGACAGCGGGCTCGCGTTGCGCAAGCTGTCGACCTTGACGCCCCGGCCGTCGCCGCCGGCGGCGAGCAGCAGC
Source organism: Tagaea sp. (assembly GCA_044356395.1). Taxonomy (GTDB): domain Bacteria; phylum Pseudomonadota; class Alphaproteobacteria; order CACIAM-22H2; family CACIAM-22H2; genus Tagaea. Next base: position 1,499 of record JBIKWI010000220.1, on the reverse strand, counting down.
GTGACGAAGGCGGCGTCTTCCGGCACGCCCTGGTCGCGCAGCATGGCAAGCCCGAGCTGCGCGCGGTTGGAATCGCCGGCCAGCGCCTGGCAGAACATCAGCGCCTTCTGGAAATCCGCGTGGCGCGAAACGGCCAGCGCCTCGCGCACGTGGCCGCAGGCGCGCTCGTCGGCCCCGGCAAGCCACGCCTCGTCGATCAGGATGCGCAGCAGGTTCTCGTCCCCGGTACGCTGCGGGATGCGCCCGGCCAGATCGGCCGCCGCCCCGATGTCGCCGAGCTGGCGCAGCTTGAGCGCCCGCAATGCGGCGAAGTTGGCCCCACCCGTTCCCTGCGGCGCGCCGCTGGCCGAGACGAGTGCGCGCGTGGCGAGGGCGCGCGCCGGCGTCGAGGCGATCGGCGCCGGGAGGTCGCGGACCAGCCGCTCGGCGAACGGGCGATTGCTGGCGGTCCAGGCGTCGGCGGCAAGCCCGCCCGATCCGGCGTCGATCAGGCCGACTCCCTCGGTGTCCAGGGGGCGGGCGTTCTCGATCTCGATGCCCGCCGGGCCGCGCGGCGCCGGGCTCGCGGTGTCGGGGGCGGCCGGTGCGACGGCCGGGCGCGGCGCTTCGCGGCCCGGCGGCACCAGCAGCAGGGGCGCGCCCTGGCCGAAGGCGGGACCGGCCGCAAGGACGGCCAGCAGGACGAGGGCGACGGGGTGGGGGCTAGCGGGGCAGGCGGTCATTGGGGATGGTCTTTTCGATGCGCGCGGTCGGCGCGGGAATTTCCCATGTGGCGAGGAAGGCCACGAAGCCGGCGAGAATGACCAGAAGGCCGATCAAAGCCAGCGCAAGCGGGCGACGCATATCGGTACAAGTCCTTGTTTTAAAATCGTAACACGGGATTCGAACGGTGGGCCGTGCGAGTCGGGCCGTGCTTTGCTACACTCCGGTTTATGACGCGCCCGCGCAAGAGGAAAGGCGAAGCCCAGACCCGGTTCCAGACACCGGAACGGCGATTCGCGTCCCCGGTCTAGCCGCCATGATCGATGCAACCCAAAACGAACTGCCGGCATCCCCGGCGGTGCGCTCCGGACTGCCGCCGGCCGAACGTTCGATCGTCATGGTCGGGCTGATGGGGGCGGGCAAGACCGCGATCGGCAAGCGGCTGGCCGCGCGCCTCGACCTTCCCTTCGTCGACACCGACAGGGAGATCGAGCAGGCCGCCGGCTGCACCATCCCCGAGATCTTCGCGCGCTTCGGCGAGCCCGCCTTCCGCGACGGCGAACGGCGCGTGATCGCGCGCCTGCTCGCCGGTCCGCGCTGCGTGCTTGCGACGGGCGGCGGCGCCTTCATGGACGCGGATACGCGTGCTGCAGTCAAGGCGGCGGGGCTGTCGGTCTGGCTCAAGGCCGATCTCGACACGCTGGTGCGGCGGACCGCGCGGCGCACGAACCGCCCGCTCCTGAATGCCGGCGATCCGCGCGAGATCCTCGCGGGCCTGATGGCGACGCGCTACCCGG
>JBIKWI010000240.1:0-4605 GCA_044356395.1 Tagaea sp. | reverse complement strand
GCACCGAATACGAACATGATCCAGACGTCGAACAGCTGATTGTTGAGCGAATAGGTTCCGATCGTCGAACAGACGAGGATTGCAGGCACGAGATAGTGGCGCGGTACATTGATGATCCGCGCCATTGGCACGCAAGTTACGATCAGTATGGCGAACATCAGTATGTTCGCGACCAAGTAGGTCGCGATGATTCCGAAAAACACGTCTGGGGATTCGCGGATCAGAAGCGGCCCGAGATTGATGTTGTGGAAGATCAGTGCGGCCATCAGGACGACGTCTGCCGGAGCACCGGGAATGCCCAGTGCGATCATCGGTACGAGCGAGCCGCCAATCGTCGCGTTATTTCCTGTCTCGGATGCGACGACCCCTTCTTCGCGCCCCGTTCCGAAACTTGCCGGGTCTTTGTCGAGATTCTGCGTCGCGACATAGGCGATGACCGCGCCGATATTCGCACCCGCACCGGGCAGGATTCCGATCCATGTCCCAATCAGGCCCGAGCGCAGGACGTTCCATTTATGCTGAAAGATCGACCCCACGGCGCGCAGCACATCACTTATTCGGGTCGTAATCTGAACGGTTTGCGGCTTGTCGGGAACCGTCTCGGCCAGAAGGCCACCTATCGCAAACACACCCATCAGGACGGGAAATAGATCGAGCCCCTTGTCGAGGGCGTCGATGCCAAAGGTGAAGCGCGCGTCCGACGTCACCGGGTCAAGTCCGACCAGCGCGACAAGGATACCAAGCGCCCCGGATAGCAGACCCTTTAGCGTATCGCCCTGACCCGCAGCCGCGATCAGCAACAGCCCGCCTGCGATCATCGCTGCCATTTCGTACTGACTGAAGCGCACTGCGATACGCGCGATGGGAACCGAGACGCTTGCCAGAACGATCCAAGAGATCAATCCGCCGAGCAACGAAGCGGTGACGCCCAGCGCCAAAGCACGCGCGGCCTGGCCGCGCTTTGCCATCGCATAGCCGTCAAACGTCGTCATTACCGAGGCTGGCGTGCCCGGAATGCCGAGCAGGATGCCGGAAGTCAGGCCGCCGCTGACGCCGCCGACATACATGCCGATCAACAGATACTGCGCCAGAATATTGTCCATCGTCACGGTCAACGGCAGCGTCAGAGCCATCAGGACTCCCTGATTGAGGCCCGGAATTGCTCCGAAAATCAGGCCCAGTGCCACTCCGACGGCGGAATAGGCAAGGCCAGTGATCGACATATGCGCGGCAAAAGCTTGCAGAAGGAGATCAAGCTCGTTCATGCGCGTGCATCTTGTCTGGATATCCGCGCCACCGCCTGGCGTGTCAAAGCAACACCCTGACGGCTACATTTTTCGATTTCCATCGCGTCAACCAGCGTATCGGCTGTCGTCGACAGGATCGGCAATGCCACTCGATACCCGGCAACGGCTTCGGCGAGAGCTTTGGCGTCCTTGACCGTGCGGGCTCCGGGGCCGGGGCCGTCTTCGTCGGCTGCCATTGCGCGACCATGACGCTCAAGCACGACCGAGTAACCTGCCCCTTGGCCCTGCAGCATAGATGCAACAAGCGCGCGACGCGACAATCCAGTCGCCTCGGCCAGTGCCAGCGCCTCGGCGACTGCTGCCAGAGTCGCCTGCCCGACACCGTTGTTCAGGATCTTGGCAAGAATCGCATCGCCCGGCCGGTCAAAGCGCACATGCCCCTTTCCCCCGGCACGCAACAGAGGAGCAAGCAACAAGACCGACGCCTCGTCGCCTGCAAACATGAAATGCATCTGTCCGGCCTCGGCATCCTTACCGACACCGATCAGGGCGCCTTCGACATGACGTCCTCCTACGGACCGGCGCGCCTCCGCGATTTCGCGTGCAAGCGGCACAGGAATGGTCGACAAATCGCAGGTGACAATCCTGGGCCCGGCCGCAACAAGTCCGTCAGAGCCGAAATAGACTTCGTGTATTGCCGCTATGCTGGGCAACGAGGTCGCGACTATCGGCGCAAATGCCGCCGCGTCGGCGAGCGAATTTGCAACCCGTACACCTGCCTCACGTGCCCGTGCGCAAGCGACTTCCGAAGTATCGAAGCCTGCGATGCGCGTGCCATTGCGTGCAAGATAGCTGGCGATTCCTCCGCCGATCTCACCGAGGCCGATGATTGAGATTTCGGCAGGTGCCGTATCAGGGGAGTATGACATCGAGATACCTCGAAAAGAGAAATTCCATACCGACGGATAGTGCAAGCGCGACGCCCAGTGTGAGGCCGAGGGAACTCGGCGCACGCGGTGCGCCCAGTACGAATGCGCAAGCGATCACAAAGCCGAAAGTTGCGACGGCAAATGGCGTGCCCAGTTGCATGGCCAGCAGCCAGGCAAAACCCGTCGAAAGCGTCGCGAAAAAGCGCAGATTGTCTCGCGAGATCAGGCGACTGACTGGCGCCGTGGCCGATTCGGTGCGCCAGGCGCGCAGGCCCCGGACGATCAGTGCAATGCTGAAGCCGAGGACGAGACAAGGGATAAGGACCGCGAAGAAGATGGCGCCAAGCGGCTCGTAGCGCGGCGAAGGAATCCCAGCCGCTTCGCGCAAAAGCACCACCATCAGCGCCGCAAGAAGAGCACCCGTCACCAGATCCTTCATCGATGGGGTCTCCCGTCAATCGCGACGTGCAGTCAGTTCCGCTTGTCGAGGCCGTGGGCTTTGGTCAGGCGAGAGTACAGCGCGTATCCCTCTACGACTTCGCGGCGCAGAGCCTCGCCCTTGGCAAAGCGGATGTCCTCAGTCTGCGCCCCGAGATCGGCCTTGAGTTCGGGATCGGCCATCGTCGCCTCGAGCTTTGCGGTCAGCGTCTCACGGACTTGATCCGGTACATCTTTGCGTGCCCACCAATACGTGGTGACGTTGACGTTGAGCTTGGGAAAGCCTTGCTCGGTTGCAGTCTGGACGTTTGGCGGCAGGTCACGTGACTTGTAGTTTGCAAGGAAGGCGAGCGGCACGAAATCACCGGTAGCGATGTAGGAGCGTGATGTCGACGGAGTGGCGAGCATCACGTCGATTTGGTCGCCCAACAATGCCGCGCGCAAGGGAGCATCGCCGCCGGGGACATTGATCATCTTCAGATCGATACCCAGGACTTCCATGAACTCCAGTGCGACGTAGTGACTGTGCGCCGTAAGGAAAACACCCATGCGAAGCTTGCCGGGGTTGGCCTTGCCATAGGCCTGCATTGATTTGAGGTCGGTGAACGGCATTTCCTTGCGGGTGACGAAAGCCGTATCGTTGCCGCCGGTGCGCGCGAGTGGCACCAGATCCTCGAACGGCCGTCCGAGAATGCCTTGTGCCGCGATACCGAATAGCGCCTGATGGTGGACCAGCAGCGTATATCCGTCTGGCTTGGCATCGTACACCGCGCGCGAACCCGTTGCCGTCCCGGCTCCGACAATATTCTGGATGATGACGCGCTGGCCGATCTTCTTCTCGAGGTGCTTTGCGATGATGCGCGCGTAGATATCGAGCGCGCCGCCAGCCGCATTGGGCACGATCGCGGTAATGCTGCGATCGGGATACTGGGCTTGGGCAACGCTGGCAAAGGACGCCAGAATGATTGCCACAAAAGCAATGCGGACAAACGCGCGCATGGTGATCCTCCCATTTGATTCCGCCGTTTGCCGGCGCGATATCGCAAAGCTTCTCATAGTCAGTCGGGTTAATTTAGATATGTAATTGTCTTTTCATATAACCAATACGTTATGGCAATTTGCGGTTCCGCATGAAGGGCAGGATCAGGATGATCGCGGCCAACGCTAGGATTGTCAGGGTAATTGGCCGATCGAGTATCGCCGAAAAGTCCCCGTCGGCAGCCATCAGACCGGAGCGCAAACGTCCCTCTCCAAGGGGCGCCAGAACATAGCCCACGACCAGAGGGGCAAGCGGAACACGTGCAATTTCCAGCCCGATGCCGATCACGCCGAAGACCAGCATCACGCCGACGTCGAACATGTTGTTCGATAGCGAATACGCACCAATGACACAGAAGACAAGCACGGTCGGGAAGATATAGGCGATCGGCAGCAGCATCAGTCGAGCAAAGAACAGAATGCCACCTGTCATCAGTGCAAACATCACGATATGCGCGAACAAGTGGGTCGCCATGATCGAGTTCACGATCTCGGGATTGTTGACGTAGAGCAGCGGTCCAGGCTGGAGATTGTGGAGGACGAGTGCGCCCAACAGGATCGAATCCGCAAGCCCGCCTGGAATGCCGAGTGTAAGCAGCGGGATCAGGGTGCCACCCGATGTCGCGTTATTGGCGCTCTCGGTCGCTATAATCGCTTCTTCGCTGCCCTTGCCGAACTCCTCGGGCGTCTTCGACAGGTTCTTGGCGGTCGTATAGGCAACGATCGACGCGATCGTCGCGCCAACACCGGGCAGTGCACCCATCACGATTCCGATGACACTGGAGCGTACGATATTGCGCCCATGACGCACATAGTCGTTGAAGGACAGCAGAATGCCCTTCATCGTCGCATGCACACGCTCGCTTTCCGGCGCTTCGGAATTCGCGATATCAGCCATCAGCTGGGAAAGTGCGAAAATGCCGATCACGACCGGCAGCAGATCGATACCGGCA
>JBIKWI010000219.1:0-5094 GCA_044356395.1 Tagaea sp. | reverse complement strand
CGCCAGTCCGAACCGGTCGTCCCGGCCGACCGTCAGGAACACCGGCGGGCGCAGCGGGGCATTCGCCGCACGCGCCGCCATCGCCAGCGGGCTCTGCGCCAGAAAACGCGGCACGTCGAACGGCGTGCCGAACGCGCCAGAAAAGACGCGCGCGAGCCGGCCTTCCATCTCCGCATCGATGGCCATGTCCGGCGCGATGCGCGTCCAGTAGGCGCCGCTCATCGAGGCCGCCGCGGCGTAGCGTTCCGGATGGCCGAAGGCGAAGCGAAACGCTCCGAACCCGCCCATCGAGTTACCTGCGACCGCGCGGCCGGTCCGACGCACGACGGTCGCGTAGGTCCTCTCGATGGCGGCAGGCAGTTCGTCCACGAGCGCGGTCTCGATGGCGCCGGCCGCGTACCAGGAATTTCCCGCCGCCGGCAGCACGACCAGCAGCGGCGCGATGCGGCGCTCGGCGATCAGACGGTCCGCCGTCGCCTTGACCATGCCCATGCGCAGCCACTCGTCCGGATCGCTGGCGCGCCCGTGCAGCAGATAGACGACCGGCAGGCCGCGCGTCGGGCCGTCGGGGCGATAGACCGCGTAGTCGAGCGGGCGGCCCAGAGCCCGGCTCTCCAGCCGGCCCGTCTGGATCTCGCCTGCCTGCGCCGGAACGGCCGCGAGCGACAGCGCCAGCAGCGCCGCGATGCGCCTAGTCATCGAACGGCAGGCCGACATAGTTCTCGGCAAGCGACGTCCGGGCGGCGCGCGAGGAAACGATGTAGTCGAGATCGGCCATCTGGCGGCGCTCGTCGAACGGGGTCTCGTCGCCGAACCTGTGCAGCAGCGACGTCATCCACCACGAGAAGCGCTGCGCCTTCCATATCCGCTTGAGCGCGGTGCGCGAATAGGCGTCGAGCCGCGTGTCGTCGCCCCGCCGGTAGTGCGCCACGATCGCCCGCGCGAGCAGGCGCACGTCCGAGATCGCGAGATTCATGCCCTTGGCGCCGGTCGGCGGCACGATGTGGGCGGAATCGCCGGCCAGGAACAGCCGTCCGCTCTGCATGGGCTCGGTCACGAAGCTGCGCATCGCCGTGATGCCCTTCTGGATCACGGGCCCCTCGGTCAGCTTCCAGTCCGCCCCGCCGGCGAGCCGCTTGCGCAGCTCGGCCCAGATCGCCGAATCCGGCCAGTTCGCCACGTCGTCGCCCGGATCGCACTGGATGTAGAGCCGGCTGATCTCGGGCGAACGCATCGACAGAAGTGCAAAGCCGCTTTCGTGGCGCGCATAGATCAGCTCGTGCGCCGAGGGCGGCGCCTTGGCAAGGATGCCGAGCCAGCCGAACGGATAGGTGCGGTCGAAGAAGGCAAGCTCGCCTTGCGGCACGGCCGGCCGGCTGATGCCGTGGAAGCCGTCGCAGCCGGCGACGAAATCGCAGGCAAGCTCGTGCGGCCGGCCGTCGGCGACGTAGCGGATCGCCGGCCGCGTGCCCTTGATGTCGTGCAGCGTCTCGACCTTCGCCTCGAACTCGATCCGCCCGCCTGCGGCGAGCCGGGCGGCGATCATGTCCTTGACTACCTCGTGCTGGCCGTAGACGGTCACCGCCTTGCCGCCGGTCAACTCGGCCAGATCGATCCGGTGCCCTTGCCCGCCGAAGCGCAGCTCGATTCCGGTGTGGCGAAGACCCTCGCGCCGCATGCGGTCGCCCAATCCGGTCTCGACCAGCAGGTCGGCAGCCCCCTGCTCGATCACGCCGGCACGGATGCGGTCCTCGACATAGGCGCGCGTGCGGTCCTCGAGGACGACCGATTCGATCCCCTCCAGATGCAGCAGATGCGACAGCAGCAGCCCTGACGGTCCCGCCCCGACGATGCCGACCTGCGTGCGTGCCTTTACGGTCACTTGGCGAGGTCCTTGTCGGCCCGGTCGCCCAGCACCTCGCGCACCATCGCGAACGCGCCGTTGACCGCCGGCACGCCGGCATAGATGGCCGCGTGCAGCAGCAGCGCCTGAAGTTCGGCCATCGTCACGCCGTTCTTCAGCGCCGGCTTGATGTGGAGCTTGAACTCCGCCTCGCGGCCCAGCGCAACCATCATGGCGAGCGTGACGAGCGAGCGGGTCTTCCACGGCAACTCGGGATTGCCCCAGGTCTCGCCCCAGGCCGTGCGCGTGATGAAATCCTGCCACGGCATCGCGAAGGCGCCGGCCCCGGCCAGCGAGCGCTGCACGTGCTCGACGCCGAGCACCGCCTTGCGGTTGGCGATCCCGGCGGCGAAAAGCGCGTCGTCGCCCGGCGCGACTTCCGGCAGGAAACCGCGCAGCACGGCGACCGTCTCTTCCGGCCGTTCGATCGCCAGCAGGTGCGAGGCCTTCTCGACGACCGCGACGCGCGCACCGGCGATGCCGGCGGCAAGCTCGCGCGACATCTTCACGTCGGTGACGGGATCGTCCGACCCCGCCACGACGAGCGTGACCGCGGAGATCCGCTTGAGCGCCGGGCGCAGGTCCATGGCGCCGATGGCAAGGCAGCAGGCGGCATAGCCCGCCGGGTCGATGCCGAGAAAGAACGAACGATAGTTCGCCAGCCTGACCGGATCGACGCCGGCCGTGAACCAGCGCGCCATAACCGCATCGACGATGGCACCCATGCCGCCCTTGTTCACCGCGTCGGCGCGGCTCTGCCAGCCTTCCGGCGGCGGCAGGTGGGTGGCGGTCGCTATCAGCACGAGATTGGCGACCTTGTCGGGATGGTGGATCGCCAGCGACTGCGCCGTCATGCCGCCCAGCGAAAGGCCCACGACATGCGCGCGCGCGATGCCGAGTGCTTCGAGCAGGCCTGCAAGATCCTCGGCGAGCATGCGCACCGTGACGGGACCGGGCCGCGCCGGTGAGCGGCCGTGGCCGCACGTGTCGTAGCGCAGGCAGCGATAGGAAGATGCCAGCGGCCGCACGACCTGGTCCCACATCTCCAGCGTCGTGCCGAGCGAATTGGAGAACACGATGACCGGACCCTCGGCGGCACCGGTCAGATCGTAGAAGAGCTTCGTGCCGTTGGCGTCGATCAGGGGCATGGATTTTCCATCAGGCAGAAGTTGCGAGCTTTGCGGCGACATCGCGCGCATAGGCGACGGCGGGCGCCACGCGCGCTTGTGCGGCCGCAACGGATGGCGACGGGTCGAAGACCTTGTCGAGCGTCGCGGTATCGAGCGCGCCGTCGGCGGCCAGCGCCGCGCGCAGCGTGCCGCCCGTCTCGCGCACCTTTGTGGCGGCCGCTTCGACGGCCGCGTGTGCTGCACCGCGACCGAGCTTCGGCGAAAGGGCCGCCGCCGCCGCATCGGCAAAGACGAGCCCGCGTGTCACATCCAGATTTCGCGCCATCGCCGCCGGATCGACGACCAGCCCCTCGGCAAGCAGCCGACCCTGCACGCAGGCACCCGAAGCGAGCCCGAAGAGCGTCGCCAGCGCATGCCATTCGGCGTGCCATGCCCCCGCCGGCCGCTCGTGCCCCGCGACGAGGCTTCCCGCCAGCGAAGCGGCATGGCCTTGGGCGGCCTGCGCGTTGGCGAGGATGACGGCGGCGGCGATCGGATTGCGCTTGTGCGGCATGGCCGACGAACCGCCGCGGCCGGGAATGTGGGGCTCGGCGACCTCGCCTACCTCGGTCGAGGCGAGATGCACGACATCGCCCGCCATCTTGGCAAGCGTGCCGCACAGCAGGGCGAGCCACTGGCCGGCCGCGACGACGGCGCCGCGCCGCGCGTGCCATGCGATGACGGGACGGGAAAGCCCGAGGCCGGTCGCGAAGGCGGAGAGAACGGCCTCGGCCTTGTCGCCCATCGCCGCCAACGTGCCGACCGGCCCGCCGAACTGCGCGCGGCAGGCATCGGCACGGACATCCGGCAGGCGCGAAGCCGCCTCGCCGATGCCTGCGGCCCACACCGCGACCTTGAAGCCGAACGAAACGGGTGCCGCGTGCTGGCCGTAGGTGCGCCCGATGCACGGCGTGCCGGCGTGGCGTTCGGCCATCGCGGCAAGCCCGGCAAGGATCGCGCGAAGCTCGACCGCCAGAAAGTCGAAAGCCGCGCGCATCTGGAGGGCGAGTGCCGTATCGGCGATGTCCTGCGTCGTGGCGCCGAAATGGACCGACGCCTCCAGGTCCTTCGGCAGTTTCTGCTGCAAGGCCTTGACGAACGGGATCGGCAGCACGCCCGACAGCGCGGTGCCCCGGCCAAGCGCGTCGGGATCGAAAGCGTCCGCGCCGATCGCGTCGATGGCGGCGGCGAGGCCCGCCGGCACCAGCCCGTGTGCGGCCTGCGCGCGCGCCAGTGCCGCCTCGACGCGCAGCATGGCGGCGATCGTGGCGCGGTCGGCGAAGACCGCCGCCATCTCCGGCGCCGCGAACAGCCGCCCGAAGAGCTGCGAGTCGAGCGGGGAAAACGCCATCGGCGGTTCAGACCTCGAAGAAGGCCGTCTCTCCGGCCCCCTGCAGGCGGATGTCGAAGCGATAGGCACCGCCCGGCGCCGTCGCGGCGACGAGCGTGCCGCGTGCGTCGGCGGGCACCAGTGCAAGGATCGGGTCGACGGCATTTGCCGCCGCCTCGTCGGCGAAATAGATGCGCGTGTGAAGCCGGTTGAGCAGGCCGCGTCCGAAAACGCCGACGTTTATGTGCGGCGCCTGCATGCGCCCGCCCGGCCCCGCGACCGGTCCCGGCTTGACGGTCGCGAAGGCGAAGCGGCCGTCCTTGTCGGCCATCACCCGCGCGAAGCCGCCGAAGCCGGCATTGCGCGCGCGCGGATCGGCCGGATGGGCATAGCGCCCCTGCCCGTCCGCCTGCCAGATCTCGACGAAGGCGTCGGCGACCGGCACCCCGTCGCCGTCGCGGATCGTTCCCTCGACGCGGATCGGCGTGCCGGCGGCAGGGTCCGCGATGTCGGTCGCGAAGATCTCGGGAAAGCCGTAGTCGCGCGGCGTCAGGCAGTAGTGGAAGAAGGGGCCGACCGTCTGCGACGGCGTGATGCCACGATCAGCCATGCGCGCTCTCCGTCGGCGTGGCCTCGCGCCCGCGAAGGACGATGTCCCACACGAAGCCGAGCGCCCATTCGGGCTTCGTCGT
>JBIKWI010000069.1:0-17282 GCA_044356395.1 Tagaea sp. | reverse complement strand
CGTTCCCGCGGGCTGCGTGCGCGTGGACGATCGCGGACCGCAGCCGGCCTTCTGGTTCATGCTCGCCGTCGGCATCGCGGGGCCGGCGGTCTGGATCGCCGGCAATATCGGCGACGGCTGGCGCACTGGCCTTGCGTCCGCCCTCTGGCTCGCGATCCTGGCAAGCATGCTGGCCTATGCGGGGCTGGTGGCGATCGAGCGGGCCGCCGGACGGCTCGCGCCTCTGCTCGTGGGATATCTGCTCTGGCTCGGATTTTTCGCGACGATCTGGGAGCATGCGCCCGAGCGGCCGCTGATCGGCACTGCGCCCGAAGCCTGGCTCATCGCGCACATTCTCGTCGCGGTTCTCGCCTACGGGATCCTGACGCTGGCGGCCGTCGCCGGGCTCGGCGTCTACCTCCAGGAACGCGCACTTCGCAACAAGCGGCCGACCGAGTTCACGCGGCGCCTGCCATCCGTCGCCGAGGGCGAGGCGCTGCTCGCGAAACTGCTGCTGGCCAGCGGCACGGTCCTCGGCTTCGCGCTCGTGTCGGGCAGCACGCTGTCGTGGTTCGGCCAGCATCGCCTGCTGGTGATCGACCACAAGTCGGTCCTGTCGCTTGCGACGTTTGTAGCGATCGGAATCCTGCTGATCGTCCACAACCGCGGCGGTCTGTCCGGACGGCGGGCGGCGCGATACGTCCTTTTCGCCTATTTGCTCCTCACCTTGGCCTATCCCGGCGTTAAGTTCGTGACCGACGTCGCGATGGGCTGATTTCGCTGTTGCGATGCAGCACGCTGTCTCTGGGATGTTGCAAAATCCAATAACGATGTTGTTTTGCGACGCAGCGAATCGAAACCGTCAAAGGCACTTGCCAGCTTGCCGGGTCTGCGCTAAAACGCTTAAAGTATAGACACGTGGACCGAGCAGCCTAATTTATGAGCATCAAAATCGGCCCTATCGAGCTGTCGGCACCCGTCGTGCTCGCACCGCTTAGCGGCATTTCGGACTTGCCTTTCCGTCGGCTGGTCAAGCGCCACGGGGCTGGCCTTGTCGTCTCCGAGATGATCGCCAGCCAGGCGATGATCCGCGAAAACCGCCAGTCGCTGCTGATGACGCGTTCGGTTCCCGAGGAATTCCCGATGGCCGTCCAGCTCGCCGGCTGCGAGCCCGAGGTGATGGCCGAGGCGGCGCGCCTCAACGAGGATCGAGGTGCGGCGATCATCGACATCAATTTCGGCTGCCCGGTGAAGAAGGTCGTCAACGGGCATGCCGGCTCCGCGCTGATGCGCGACGAGATAAAGGCCGCGCGCATCCTCGAGGCGACGGTCAAGGCGGTCAAGGTTCCGGTGACGCTCAAGATGCGGCTTGGCTGGGACTCCGACACGAAGAACGCCCCCCAGCTCGCGCGCATCGCGCAGGACTGCGGCATCAGGTCGCTCGCCATCCATGGCCGCACGCGCCAGCAGTTCTACGAGGGCAAGGCCGACTGGGCCTGGATCCGCAACGTCAAGGAAGCCGTCTCGATCCCGGTCCTCGCGAACGGCGACATCGTGCGCTACGACGACGTGCGCGCGGCGCTCGACCATTCGGGCGCCGACGGCGTGATGATCGGGCGCGGCGCCTGCGGCCGGCCTTGGTTCCCGGCCAACGCGATCCATTTCCTCGAGACGGGCGAGCGCCGGGCCGACCCGCCGCTCGAGACCCAGATGCAGCTCGTCCTCGAACACTACGAAGACATGCTCGTCCATTACGGCGTCGAAACCGGCCTGCGCATGGCGCGCAAGCACCTTGGCTGGTACGCCAAGGGCTTCCCGGGGGCCGCCGAGTTCCGCTCGACCGTCATGACGCTGCCCGATCCAGAAAAGGTGAAAGAGCTCGTGCGTGCCACGTGGGGCCGCGCGATCGCGGCGGGATGCGCGCCGGCCAACGACGGCGGTGCCGTCGCCGGCCTTAAGGAGGCCGCATAGTGGCGCGCGCCCTGTCCAAGGCCGATCGCGGCGGCGTCGTCACGCCGCTGCGCATCGGGCTGCCCGATCTGGGGGCCATCCTGTCGGCGATCCCCGATGCCGTGATCGTGCTCGATGCCGATTGCGTGCTGCGCTACGTCAACCCGGCGGCCGAGAATTTCTTCGAGCTGGGTGCCAGCATGATGCTCGGCCGGCGCCTCGCGGAGTTCCTGCCGGCCGACAATCTGGTTTTCGGCACGATCCAGCAGGCCCGCCAGTACGGTGCGAGCGTGTCGGAAGAGGAAATCACGATCGACGCGCCGCGCATCGGCAGCCATCTCGTTTCGGTGCGCGCGGCCGCGATGCTGGAGGGCGAGATCGACGGCCTCGTCGTCCTGACCATCCAGCAGCGTTCGATCGCGCGAAAGATCGGCCGCCAGCTCGTCCATCGCAAGGCTGCGCGCTCGGTGAGCGCCATGGCTGCCATGCTCGCGCACGAGGTCAAGAACCCGCTTTCGGGCATCCGAGGGGCCGCCCAGCTCCTCGAACAGACGGCCCAGCCGCAGGACCGCGAACTCACGCGCCTGATCTGCGACGAGTCCGACCGCATCCGGGCACTCGTCGACCGGATGGAGATCTTCAACGACGGCATGCCCGTCGAGATGGGCCCGGTGAACATCCACCGCGTGCTCGGCCATGTGCGCATGCTGGCGCAGAGCGGTTTCGGCCGGCATGTCCGTTTCTCCGAGAGCTACGATCCGTCGCTGCCCTCGGTGCTCGGCGACCACGACCAGCTCATCCAGATATTCCTCAATCTCGTGAAGAACGCCGTCGAGGCCTGCCCGCGCACCGGCGGCGAGGTCCTGCTGTCGACCGGCTTCCAGCAGGGCGTTCGCTTCGCGGTCCAGGGTTCCGGCCAGCGCGTCTCGCTGCCGCTCGTCGTCTCGGTCCAGGACAACGGCGAAGGCATACCCGAGGACGTCCGGCCGCATCTGTTCGAGCCCTTCATCACGACGAAGAAGAAGGGGACTGGCCTAGGACTTGCTTTGGTCGCCAAAATCGTTGGCGACCACGGCGGCGTCATCGAGTTCGACAGCCAGCCGCGCCGGACGGTTTTCCGCGTGCGGCTTCCGGTCACCAGCGCCGAGCAGGGGCTCGACGCCGGAACCGAGGGATAGAAGGTCCAAATGGCGCAGGCCACCATTCTCGTCGCCGACGACGACAAGGCGATCCGCACCGTCCTCAATCAGGCGCTTGGCCGCCTCGGCCACGACGTGCGGCTGACGGGCCACGCGTCGCAGCTCTGGAAGTGGGTCGCCGACGGGGACGGCGATCTCGTCATCACCGACGTGGTCATGCCGGACGAAAACGGTCTCGACCTCGTGCCGCGCATCCGCAAGGTGCGCCCGGACCTGCGCGTCATCGTCATGAGCGCGCAGAACACGCTGCTGACCGCCATCAAGGCGACCGAGCGCGGCGCGTTCGAATATCTGCCCAAGCCGTTCGACCTCAAGGAACTGGTCTCGGTGGTCGAGCGCGCGCTGACGGCGCCCAAGCCGCCCGTCACCTACGACGGCGAACCCGACGAGCCGGACGAGAAGCTGCCGCTGATCGGCCGTTCGTCGGCCATGCAGGAAATCTACCGCGTCCTCGCGCGCCTGATGGGCACGGACCTGACGGTGATGATCGCGGGCGAGTCCGGCACCGGCAAGGAACTCGTCGCGCGCGCGCTTCACGATTACGGCAAGCGCCGCAACGGGCCGTTCGTGGCACTCAACATGGCCGCGATCCCGCGCGAACTGATCGAGAGCGAGCTGTTCGGCCACGAGAAGGGCGCTTTCACCGGCGCCACGTCGCGCTATGCCGGCCGGTTCGAACAGAGCCAGGGCGGAACGCTGTTCCTCGACGAGATCGGCGACATGCCGATCGAGGCGCAGACCCGGCTGCTGCGCGTGCTCCAGGAAGGCGAGTACACCACCGTCGGCGGCCGCACGCGCATCCGCGCCGACGTGCGCATAGTCGCGGCGACCCACCGCGACCTTCGCCAGCTCGTGCGCCAGGGCCTGTTCCGCGAAGATCTGTTCTATCGCCTGAACGTCGTGCCGATCCGGCTGCCGCCCTTGCGCGAGCGTGCCGACGACGTGCCGCTGCTCGTGCGCCATTTCCTGCAGACGACCTCGACCGAGGGGCTGCCGATCAAGACGATCGATGCCGGCGCGATGGAGCGGCTCAAGCAGCATCGCTGGCCCGGCAACGTGCGCGAGCTCGAGAACCTGATCCGCCGGCTGTCGGCGCTCTATTCGCAGGAAGTCATCGGCATCGACATCATCGAGGCCGAGCTTGCCGACGCGGCCCCGGCCGTGATGGGCGAGTCCGCGCCGGCCGACGAATCCCTCGGTGCGGCCGTCGACCGGCACCTCAAGGCGTATTTCGGCGCGCACAAGGACGGGCTGCCGCCGGCCGGCGTCTACGAACGTATCTTGCGCGAAGTCGAGCGGCCCTTGCTTTCGCTGACCCTTTCCGCGACGCGCGGCAACCAGATCAAGGCGGCGCAGCTTCTCGGCCTCAACCGGAACACTTTGCGCAAGAAAATCCGCGAGTTGGACATCCAAGTGGTTCGTGGCCTAAAATAATGCCCGGTTGCGCGGAAGCGGAACTGCCGCTTCCCCAGCGCCGGCGCATTATCGGATGAACGATCCCGCCAAAGCCCCACCGCCGACTTCGTTTCCTTCGGCCTTCGCCCGGGCGCGCCGCTGGGCGATGCGCGTGGGGCTCTCGCGCAAGCTCGCCTTCCTGCTGGCCATCGTGTCGGTGCTGGCGGGCGGCGTCACGTATCTCGTCGTCACCGGTGCCGACGGTCCCGACCCGCGGACGGTGACCTGGCTCCTGCTCGTCAATTTCGTCCTGGTCCTCTCGCTCGGCGCCGTGGTGGCGCGCGAACTCGTGAAGCTGTGGATCGAGCGGCGCCGGGGTCTTGCGGGCGCGCGCCTTCACGTGCAGCTCGTGGCGCTGTTCACGGTCATTGCAGCGGCGCCCACGGCGATCATGGCGGTGGCGACCGTCCTTTTCTTCAATCTGGGCGTCCAGGCATGGTTTTCCGATCCGGTGCGCCAGGCGGTGGGCCAGTCGCTTGCGGCCGCCGAGGCCTATCTCGACGAGCACCGCAACAACATCCGCGGCGACATCCTTGCCATGGCCGGCGACATCTCGCGCGAGGGCTCGCTGGTCCTCGCCGACGGCGAGGCGATCCAGCAGCTCGTCTCGAGCCAGACCGGCGTGCGCGCGCTCAACGAATCCGTCGTGTTCGACGGGCGCGGAAGGATCTATGCCCGCGTCGGATTCACCCTGCAGCTCGTCGTCCCGTTCTGGGGGCTCGACCGGGCGCGGACGGGCGAGGTCGTCGTCTTCACGCCGGAGAGCAGCGAGTCCGACGCCTCGCGCGGCGACCGCGTGCGCGCGCTGACGCGCATCGAAGGTTTCGATGACACCTTCCTGCTGATCGGACGCTTCGTCGAGCCGCGCGTGGTCCAGCATCTCGACCGGACGCGCCTGGCCGTGCAGATCTACGAAGGACTGGAAGGGCGGCGCGAGGGCCTCCAGGTGACCTTCGCGATGATCTTCGTCGTGGTGGCGCTGCTCCTGCTGCTGGCCGCCATCTGGATCGGAATCGCGGTGGCGAACCGGCTCGCGCGCCCGGTCGGCGCGCTGATCGGTGCCGCCGAGCGCATCCGGTCGGGCGATCTCTCGGCCCGCGTCGAGGAAGGTGCTCGCGACGACGAGCTCGGCACGCTGTCGCGCGCCTTCAACAGGATGACCTCGCAGATCGAGGCGCAGCGCGGCGAGCTGATCGACGCCAATGCCCAGATCGAGAATCGCCGGCGCTTCACGGAAGCCGTCCTCGCCAGCGTCACCGCCGGCGTGGTGGCACTCGATTCCCGCGGCGCCGTCGACCTGCCGAACCGGTCCGCATCGGTCCTGCTCGACATGGACCTGTCGGCAAAAACGGGACAGGACTTCGCCGAACTCGTGCCCGAGATGGCGCAGCTCGTCGAGGCCGCCCAGTCGAACCCCGATCGGCCGGCGCAGGGGACGATCCAGCTCGTCCGCAACCAGCGCAAGCGCACGTTCGTCGTGCGCATCGCGACCACACGGCTCGACGACGGCGGAAAGGGCCTCGTCGTCACGTTCGACGACGTGACCGACCTCGAGGCCGCGCAGCGGACGGCGGCGTGGGCCGACGTCGCCCGCCGCATCGCGCACGAGATCAAGAATCCGCTTACGCCGATCACGCTTTCGGCCGAGCGGCTGAAGCGCAAGTATCTGTCCGAGATCAAGAGCGATCCGGAGACGTTCCGCATGTGCACCGATACGATCATGCGACAGGTCGAGGATATCGGGCGCATGGTCGACGAGTTTTCCTCGTTCGCGCGCATGCCGGCGCCGCGCATGCGTGCCGAGAACGTGGCCGAACTCGTGCGCCGGACGGTTTTCCTCCAGGCGAACGGCCGGGCCGGCGCGAAGTTCGACACGACTTTACCCGACGCGGCCGTCCTGCTCCGTCTGGACGCAGGCCAGATCGGCCAGGCGTTGACCAACCTGCTGCAGAACGCGCTCGACGCCATCGAAGGCCGGGAAGGCGCCGATCTGCCTCCACCACATGTAGCGGTCGACCTTTCGCAGGACGCGCAGGGACGCACGCTCGTCAGCGTCGCGGACAACGGGCGGGGACTTCCCAAGGTCGATCGCGATCGCCTGACCGAGCCCTACATGACGACGCGGGCGAAGGGGACCGGGCTGGGGCTCGCGATCGTGAAGAAGATCATGGAAGACCACGGCGGCACCGTGCTTCTTGCCGACCGACCGGGCGGCGGTGCCGTCGTGACGCTGGTATTCCCCTCCGAGGCACGGGCGGATAGTATCTCCGCCGACGATTCCACGAAACGCGCGGAAACGCCGGTCCTGTAATTCCAGCAGCCGAGAACGGAACGCTCCGGACAATCATGGCGCACGACATACTCATCGTCGACGACGAGGCCGACATCCGGATGCTGATCGGCGGCATCCTCGAGGACGACGGCCACCAGACCCGCGGTGCGGGCGATTCCACGTCCGCCCTCGAAGCGATCCGTGCGCGCCGGCCCAGCCTCGTCGTGCTCGACGTGTGGCTCCAGGGCAGCGCGCTCGACGGGCTTGAGGTGCTCGACATCATCCGCCGCGAACATCCCGACCTTCCGGTCGTCATCATCAGCGGTCACGGCAACATCGAGATGGCGGTCGGCGCCATCCGTCGCGGCGCCTACGATTTCATCGAGAAGCCGTTCAAGGCGGACCGTCTGCTGCTCATCGTCCAGCGCGCACTGGAGTCCGCGCGCCTGCGGCGGGAGAACGAGGAGCTGACGCTGCGTGCGGGCGGCCCGCCGGAGATCGTCGGCGCTTCGGCCGCCATGAACCAGATCCGCCAGCAGCTCGAACGCGTGGCGCCGACCGGCAGCCGCGTCCTGCTGCAGGGGCCGGCGGGTTCGGGCAAGGAAGCCGGAGCGCGGCTCATCCATGCACTGTCGCGCCGGGCGACCGGCCCGTTCGTCGTGCTCAACTGCGCGAGCCTGCGCCCCAACGCGATGGAGATCGAGATGTTCGGCATCGAGCCGGGCTCGCCGATCGACGATCCCGATGCACCCCTGCCGAAGATCGGCGTGTTCGAGAAGGCGCACAACGGGACGCTCTATCTCGACGAGGTCGGCGACATGCCGCTCGAGACGCAAGGCAAGATCGTGCGCGTCCTGCAGGAGCAGAGCTTCGAACGCGTCGGCGGGCGGGTGCGCGTGCAGGTCGACGTGCGCGTCATCGCGTCTTCCAGCCGCGACCTGATGCGCGAGATGCAGGAAGGCCGTTTCCGGGAAGACCTGTTCTACCGGCTGAACGTCGTTCCGATCCGCATGCCGCCGCTCAAGGAGCGGCGCGAGGACGTGCCGTCGCTGATCGCGCATTTCATGCAGCGCGCCGCGCAGGCCACGGGCATGCCCGTGCGCATGCTTGCCGACGACGCGCTGGCGACGATGCAGACGCACGACTGGCCCGGCAACGTCCGGCAGCTGCGCAACGTCGTCGAGTGGCTGCTGATCATGACGCCGGGCGACCCCGGGCAGGCGATCCGGGCCGACAACCTGCCGCCCGATCTGGGCGCCGCCGTTCCCGCGGCCCTGCGCGGCGACGGCGGGGCCGAGATCATGGGGCTGCCGCTGCGCGAGGCGCGCGAACTGTTCGAGCGCCAGTACCTGATCGCGCAGGTCACCCGCTTCGGCGGAAACATCTCGCGGACCGCGGCGTTCGTCGGCATGGAGCGCTCGGCCCTGCACCGCAAGCTCAAGGCGCTCGGCGTGCACGGCGTCGACCGCGAGCGCGGCCCCACGCTCGACGCCTGAAACCGGCAGGAGTTTCCCCTTGTCCCGCATCGCATACGTGAACGGCCGTTACGTCCCGCACGGACACGCCCGCGTCCACATCGACGACCGCGGCTACCAGTTCGGCGACGGCATCTACGAGGTGTGCGCGGTGCGCGCCGGCACCATGATCGACGACGGCCCGCATCTTGACCGGCTGGAGCGTTCGCTGCGCGAGATGCGCATGGCGATGCCCATGTCGCGCGAGGCGCTGAAGATCGTCATGCGCGAGACCATCCGGCGCAATCTCGTCAACGACGGCATCGTCTACCTGCAGCTCACGCGCGGCGTGGCGCCGCGCGACCATGCCTTTCCCAAGGCGCCGGAAACCCAGGTCGTCGTCACCGCGCGCAATGCAAAGCCGCATCCGGCCGCCTATTCCGAGGACGGGGTCAAGGCGGTGACGGTGCCGGATATCCGCTGGGGGCGCTGCGACATCAAGACGATCTCGCTTTTGCCCAACTGCATCGCCAAGCAGGCGGCCAAGGAGAACGGCGCCTACGAGGCGATCCTCGTCGACGAGAAGGGCGTCGTGACCGAAGGAAGTTCCTCGAACGCGTGGATCGTCACCGGCGACGGCAAGCTCGTCACGCGTCCGGCATCGAACGAGATCCTGAACGGCATCACCCGCCTTGCGATCATCGAGCTGGCCCGCCAGGAGGGAATCGCGTTCGAAGAACGCGCCTTCACGCTGGAGGAGATGCGCCGCGCGCGCGAGGCGTTCGTCACGTCGGCGTCGTCCTTCGCCATGCCTGTCACGCAGCTCGACGAGGCGCCCATCGCCAACGGCAAGCCGGGGACGATCGCGCTCAAGCTGCGCGCGGCCTATTTCCGGCACATGGCGGCTCAGGCCGGCACGGCCGCGTGAGCGCGGGCAGGCCGCTCGCGGTCCTTTTCGACTGGGACAACACGCTGGTCGACAACTGGGGCAGCGTGCGCGCCGCGCTCAACGCGGCTCTCGTCGAATTCGGCATGGAACCCTGGACGATCGAGGAGACGCGCGCGCGCGTGCGCCGGTCCCTGCGCGAGACGTTTCCCGAGATGTTCGGCGAGGAATGGAAGCGCGCGCGGGACATCTTCTATCGGACCTTCGAGGCCGAGCATCTGGCGACGTTGCGCGCCCTGGACGGGGCGGAGGCCACGCTCGCGGAACTGTCGCGCGATGCGGTGCTGGGGGTCGTCTCGAACAAGCAAGGCACGCTCCTGCGCCGCGAGGCCGAGGCGCTGGGCTGGACGAGGCACTTCCACCGGCTCGTCGGTGCGACCGATGCCGTTCGGGACAAGCCGGATCCGGCACCTGTCGAAATGGCCTTGGAAGGTATTTCATTACCGCAAAATGCCATGATCTGGTTCGTTGGCGATACGGCATTGGATATGCATGCCGCGCATGCCTCTGGCTGCGTGCCGGTCCTTTTCGGAAAGGATGAACTGGATCAGGCCGCTCTGATGCGGTATCCACCTGCCATACATGTGCAGAACCATTCGGAGCTTCTAGATACGTGGCGGGGCCTGCAATCGAACCGCAAATGACCTAGATATTCCCCATGGTGGCGGCCCGGCGCGTCGAGCGACGGGTTTTGGTCCACCGGCAACCGACACGGACAGGTGCTGCGCAAACCCAGTCCGGAGTCCAATCAAGAAAGGATACGGACGCCATGACGGCCGAAAAGTCGCAAAACGTCCAAGACGTTTTCCTGAACCACATCCGGAAGAACAAGACCTCGGTGACGATCTTCCTCGTCAACGGCGTCAAGCTCCAGGGCATCGTGACGTGGTTCGACAATTTCTCCGTATTGCTTCGCCGCGACGGGCATAGCCAGCTCGTCTACAAGCACGCGATCTCGACGGTGATGCCGACGGGTCCGATCGCGCTGTTCGACGGCGACAAGGAAGGGGCAGAAGCCTGAGCCGGCGTTCCCCGACAGAGAAGCCCGACACGCCGAGCGACGCGACGCTCGCCGAGGAAGCCGGCGATTTCGCCGAACGCAAGACCGAGGGCCGCTGTCTGGTCGTGCATCCGGTCCGCAAGGGCGCCAAGCCCGACGCGGCCCGCTCGCCCGAGGCCAAGCTCGAGGAAGCGGTCGGCCTCGCCCGCGCGATCGACCTTACGATCGCCGCGGCCGAGGTCGTGCGCGTGCAGAGCTGGCGCCCGTCGACCCTGGTCGGCAAGGGCAGCGTCGAGCGCCTCAAGAAGCTCATCCAGGACGAGCGCATCGCGGTCGTCGTCATGGATGCGGCACTCGGGCCCGTGCAGCAGCGCAATCTGGAGAAGGAATGGGCGGTCAAGGTCCTCGACCGCACGGGCCTGATCCTCGAGATATTCGGCGCGCGTGCCCGCACGGCCGAAGGGCGCCTGCAGGTCGAACTGGCACAGCTCTCGTACCAGAAGAGCCGTCTCGTGCGAACCTGGACCCACCTCGAGCGCCAGCGTGGCGGCTTCGGCTTCCTTGCCGGTCCCGGCGAAAGCCAGCTCGAAAGCGACCGGCGCATGATCGGCGACAAGATCATCCGCCTGAAGCACGACCTCGACGAGGTCAAGCGCACCCGCTCGCTGCATCGCCGTTCGCGCGAGCGCGTGCCCTATCCGGTCGTCGCCCTCGTCGGCTACACGAACGCGGGAAAGTCCACGCTGTTCAACCGCCTCGTCCACGCGCGCGTGCTGGCGGCCGACATGCTGTTCGCCACGCTGGATCCCACGATGCGCGCCCTGACGCTGCCGTCCGGGCGCAAGATCATCCTGTCGGATACCGTGGGCTTCATCTCCGACCTGCCGCATGATCTCGTGGCCGCCTTCCGCGCCACGCTCGAGGAGGTGCTCGCCGCCGACCTCGTCCTGCATGTCCACGACGTCTCGCATCCCGATACCGAAGCGCAGGCATCCGACGTGCGCACCGTGCTGACCGAGCTTGGCCGGACGGCCGACGCCGACAATCCGTTCGTCGAGGTCCTGAACAAGATCGACCGCCTGCCGGCCGACGCGCAGGAAGCGCTGCTGGCGCGCGCGTCGCGCGACCCCGACACGGTGGCGCTCTCGGCGATTTCGGGCGAAGGCTGCGACCGGCTGCTCGCCGAGATCGACCGGCGCCTCGCCGCCACGCGCGAGACGGTCGAGTACGACCTGCCGTTCGGCGACGGTGCTTCGATCGCCTGGCTGCACGCGCACGGCCACGTCATCGAGAGCCGCAGCGAAGGCGACACGCTGCACGTGGTCGTTTCCCTCGATCCGGCCGATCGCGCGCGTTTCGACCATCGCCGGGCCCGGGAACCGTGATCGAACGCAGGCTGCCGCCCATCGAAGTCCTGCCGCGCGACCTGTCGGCCTGGGAAAACGGCAATACCGGAACTTCCTTCGTCCATCGTTTCGACAGCGGCGTCGACGGGCCGTGCGCGATGGTCGTCGGGCTCACGCACGGCAACGAGTTCTGTGGCGCCGAGGCCCTGCACTGGGCGCTTTCGGAGGGAATTCGACCCGCGCGCGGCAGCCTGATCCTCGCGTTCTCGAACGTGGCGGCCTACCGGACGTTCGACGCGGCGCGCCCGCTCGACAGCCGCTTCCTCGACCGGGACATGAACCGCGTGTGGCGCGACGACTGGCTGGCCGGCGAGAAGACCCGCGAGGCCGACCGCGCGCGCGAGCTGCTGCCCTTCGTGCTGCAGGCGGACTACCTGCTCGACATCCATTCGACGACCTTTGCCGTCCGGCCGTTTTTCGTGGGCGCCATGAACGCGCGCACGAAGGACCTTGCCGCGCGCGTGCGCTTCCCGCGCTCGCTGCTGCTGGCCGACGGCGGGTTCGACGGGCGCACGCTGGTCGAGCACGGCGAGTTCGCCGATCCGGCAGGCAGGCGCACGGCGCTGGTCGTCGAATGCGGCGCCCATTTCCTGCAGGCAAGCGTGGCGGTCGCGAAGGCTACGCTGCTCGACTTTCTCGTTGTCACGGGAGCGCTGGATTCCGGGTGGGCGAAACCCCGGCGGCCGAAGGTGCCGGCGGCGAAGCCGGGCACCTACGAGATCACGGAGGTATACGTCGCCAAGACCGACGAGCTTTCGTTCGCCGCCCCGTTCGTCGGGTTCGAGGAAGTCGGGGAGGGGGCGCTCATTGCCCGCGACGGACCGACCGAAATCCGCGCCCCCTATCCGCGCTGCACGATCCTGTTCCCGAAGGCCCAGCCGATGAAGGGGCGCGAGTTCGTGACACTGGCTCGTCGGGTCGAGTGAATCCAAACATTTGTAAAATAAACATTTTTCTTTGAATTGACTTGCCCGGGGCAGGGGGCTAGAAAGCTGGCACTCGCCCCGGGAGACTGCTAGCAACGCTCCCGGCGCACTGACCCGTATGACTCCGCAGGAGACTATCCATGAAGTTCCGGCCGTTGAACGACCGAGTCCTGGTCGAAGCGCTCGACCAAGAAAACAAGACCAAGGGCGGGATCATCATTCCCGATACCGCCAAGGAAAAGCCCCAGCAGGGCAAGGTGATCGCCGCCGGTCCCGGTGCGCGCACCGAAGACGGCAAGCTTCAGCCCATGGGCGTGAAGGCCGGCGACAAGATCCTGTTCGGCAAGTGGTCGGGCACGGAAGTGAAGATCGACGGGAAGGATCTCCTCATCATGAAGGAATCCGACATCCTGGGCGTGATCGACTGAAGACCGGATCCGGTTTCGTCGAACGCATCTGAAATTCGAAAAGGAAAAATCACATGGCAGCCAAAGACGTTAAATTCGGTGGCGATGCGCGCGCGCGCATGCTGCGCGGCGTCGACATTCTCGCCGACGCGGTCAAGGTCACGCTGGGCCCCAAGGGCCGCAACGTGGTCATCGACAAGGCCTTCGGCGCGCCGCGCATCACCAAGGACGGTGTGACGGTCGCCAAGGAAATCGAGCTTGCCGACAAGTTCGAGAACATGGGCGCCCAGATGGTGCGCGAAGTCGCGGTCAAGACCGGCGATCTGGCCGGCGACGGCACGACGACGGCGACCGTTCTCGCCCAGGCGATCGTGCGCGAAGGCGCCAAGGCCGTGGCCGCGGGCATGAACCCGATGGACCTGCGCCGCGGCATCGACCTCGCGGTCGAGAAGGTCGTCGCGGACCTCAAGAAGCGCTCGAAGAAGATCTCGACGTCGGACGAAGTCGCCCAGGTCGGGACGATCTCGGCCAACGGCGAGCGCGACATCGGCGAGATGATCGCCAAGGCCATGCAGCGCGTCGGCAACGAGGGCGTGATCACGGTCGAGGAGGCCAAGAGCCTCGAGACCGAACTCGACGTCGTCGAGGGCATGCAGTTCGACCGCGGTTACCTCTCGCCGTACTTCATCACCAACGCCGAGAAGATGATCTGCGAACTCGAATCGCCGTACATCCTGATCCACGAGAAGAAGCTCGCCAGCCTGCAGCCGCTGCTGCCGGTTCTCGAGGCCGTGGTCCAGACCGGCAAGCCGCTGCTGATCATCGCCGAGGAAGTCGAGGGCGAGGCTCTGGCCACGCTCGTCGTCAACAAGCTGCGCGGCGGCCTTAAGGTTTCGGCCGTCAAGGCGCCGGGCTTCGGCGACCGCCGCAAGTCGATGCTCGAGGACATCGCGATCCTGACCAACGGTCAGGTCATCTCGGAAGACCTCGGCATCAAGCTGGAGAGCGTCACGCTCGACATGCTCGGCCGCGCCAAGCGCGTGACGATCGACAAGGACAACACCACGATCGTCGACGGCTCGGGCAAGAAGAAGGACATCGAGGCGCGTTGCGCGCAGATCAAGGCGCAGGTCGAGGAAACCACCTCGGACTACGACCGCGAGAAGCTGCAGGAGCGTCTGGCCAAGCTCGCCGGCGGCGTCGCCATCATCCGCGTCGGCGGTGCGACCGAGGTCGAGGTCAAGGAGCGCAAGGATCGCGTTGACGACGCGATGCATGCCACCAAGGCCGCGGTCGAGGAAGGCATCGTCCTGGGCGGCGGTACGGCCCTGCTTTACGGCACGCGCGTGCTGGAAGGCATCAAGGTCGCCAACCACGACCAGCAGGTCGGCATCGACATCGTGCGCAAGGCCCTGCAGGCCCCGGCACGCCAGATCGCCGAGAATGCCGGCGCTGACGGCTCGCTCGTGGTCGGCAAGCTTCTCGAAGGCAAGAACGAGAAGATGGGCTTCAACGCCCAGACCGGCGAGTATGTCGACATGATCAAGGACGGCGTCATCGACCCGACCAAGGTCGTGCGTCTCGCCCTGCAGGATGCGGCTTCGGTCGCGGCCCTGCTGATCACCACCGAAGCCATGATCGCCGAACGTCCGAAGAAGGACGAGGCGCCCATGGGCGGCGGCGGTGGCGGCGGCGGAATGGGCGGCATGGGCGGCATGGACTTCTGATCGAAGTCCGGCCTTCCAGGGTCGAAAGAACGGAGCGGGGCGGAAGGGAAACCTTCCGCCCCGTTTTCTTTGCCGGCATCCGATGATTCAACATCCGGGGGCCGCTAAACCGTCCGCATTTTCCGCGTGAATTCGGCGTCGCGGGCGTCTATATGCCGCGTCGTGGAACTGTCCGACATCCTTCGCAACGGCATCCTGTCGCCGGTCGTCCTGTCGTTCGTGCTGGGGATCGTCGCCCATCTCGTGCGCAGCGACCTGCGCTTTCCCGACCAGATCTATTCGGCGATGTCGATCTATCTTCTCTTCGCCATCGGGCTGAAGGGCGGTGCAGCGCTCGCGACCACGTCCCTCGCGCAGGTCGCCGGCGCCATGGCGGCCGGCGTGGCGCTCGGGATCGCGATCCCGCTCTGGTCGTTCGCGATCCTGCGCGGTCCCGGCCGGTTCGACGTCGTCAACGCCGCCGCGATAGCCGCGCATTACGGATCCGTCTCCGCGGTCACGTTCATCGCGGCGGTTTCCTACGTGCAGGCGATCGGCAGCCCCGCCGAAGGCTTCATGCCGGCGGTCCTCGCGGCGATGGAGGTTCCCGCCATCGTCGTGGCGCTCGTTCTTGCGCGCGCGGGCGGAACGGGACAGGGCGACTGGCGGCGGGCGGTGCCCGAGGTCCTCGCCGGCAAGAGCATCGTGCTGCTTGTCGGCGGCCTCGCGATCGGGTTTCTTGCCGGGCCGGCGGGCGTGCGCGCCGTCGCGCCGTTTTTCGTCGATCCGTTCCAGGGCGTGCTGTGCCTGTTCCTGCTCGACATGGGCATGGTGGCCGCGCGCCGCATGGCGGACTTCCGCCAGGTCGGCCGCTTCCTCGTCGCGTTCGCGATCGCGATGCCGGTCCTGCACGGGCTTGCGGGCGTCTGGCTCGGGCATGCCGTCGGGCTTTCGACGGGCGGGGCCACCGTGCTGGGGGTGCTTGCCGCAAGCGCTTCGTATATCGCGGCGCCGGCCGCCGTGCGGGTGGCGCTGCCGGAGGCCAATCCCGGCTTCTATCTGACGGCGTCGCTTGCGATAACCTTTCCGTTCAACCTGATCGTCGGGCTGCCGCTCTACGCGGCTTTCGCCCGGCATCTCGCGGGGAGCTAGGACGATGGCCGCAACCCTGAAGCTGGTGACGATCGTTGCCGAGGAAGCGATCGCCCAACGGCTGATCGACGACATCCGCGCGCTCGGCGCTTCGGGCTACACCGCAAGCGAAGCGCGTGGCGAGGGTTCGCGCGGCAAGCGCGCGGGACGGGTCGGCGAGGTCAACCTGCGGATCGAGACGGTCGTGAGCGCTTCCGTCGCCGACCGCATTTTCGAACGTCTGGCCGGACACTACTTCCCGCACCATGCGACCATCGCCTGGGTGAGCGACGTGGCGGTGATGCGCGGCGAGAAGTACGTCTGAATTCAGGCGATGACGCCGCGTTCCCGGCGGGCGATGTCGTCGAGCGGCGACACCGGGAAACGGTCGGTCGCCTGGAAATAGATCTTGCCGGCAAGCCCGACGAGCGTGCAGCCGTCGAGGAACACGACTTCCAGCTCGTCGCGCATGTCGCGCGGAATCTCCTTGTGGGTGCGCAGCATCAGCTCGAGCCGCGGCTTGCGCATCAACCCATCGATCTGCACCTCGCCCAGTTCGCTGAAATCGAGCTCGACGATGAAGCGCTTGCTCTCGCGCTCGCGCTTGCCGCCTTCGCCCTCGCGGCGCGAGAAGATTCGCATCTGCCGTATGTCGCGCCCGTCGTAGACCGGCACGTAGACCGCGCGCCAGTCGTTCGACGCGTTGGCCTGGCGCTGCATCTCGCGAAGGTCGGAATCGAGGCGTTGCAGCAGGTCGCCGTGCCCGGCCCGGTCGAGCGCGCCCGCGACGTTCTCGCCCAGCAGGCTGCGCGCGTCGGTCCGGTCGGTCGCGAGATACGACATGACCTGCACGGCAAGGCGCGGACCGGGGCGCGGCAGACCTTCGTCCATGACGCGGCGCGCGAGGGCCGGATCGGCCGTCGCGAGTTCCTTGAGCGCATCCTTGAGATTGGGCCAGTCGCGCGCGAGCGGGACGCTGCTGCGGATCGCGGGCTCGGCGGCGGCGTTGCGCACCGGAAGCGGCATCGTCACTTCAAGGGCAAGCCGTGCACCTTCCGCCGGGCGCGGCACGCCGGCAGGCCATGTCATGGCAAGCCGGCCGACGCTGCTGTCGACGACCGTCTGGCCGCCGGGCGTGTGCGCGACCACGCGGGCGGTCAGCGTTTCGACGAACTGCGAGCGGGTGGAAACGGGCGGGGCAGTCTGCGTCGCCGCCTGCTGGGCGGTCGTCTGCGGGGCGTCGGGCAGGACGCGGACCTGCACGCTCGCACCGGTCTGCAGTGTCTGCTGGGTGGCGGCGGGCGGTGCCGTCTGGGCCTGCGGGGCCGTCTGTGCCTGCGTCGGTGCCTGTGCCTGTGCGGCGGCGGGTGTCGCCGGAACGGGCGGCCCGACGACCGTCGCCGTCGTCTGGACGCTCGGCTGGGGTGCCTGTGCGGTGGCCGAGATGTTCG
>JBIKWI010000218.1:0-5122 GCA_044356395.1 Tagaea sp. | reverse complement strand
ACGCCAAGCGACGACAATGTGCCGCCGGGCCGCAAGACGCGGAGGGCCGCCTCGAATGTCTCAGGAAGCCCCAGCGCCTCGATCGCGACATCGACGCCGCGGCCATCCGTTATCTTCAGGATCTCACTGACCGGATCGGTACGCGAAAAATCGACGACATGATCTGCGCCCATGCTCTTCGCCATGGCAATCCGAGCGGGAATGGATTCGACACCGATGATCGTCGTCGCACCCATTAGTTTTGCGCCCGCTGTTGCGCAAAGACCGATCGGCCCCTGGGCAAAGATCGCTACCGTGTCCCCGATACGTATACCGCCGGACTCCGCCCCGCCGAGTCCAGTCGACATGATATCCGGACACATGAGGACCTGCTCGTCAGTCAGGCCGTCCGGGACCGGCGAAAGGTTCGCCATCGCATCGGGCACCAGCAGAAACTCCGCCTGCGAGCCGTCGATCGTATTTCCGAATCTCCACCCGCCGAGCGGCTTCCAGCCGTGGGCGGTGCCGCAGCCGCATTGGGCATGATACCCTGAAAGTGACGCGTTCGAATGACCAGAGGGCGTAATCGCTCCGGCAATGACGCGCTGACCCTCTCGATATCCTGTGACCGCGGATCCAAGCTTTTCGATGATGCCGACTGGCTCGTGTCCAACGATCAAACCGCGCCTGACCGGATACTCGCCTTTCAAGATATGAACGTCGGTTCCACATATCGTCGTCGTAGTTATGCGGACAAGTGCGTCGAGAGGCCCAACCTTCGGAACAGGTCGACTCTCGAGGGCGATGCGCCCTGGCTCGACGAAAACGGCAGCCTTCATTCTGGATGCGGGCATGTCGCTGATCCTCCGGAAACGTGGTAGATACAAATCCCACAAAGCGCTCTCTTGTGCGGTGATTTAGATCAAAGCGATGTGGCTAAATTGCGACTTAACGTGAATAACGAAACGGCAACCCCAGATCGCGAGCAATAACAAACGACCGCTGTACATATTGATGCGTTTTAGCAGGGAGAGCTTCGCTAGATGAGTGCGGAACAAAATCGGGCGTCGGGAAACGCGGCGGGCGGGTTCCATCGGATCCTCATCGCATCAGACCTCACCCCCCACGCGGATCGCGCGTTCGACCGCGCCGTGATTCTCGCCGAACAGAATCGAGCAGTCGTTCGGCTTATCCATTCGGTTGAAACTCCGGGCCTTGCCCAAGAGTATTTGAACTCGGCAATCCGCGACGCCGAGTCCTATTTGGAGCGCGAAGCCCGCGAAAGCGACCTCGACAAGTTCAGTGATGTCTCCATCAACGTCGTGCATGGCAGCGCGGAGACCGCAATTACGGAAGAAGCACAAGCCTTTCGAGCCGACCTCATCGTCCTCGGATTGACTCACGATAAGTCGCTGGTCGGGATGGTAAGAGGGACGACGATCGACAAGGTTGTCCGCCGTGCAAACAGTCCGGTGTTGGTGGTGAAGACGCGCGCCAGACGTCCGTATGTCCGGATCACCGTGGCTATTGATCTTGCAGAGCCGTCACGAGCGGCACTGGATTTTGTGCTACGCGCGTTTCCGGACGCGAAGATCAGCATCATCCACGTGACGGAGCCGGCATCTGAAGGTCTCGCTTCTGACGAACTGCGCTCCGCTTCTTTGGCAAAACAGCGGCAGCAAGTCGTCGACATGGTGACGGCAAAGTTCTTGGCGGTCGGCCGCAGCGTGTCTGAATCGGGCGAGAGCCCGATCATCCACTTCAAGGACGGGATAGCCGTCAATGTGCTGCCCGAGCAGATTTCGAAGCTCGATCCGGATCTCGTCGTGATGGGAACGTACGGTCGTACCGGCATCGCCAATCTTGTTCTCGGAAGCGTTGCCGAGACTTTGTTGGACATTCTGCGCCTCGACATGCTTGTGGTTCGAGGCTGAACCAGACGCCTGTCGCCGTCGATGTCCGGTAGTCGTGAGACGCCATGCCGCCGGAAACAGAAATGCAGCGAGGTCCGCGTCAGGAACCGTCGATCGGGGTGGTCAAGGGGCCCGTCTGCCGATTGGACGCGTCGCCGCGCCCGCGCACTTAGCTACCGTCTCGGGACTGATGCCGTAACGGGTCGCCAGCTCCCTCAGGCTCGCTTGTCTATCTTCGTATCGCTCGACGGGCGCCGTCCGAGTAGCCCATCGCCTTGATGAACGTCTTGCGCAGGAACAGCGAGAACCCCGCGTCACCGTACTGAGCCAATCCCTTCTTCATGCCCTTCTTGACGTCGATCGCTTTCCTTGCCGGACGATGCCGGAGCTCAATGGTGCAGGCCGGGCGCTTCCTGCCCGGTGCGGGCCACGTACTCGGTGTAGCCGCCGTCGTAGCGGTGGATGCCTTCGGGCGTCAGTTCGAGGACGCGGTTGGAAAGGGCGGCGAGGAACCGCCGGTCGTGCGAGACGAACAGCATCGTGCCCTCGTAGTCCGAAAGGGCGGCGATCAGCATCTCCTTGGTCGCCATGTCGAGGTGGTTGGTCGGCTCGTCGAGCACCAGGAAGTTCGGCGGATCGTAGAGCATCTTCGCCATGACCAGCCGCGCCTTCTCGCCGCCCGACAGCACGCGGCACTTCTTCTCCACCTCGTCGCCGGAAAAGCCGAAGCAGCCCGCCAGCGTGCGCAGCGATCCCTGGCCCGCGCGCGGGAACGAGTCTTCCAGCGATTCGAAGACCGTGCGGTCGCCGTCCAGCAGGTCCATCGCGTGCTGCGCGAAATAGCCCATCTTGACGCTGCCGCCGAGCGTCACGCTCCCCTCGTCGGGCTTCGTGGCGCCTGCGACGAGCTTCAGCAGCGTGGACTTGCCCGCCCCGTTGACGCCGAGCACGCAGCAGCGCTCCCGCCGGCGGACCGTATGGTCGAGCGCTTCGTAGATGATCCGGTCGCCGTAGCGCTTGTGCACGTTTCGCAGGCTCACCACGTCGTCGCCCGAGCGCGGCGCGGGCATGAACTCGAACGAGACGGTCTGGCGGCGCTTGGGCGGCTCGACCCGGTCGATCTTCTCGAGCTTCTTGACGCGGCTCTGCACCTGGGCGGCGTGCGAGGCGCGCGCCTTGAACCGCTCGATGAACTTGATCTCCTTGGCGAGCATGGCCTGCTGGCGCTCGAACTGGGCCTGCTGCTGCTTCTCGTTCTGCGCGCGCTGCATCTCGTAGAACTCGTAGTTGCCCGAGTAGGTCGTCAGCGTGCCGCCGTCGATCTCGACGACCTTCGTGACGATGCGGTTCATGAACTCGCGGTCGTGCGAGGTCATCATCAGGGCGCCGTTGTAGCCCTTGAGGAACGCCTCGAGCCAGATCAGGCTTTCCAGATCCAGATGGTTGCTCGGTTCGTCGAGCAGCATCACGTCCGGGCGCATCAGCAGGATGCGGGCGAGCGCCACGCGCATCTTCCAGCCGCCCGACAGCGCGCCGACGTCGCCGTCCATCATCTCCTGGCTGAAGCTGAGGCCGGCGAGCGTCTCGCGCGCCCGGCTTTCCAGCGCATAGCCGCCCAGTTCCTCGAAGCGGGCCTGCACCTCGCCGAAGCGTTCGAGGACCTCGTCGAAATCCGCCGCGTCGGGATCGGCCATGCGGGCCTCGAGCGCCTTCATTTCCGCGGCCACGACGCTCACGGCACCGGCCCCGTCCATCACTTCGGCGACGGCGCTGCGGCCCGACATCTCGCCCACGTCCTGGCTGAAATAGCCGATGGAGATGCCGCGATCGGTGGAGACCTGCCCCTCGTCGGGCTGCTCGCGCCCGGCGATCATGCGGAAGATCGTCGTCTTGCCGGCCCCGTTGGGGCCGACGAGACCGACCTTCTCGCCCTTGAGGAGGGCCGCCGATGCCTCGATGAAGAGAAGCTGCTGGCCGTTCTGCTTGCTGATGCCGTCGAGGCGAATCATGTGTTCCTGCGCTCCAAGGCGCGGAACTTAGACAGTCGGGCCCGAGCCCGTCCATCCCTTTGAACGCTCAGGCGGCGCGCGACAGCGTGCCGCCGGGCATCGGATGCGGAACGCCCGTCGTGGTGGGAAGGCTGAGCGGCAGGCCGCGCAGCGAACGCACGGCGAGAAAGGCGAAGAGCTCCGCCTCGAGATCGTCGCCGTTCCAGCCCACCGCCTCGACCGGATCGACCGGCACGCCCAGCCGGCGGGCAAGCCCTTCCATGAACACGGCGTTGAGCCGCCCGCCGCCGGTGACGAGCCAGCGCCCGGGGGCTGCCGGAACGTGCGCGAGGGCGGCGGCGGCCGACTCGATCGTGAAGGCGGCAAGCGTGGCGGCACCGTCGGCATCGCCGAGCGCGTCGACGATCTTCGCGCGCGCGTGGAAATCGTTGCGGTCGAGCGATTTCGGCGGCCGTGCGGCAAAGAACGGATTGGCCATCAGCGCCGCGAGAACGCCTTCGTCGACCCGGCCCGACGCGGCAAGCCGGCCGCCCTCGTCGAAGGGCTGGCCGCGCCGGCGGCGTACGAAATCGTCGAGCAGTGCGGATGCCGGGCCGGTGTCGAACGCGACCGTCGCGTCGCTATCGACATAGGTGACGTTGCCCACCCCGCCGAGATTGAGGACCATCACGGGCTTGGCGAGATCGGCGGCAAGCGCGCGGTGATAGAGCGGTGCGAACGGGGCCCCCTGCCCGCCCGCCGCCACGTCGGCATCGCGAAAGCGCGTGACCACGTCGATCCCCAGCGCACGCGCCGCGCGCGGCCCGTCGCAGAGCTGGCGGGTGAAGCGGCGTTCCGGCCGATGCCAGACGGTCTGTCCGTGCATCCCGACGACCGACACGTGGTGCCGGTCGATGGCGAAATCGGCGATCAGCGCCTCGACGGCGGCGACATGGGCGTCGGTCACGCGCGCTTCCAGTCCGGCCAGCGGATCGCGCTCGGCCACCGCCGGATCGCGCAGGAAATCGAGAAGTTCGGCGCGCAGCGCGGCAGGATAGGGATAGGACCGGCCGATGCCGGTGCGCTCGACGCGCTCGCCGTCGGTCTTCAGACATGCGACGTCGATCCCGTCCATCGACGTGCCGCTGATGACGCCGATCGCGAAGACCTTGCCGATTCCTGCCGAAATCATGGCAGGCCCCCGGCGAGGGCCGCACGCAGGTTTCCGCGGTGACGCTTCAG
>JBIKWI010000068.1:0-17333 GCA_044356395.1 Tagaea sp. | reverse complement strand
CGTTTCAGAACGATTCGGCGCGCGCCGCCGGCCAGCTCGTCGCGAAGGCGGGATGGTCGGTTCCGTCGAGGATCTCGCCCGGCTTCACGAAGCGGTAGACCTCGGCGAACGTGGCACACTGCTCGGGCCCGAGGCGGCGGGAGATGTGGTGGGGCCTGAGTTCGCTCGGGTGGGAGAGGCCCGCCGCGGCGATCACCTCGGCCAGCGCCGTGACGGTCGATTTGTGGAACTGCGCCACGCGCTGGGCCTTGTCGGGCACGACGAGGGCGCGCTGGCGCGACTTGTCCTGCGTGGCCACGCCGGTCGGGCAAGTGTCGGTGTGGCAGCTCAGCGATTGGATGCAGCCGACCGCGAACATGAAGCCGCGCGCGGCATTGCACCAGTCGGCACCCAGCGCCATCACGCGGGCCATGTCGAAGGCCGACGTGATCTTGCCGCCGGCGCCGATCTTGATGCGCTCGCGGATGCCGAGCCCCACCAGCGTGTTGTGGACGAACACCAGCCCGTCGCGCAGCGGCGTGCCGATATGGTCGAGGAACTCCAGCGGCGCGGCACCCGTCCCGCCTTCCGATCCGTCGACGACGATGAAGTCGGGATAGATGCCGGTCTGCAGCATCGCCTTGCAGATGCCGAGGAACTCCGTGGGATGGCCGATGCAGAGCTTGAAGCCGACCGGCTTGCCGTCCGACAGGTCGCGCAGCTGCTTGATGAACTGGACGAGGCCCAGCGGCGTCGAGAATGCCGGATGGGAAGCGGGCGAAACGCAGTCCACGCCCTGCGGCACGCCGCGCGCGGCGGCGATCTCGGCCGACACCTTCGGGCCGGGAAGCACGCCGCCATGGCCCGGCTTGGCGCCCTGGCTCAGCTTGATCTCGACCATCTTGACCTGCGGCGCCTTGACCTGTGCCGCGAAGCGCTCGGGCGAGAAGCTGCCGTCCGCGTTGCGGCAGCCGAAATAGCCGCTGCCGATCTCCCAAATGATGTCGCCGCCGAACTCCTGGTGATACTGGCTGAAGCCGCCCTCGCCGGTGTCGTGGGCGAAGCCGCCGAGGGCCGCCCCCTTGTTGAGCGCGCGGATCGCGTTGGCGGACAGCGCGCCGAAACTCATCGCCGAGATGTTGAAGACCGAGCAGGAATAGGGCTGCCGGCAGTCCGGCCCGCCGATAAGGATGCGGAACGGCTCGCCCTGATGGTGCTTGGGTGCGAGCGAATGGTTCATCCATTCGAACCCCGTGGCATAGACGTCGTTCATCGTGCCGAACGGCCGCTTGTCGAGATCGGATTTGGCGCGCTGGTACACGATCGACCGCTTGTTGCGGTTGAACGGCATGCCGTCGAGATCGCTCTCGAGGAAGTACTGGCGGATCTCCGGGCGGATCTCCTCCAGCAGGAAGCGGATGTGCGCGGCGATGGGATAGTTGCGCAGCAGGCTACGCTGGGTCTGCAGGATGTCGCGCGTGCCGACGAGCGCCAGGAACGCCGCGACGGCGAAGGGAATCAGGAACCAGGTATCGCGCAGGCTCGCGACCGCGAAAACGAGCGTGGCGACAAGGCTCAGCGTGTAGACGATGTAACGCGGCGAGAAGGCGAGGGAGAGGAACTTGAGCGGCGATACCGTCGGCTCGGCGGGCTTGGTGACGGACTCCACGGCGGCTGCACTCCCCTTGAACGGCCCGATTGCGGCCTTGTTCCGGCAAGTCTAGCGAAGATCGCCGGTTCCGCCAACTTCGCGGCTATGCTGGCGCCATGCAGGGATGGGTCATCGCGGTGGCGTGCCGCGCCACACACCGCTTTTCCAAGGACGTCTGCGCGTCGATCCGGCTGATCGCCGGCGAGGGCGTTGTCGGCGACGCGCATCGCGGCATCACGGTCAGGCACCGCAGCCGCGTGGCGCGCGACCCGACGCTCCCGAACTTGCGCCAGGTCCACCTGATCCACGCCGAACTGTTCGACGAGCTGCGCGGTCGCGGCTTCGAGATCGCGCCCGGCGACATCGGCGAGAACGTTACGACGCGCGGGCTCGACCTGCTCGGCCTTTCGACCGGCACGGTGCTGGAGATCGGCGGCCGCGTGCGGCTCGAAGTGACGGGCCTGCGCAATCCGTGCAGGCAGCTCGACGAATTCCGCCCCGGATTGATGCAGGCGGTCCTCGACCGCGATGCGGGCGGTGCCTTGGTGCGCAAGGCCGGCATCATGGCGATCGTGCGCGAAGGCGGCGAGGTGCGCGCGGGCGACGCGATCGCGGCGCTCGCCCCCGAGGGCCCGTTCCGGCCGCTGGTTCCGGTCTAGATCCTCCGCTGGTCCAGCGCGGGAAGATACTTGTCGCTCCAGATCCTGTCGGGGGCGACCACGCCGGGAAGCTCGAGACCCCTGGCCAGCAACTCGATCGATTTCTGCAGCCGCGGAATCTCGATCTGGCCGAGACCGGATTTCGCCGTCTCCGGACCCATCACCTGGTTCTCGAGAATCCATTTTAGGCGGTCGCGCTCGATGTCCCTGTTGACGAGCCCGTCGGCCTTGAACAGCGACTCGGTCACCGCCGCCGGATCGGCGGCCGCATCGCGCCAGCCCTTCATCGTGGCGCGCAGGAAGCCGGGCAGCATCGCTTCGTTCTCGCGCAGGAATTTCCGGCTGACGATCACGGAGTTCGAGTAGAGATCGAGCCCGTGCTTCGAATAGAGCATGATCGAGATGTCCTCGAACTTCACGCCGAGGCCGCGCAGGTTGAGCCACACGGTCGAATCGAAGCCCGTGACCGCGTCCACTTCCTTGCGCATGAACACCGCTTCGCGCAGGCGCAGATCCACGTTGTTGAACCTGACGCCGGCCGGATCGAGCCCGTTGGCACGGAAGAACACCGGGAACAGGCGGAACGCGTTATCGGTCAGCGGACCGCCGACGGTGCGGCCGACGAGATCGGCCGGCTTTTCGATTTTCGCACTCTTCCACGACACGATCGCGGCGGGCGTCGAGCGGTAGACATTGAAGATCGCGAGTGGCGTGGAGTCGGGGTTCTTCAGGTACCATTCGGCGAGGGCCGGAAGGTCGCCAAAGCCGAGATCGTAGGTGTCGGACGCCACGCGCTGCATGGCGTCGGCGCCGGCGGCCGGATCCATCGAGACGATGCGGATGCCTTCCTGCGCGTAGTAGCCCTTCTCCATCGCGTGGATGAAGGGCGAATTGGTGCCGTTGCGCGGCAGGTTCAGCGTGAAGCGCACCGGTACCTGGGCGCCCTGCGCGAACACGTGGGGAGCCGCGAGGCCCGAAAAAGCGGCACCTGCCGCCGCGGATTTCAGGAACGTCCGGCGCTCGAACTTGTAAATCGTGGCCATCGTCGTTCTCCCGGTCGGTGAGGATCGGGAGAACGACGCAAGGGGCGTGCCAGTATTGGTGCCGATATTAGTGGTTGTCGCGTGGCGTGCCGGAGGTCTGGGCGATCTTCTGGTATTTGACCGCCGGCTTCAGCGTCATGCCTTCGGAAAGCTGGTCGACCATCGAGCGCTGGATCTCCTGCCACGGCGTCTGGCTGGCCGGATAGGGGAACCCGCCCTTAGCCGCCAGCTCGGCGTGCCGCTTCTTTATCTCTTCGGGCGGCAGCAGGATGTCGGCGCTGCGCTTGTTGAGATCGATGCGGATGCGGTCGCCGGTCCTGAGGATCGCGAGGCCGCCGCCCGCCGCCGCTTCGGGCGAGGCGTTGAGGATCGAAGGCGTGCCGGACGTGCCCGACTGTCGCCCGTCGCCGATGCACGGCAGCGACAGCACGCCGCGTTTGATGAGCGCTGCCGGCGGCTGCATGTTCACGACCTCGGCCGCACCCGGATAGCCGATGGGGCCGACACCGCGAATGATCAGGATCGTGTGCTCGTCGATGCCGAGGGACGGATCGTCGAGGCGATGGTGATAATCCTCCGGCCCTTCGAACACGGCGACCTTGCCTTCGAAGGCGTTGGGGTCCTTCGGGTTCGAAAGATAGCGGTCCTGGAATTCCTTCGAGATCACGCTCGTCTTCATGATGGCGCTGTCGAAGAGCGTGCCCTTGAGGTTCAGGAAGCCAGCATTCTTGCGCAGCGGGTTGTCCCAGCTGCGGATCACGTCGGGATCGCCGGACTTGGCGCCCTTGCAGTTCTCGCCGATGGTCCTGCCGGAAACCGTCATCGCCTTCTCGTGGATCTTGCCGTGCTTCATCAGCTCGGCGATCACCGCGGGCAGGCCGCCCGCGCGGTAATACTCTTCGGCCAGATACTCGCCCGCCGGCTGCAGGTTGACGAGCAGCGGGATGTCGAAGCCGTGCTTCTCCCAGTCGGCGACGTCGAGCTTGACGCCCATGTGCTTGGCGATCGCGTTGATGTGGACGGGCGCGTTGGTCGAGCCGCCGATCGCCGTATTGGCGACGATCGCGTTCTCGAACGCCTCGCGCGTCATGATGTCGGATGGCTTCAGGTCCTCGGCGACCATCGCGACGATGCGCCGGCCGGTCTCGTAGGCGATCTGGCCGCGTTCGCGATAGGGGGCGGGGATCGCCGCCGAGCCGGGCAGGCACATGCCGAGCGCTTCGGAAAGCGAGTTCATCGTCGAGGCGGTGCCCATCGTGTTGCAGTGTCCGTTCGACGGGGCGGACGAGCTGACGATGTCGATGAACTGCTCATAGGTGATGTCGCCCGCGGCGTGGCGCTCGCGCGCCTTCCAGACGACCATGCCGGAGCCCACGCGTTCCTTGCCGTTCCAGCCGTTCAGCATCGGCCCGACATTGAGGCCGATCGCCGGGATGTTGACGGTGGCGGCCGCCATCAGCAGGGCAGGCGTGGTCTTGTCGCAGCCCGTCGTCAGCACGACGCCGTCGATCGGATAGCCGAACAGCACCTCGACCAGCGACAGGTACGACAGGTTCCGGTCGAGATTCGCGGTCGGGCGCTTGCCGGTTTCCTGGATCGGATGGCACGGGAATTCGAAGCACACGCCGCCGGCCGCGAGGATGCCCTCGCGCACGCGCTTGGCGAGTTCGAGATGGTGGCGGTTGCACGGCGACAGGTCCGAGCCCGTTTGCGCGATGCCGATGATCGGCTTGCCCGACTTGAGCTCGTCGAGCGTCATGCCGAAATTGAGATACCGCTCGAGATAGAGAGCGGTCATGCCGGGGTTCTCGGGATTGTTGAACCACTGGCGGGACCGTAGCGGGCGCTTCAAGGCTTCCTCCGTCGGGATGTTGCCGGTCCGTTGGCGCGTGGCCGGCGATTCATAGCGTGTCGACGCCACACAATAGAATGTTGCCCGCGCGAAGCAATCGCTTCCGCGCGTGCGCGCCGGACGGCGAAGAACCGCCTATTTCGAAGCGAGGACCAGGGCCGGATCGGGCCGCGACCGCTGGCGTGCCGCATCGGCCGGCGGTGCGGCGGTCGAACTGCGCGGCACGAGCGTGGACAGGAGCATGACCTTGCATGGCGCCTCGCTCTTGCGGCGTGCGTCGTTGACCTTGCGGAACAGGTGGTCGGTCGTCACGAGCGCCAGTTCGCGGACCGGCAGCGACAGGGTCGTGATTCCCTGGCCGCACCAGCGCAGCATCGGTCCGTCGCTGAAGCCGACGAACGACATCTCGCCGGGCACGTCGATGCCGCGCTGGCGGATGCAGTCGTAGGCACCCACGCAGATCCGCGCACCCGCCGTCACCACGGCCGTCGGCCGTGCACCCGACGACAGGATGGCATCCATCGCGGCATAGCCGAATTCGGCATCGCAGCTTCCCGCGTGGACGAGCGCCTCGTCGACCGCGATCCCGGCATCCTCAAGGGTCCGGCGGAAGCCGCCGAGCCGGGCCCGGCCCGTGGAAATTTCCAGCGTCGAGCCGACATACGCGATCCGCCGGTGGCCGAGCCCGATCAGGTGCTCGGCGGCGAGCCGCATCGCCTGCGCGTCGTCGATGCCGAACCAGTCGGACTCGACGTTCGGATCGCTCCGGACGAACTGGATGTGCGGCGTCGAGCGCATCAGCCGCCGCGTCTCGGGTGCCGGCGAGATCGACGGGATCATGATCACGCCAAGCGCGCGTGCGGAGCGCAGGTTACGCAGGTGGTGCAGTTCCAGGTCGGCGTTGTCGTCGGTCACCGCGAGGACGAGCTGGGCACCCCGCTCCTGGCAGCAGTCGGCGATCGCCTTGGCG
The DNA here is from genome assembly GCA_044356395.1 of Tagaea sp. Classification (GTDB taxonomy): domain Bacteria; phylum Pseudomonadota; class Alphaproteobacteria; order CACIAM-22H2; family CACIAM-22H2; genus Tagaea. The sequence continues at coordinate 11,179 of JBIKWI010000068.1, read as the reverse complement.
GCGGTCGAATAGAAGTCGTTCTCGATGTCGGGAAGAAGCAGCCCGACGATCGAACTGGTGCCGCTGCGCATCGTGCGGGCGGCCAGGTCGATGACGTAGCCATGCCGCTCGGCGGCAGCGCGCACGCGCGCGCGGGTTTTCTCGCTGATGCGCGGGGAGCCGGCGAGGGCGCGGGAAACAGTCGCGACGGAAAGGCCGAGTGCTTGCGCGAGGTCCTTCATCTTCATCTGGCGTGCCATGCATTCCCCGGTCCGTTCGCGCAATCGTTTGCACAAAATGCCGCAGGCGACAAGCCGGCTTGTCCGGATGCCGCGCCGTCAACAGGCTCGCTTACGCCGCATATTGGCATTATTCTGTGTGGAGTGTGATCGTGCAACATCGAGATTGCGCAAACGTTTGTCCGAATTAAATATTTGATATATATTAGTATTTTGAGAATACATATTTATATTGACGGCAATCGATTACGCATTCATCGTGCGCCAATCAAGAAAACCGCCGGGAACGTCCCGGATGGATTCACAAGGGGGGAGCATGCTGACCAAGGGAATTTCGCGCCGTTCGTTGCTCGTGGCAGGTACTGCCGCGGCAGGGTTTTCGGCGATCGCGGCTCCGGCCGTCCTGCGCGCCCAGCAGAAATTCGTCTGCCGCATGGGCCATTCCGAAGCGATCGGCTCGCCGCTGACGATGGCGTTCGAATCCTGGACCAAGATCCTCAACGAGAAGAGCGGCGGGCGCATCGAAGCGCAGCACTTCCCCGCCAGCCAGCTCGGCAGCTACACGCAGAACATCGAGCAGAACCGCCTCGGCACGATCCAGGTCACGACCGGCGGCCCGGATACCGAAGAAGCGGTGGCGCCCGAGATCGCGGCCACCGGCGGCGCCCCCGGCTTCATCTTCAAGGACGAGGCGCACGTCGACAAGGTTCTGCAGGGCGAGATCGGCAAGGAAGTCTCGCGCATCGCGCGCCAGAAGACCGGCGTCGAGTTCGTCGACTATGGCGAGGTCGGTTTCCGCCACGTGCTGTCCAAGCGCCCGGTGCAGGCCCTTGCCGACCTCAAGGGCCTGAAGATCCGCGTTCCGGAACTCAAGATCTGGGTCGATTTCTGGAAGGCGCTCGGCGCCAACCCGACGCCGCTGGCCTATGCCGAGCAGTACAGCGCCCTGTCGACCGGCCTGATCGACTCGCTCGAAGCCGACGTGTTCTCGATCAAGGGCTTCAAGTGGGGCGAGCAGGCCAAGCACATGACGCTGACGAACCACTGGTTCCTGCCCAAGGCGACGCGCGTCAACGCGCGCTGGCTCGACTCGCTGCCGGCCGACCTGCAGGCGCTGGTCCGCGACACGGCCAAGACCGTGTTCGCCGAGCAGCGGCGCCAGAACCGCGCCAACACCGCCGCCACGCTCGCCGAACTGAAGGCGTCGGGCATCACGGTCTATACGCTGAACGACATCCCCGCCTGGGCGAAGGCGACGGAGCAGCTGTTCGTCGAGTTCGGCAGCAAGAGCCCGGCGACGAAGCAGATGATCGACAAGATCCGCGCGCTCGCCTGAGTCCCGCGGACGGTGGCGGGGAGACGCAAGTCTCCCCGCCACCGTCCGAACGACCGCCACGCCGAAAGCAGACACGAAATGGATCAGGAAGCGGATGCGGGTGCCGTGCCCGCAGGCGGACTCGCGCAGACGATGGGGCGGGTCTCGCGGGCGATCGACCGCACGGTCGAGACCTTCGCCGTTGCCGCGCTCGTCGGGACGATCTCCGTCGCCCTCCTGCAGGTCTTCTGCCGCTACGTGCTCAACAGCGCGCTGAGCTGGCCCGAAGAGATGGCGCGCTTCGCATTCGTCTGGTTCGTCTTCCTGGGTGCCGCCCTCGTCACGCGCCGCGCGCGCCACATCACCATCGACATGCTGCCGCGTTCGCTGTCGCCCGACGCGCTGCGCACGCATGCCTTCATCGTGCGCGTGATCTCGGCATCCTGCGCGATCTTCCTCGTGACCTGCGGCGGCAGTCTGGTGTCGCAGGCAAGCTATATCTCGCCCGCCTTGCAGTGGAGCTACGCCTACCTCTACCTCGCGGTCCCGACGGGAGCGGGCATCGCACTCCTGTTCCTCGCCCTCGAGCCGGTCTCGGGTTTCCGCCCGATCTGGACCGGTGCCGCGGCGACGGTCGCGGGGATAGTGCTCTACTACGTGATGGAAAGCACCGTCGGCTCGACCTTCATCGGCTCGTTCGGCGTCGTCACGCCGCTCGTCGTCGTCGCGATCGGCCTGATGCTGGCCGGCATCCCGATCTTCGACTCGCTCGTCTTCGGCACGTTCGTGGCGTTCCTGCCGCAGGGTCCGCTCGCGTTGCTGCCGGTCCCGCAGGGCCTGACGAACTCGATGGACTATCTGCTGCTGTCGATCCCGTTCTTCATGCTCGCCGGCGGATTGATGAATGTGGGCGGAATCACCGAGAAGCTGATCGCGCTGGCTTCCTCGCTCGTCGGGCATTTCCGCGGCGGGCTCGCGCACGTCAACGTGCTGACGAACACGCTGATGGGCGGCGTGTCCGGTTCGTCGACCGCCGACGCCGCGGCCATCGCCAAGACGATGGTTCCGGCGATGGAGCGGCGCGGCTATCCCAAACCGTTCGGCGTGGCGCTGACGAGTTCGGGTTCGATCCTCGCGAACATGATCCCGCCCAGCCTCGGCCTCATCATCTTCGGCGCACTTGCGAGCGTGTCGGTCGGCGCGCTGTTCACGGCGACGATCGTGCCGGGGCTGCTGATGGCGCTGACGCTGTCGATCGTCGTTCATTTCGAATGCGTGCGCCGGAAGATCGGCGACAGCGGCACGCGGGCAAGCTGGAGTGCCCGCGGCTCCGCCTTCCGTCAGGCGCTGCCGGCCCTCGTGCTGCCGCTCCTCATCGTCGGCGGCATCCGCTACGGCGTGTTCTCGGCGACCGAGGCGGGTGCGGTCGCGGTCCTGTACGCGCTCGTCTGCGGCCTGTGGATCTATCGCACGGCGAACGGATCTTCGCTGCTGCATGCGCTGCGCGAGTCGCTGATCGAGACGACGACCGTCCTTGCCGTGATCGCGGCGTCGGCACCCTTCGCCTACGCGCTGATCATCGAGCAGGTCCCGCAGAAGATGACGCTGATCCTCAGCTCCCTGTCGGCGAGCTGGGTGCTGCTGCTGCTCGCGATCAACCTGTTCCTGCTGTTCGTCGGACTGGCGATGGAGATGATCGCCTCGATGGTCATCCTCGTGCCGCTGCTGGTCCCGGTGCTGAAGGCCGCGAACGTCGATCTCGTCCATTTCGGCGTCGTCATGGTCGCCAACCTGTGCATCGGCGCGCTGACGCCGCCTCTCGCGGTCCTCGTGTTCACGGCCGCCCAGGTGACCAACACGCCCATCCACCTGGCCTATCGCGCGTGCTGGCCGTTCATGATCGGCCTGCTGGTCTGGCTGGCGGTGATCACGTTCGTTCCGGCGCTGAGCCTCGTGCCCGTCCGCGTCTTCGGAATCTGACCGATGGCGGGCGACTTCACCCTTGCCGACGACGCGCTTGCGCTCCCGCCCGGCGCCATCGCGCGTACCCACCGCCAGATCCTGCGCCATCTCGGCCGGCCCGTGCTCGGCCTCACGCAGGGCCGCATGCGGCCCTATGCCTATCCGGTCTTCACGCCTGCCGGGTTCGCGGTGACCTCGGAGAGCCCCGCCGACCATCCGCACCACAATTCGCTCTGGATCGCGGCCGACCACATGCATGCGCGCTTTCCCGTCGGCGGCGACCGCTACGAGGAGTACACGTACAACTTCTATGTCGACGAGACCTTCCAGGGTCGCGCACCGGGAACGCTGCTGCTGAAATCGACGGAGCTGTCGCACGATCCGCTGGGCAACGCGGTGCTGGACCAGGCCATCGAGTGGCGCGGCCCCGTCGAATGGGGTGCGCCGGCGGGCCGGCTCGTCGCGCGCGAAGAACGCCGCCTGACCGTGCGTGTCGCGGGCAACGCCAACATCGTCGACATCGACTCGACCCTTCTGACCGACGGTTGGGACATCGCCATCGGCCCGACGCGCCATGCCTATTTCAACGTCCGCGTGGCCGACAGCATGGTCGCCTCGCTCGGCGGAACGGTGCGCGACGATCGCGGGCGGACCGGCGGCGAAGCGGTGAGCGGCGTCGGCGCGAAATGGGTCGACTTTTCCGGTCCCGTCGGCGGCGGCAATGTCGCCGGCCTGACGGTTTTCCCCGATCCGCGCGACCACGAGGAGGCGTCGTGGTTCGTCGCCGACTGGGGTGCCGTGAGTGTCGGCGCGTTCCGCCTTCGCCAGCGGCTCCTGCGCAAGGGCGAGCCGGTGCGCGCGCGCTATCGCGTGATCGCGCATGACGGTGCCGCAAGCGATGCCGCGATCGGCGCGTGGCACGCCGCGTTCCTGGCCGGAAAATGAAGGCTGTCCTGCCCTACGACGCATCGCCCGCAGTGCGGCGCATCCTGGACGCCGTAGACCGGCGGCATCTCGACATCGCGATCGTCGACGAACGCGACGAAGCCGGCCTGACGCGCGAGATCGCCGACGCGCAGGTCCTGCTGCACGTGCTTTCGCCCGTCACCGCCGCGATCATGTCGGCGGCACCGTCGCTGAAGCTCGTCCAGAAGATCGGCGTCGGCGTCGATGCGATCGACCGCGAGCATGCGAAACGCAATGGCATCGCGGTGTGCAACATGCCCGGCACCAATACTGCCGCGGTCGCGGAGCTTGCGCTCGGGCTGATGCTGGCCTGCCTGCGGCGCATCCCGCCGGTCGATGCGGCCTTGCGCGCCGGCAACGGTTGGCCTGCGGCGCAGGCACATCTGGACGCGGCGGCCGAGATCGACGGGGCCTGCGTGGGGCTGATCGGTTATGGCGCGGTCGCGCGGCGGCTGGCGGGCGTGCTGTGGGCGATGGGCGCCACCGTGATCGCGCACTCGCCGCGCGCGAAAGAAGCCGACATCGAACTTGTGCCGCTCGACGAGCTGCTCGCGCGGGCCGACATCGTGTCGCTGCATGTTCCCCTTGTGCCCGAAACGCGGAATCTCCTCGATGCCGGCCGGATCGCGCGGCTGAAGCGCGGAGCCATCGTCGTCAACACGGCGCGCGGACCGCTGATCGACGAAGACGCCCTTGTGGCTGCCCTGCGCGCGGGCCATGTGGCCGCCGCCGGGCTCGACGTATTCGCGCAGGAACCTGCCCGGTCCGACAATCCCCTCTTTGCCCTGCCGAATGTGGTGGCGACGCCGCATATCGCGTGGATGACCGCCGGAACGTGGAAGCGCAGCCTGGCCGTCATCGTCGAGAACTGCCGGCGCCTCGCCGCCGGCGAACCCCTGATCCATCGCGTCGCATGACGGCCGAGCCAGACCTCCTGCCGACCGATGCCATCGCGACCCTGCTGCGTGCGGGCGGGCTTGTTCCCGCGCACGTCGAGCCGCATTTCGTGCCGCTCACCGGGGGCGTGGCATCCGATATCTGGCGGGTCGATGCGGGCCCGCGAAGCTTCGCGGTCAAGCGGGCGTTGCCCAAGCTCCGGGTCGCCGCCGACTGGCATGCACCCGTCAGCCGCAACGCCGCCGAGGCGGACTGGCTGCGTGTCGCGGCGCGCGTCGTTCCAGGCTGCGTACCGGAGATCCTGTTCCATGATCCGGCGTCCGGCCTGTTCGCGATGGATTTCCTGCCGCCGGACCGGTACCCGGTCTGGAAGGCGCAGCTGCGCGACGGCCATGTCGACATCACGTTCGCGGCCACCGTCGGAAAGACGCTCGTCCGCATCCACGCCGCGACCGCCGGCGACAGCGAGGTCGCCAAGCGCTTCGCGCTCGACGATACGTTCCACGCGATCCGGCTGGAGCCCTATCTCGAAGCGACCGCCGGACGGCACCCGGCGCTGGCCGAACGCCTCTTCGCGCTGTCGCGCCGTACGCTCGCCTGCCATCAAGCACTCGTGCATGGCGACGTCAGCCCGAAGAACATCCTTGCCGGTCCGGCTGGCCCGGTCTTACTGGACGCCGAATGTGCATGGTACGGCGACCCGGCCTTCGATCTCGCCTTCTGCCTCAACCATCTGCTGCTCAAATGCGTGTGGAATCGGGCGGCGACGGGGCCGCTGCTCGCCGCTTTCGAAGCGCTCAAGACCGCCTATCTCGACGGCCCGGCCAGCGGCGAGATCGAGGCACGCACGGCCCATCTGCTGCCGGCCCTGCTGCTGGCACGGATCGACGGCAAGTCGCCGGTCGAGTACATCGTGCGAGACGACGACCGCGAGATGGTCCGCAGCGTGGCGATCCCGCTCGTCGCACGACCGCCCGGATCGCTGGATGCGGTCCGCGATGCATGGGCCGCACGGCTCGGACAGACAGGACGGAGCGCGACATGACGAAGATCGCATCGGTGCATGGGCGACGCGTATGGGACTCGCGCGGCCGCCCGACGGTCGAGGCGGAGGTGACGCTCGCGGGCGGTGCGGTCGGCCGGGCGATAGCGCCGGCGGGTGCCTCGATGGGATCGGGGGAGGCGGCGGACTTGCGCGACGGCGGCACGACGTTCGAAGGGCTCGACGTGCGCAAGGCGGTTGCCAATGTCGATGGCGAGATCGCCGCGGCGCTCGAAGGGCGCGATGCGTCGGTTCAGGCGGCGATCGACCGGATCCTGATCGAACTCGACGGCACGGCGCAGAAGAAGCGTCTTGGCGGCAATGCGGTCATCGCGGTTTCGATGGCGGTCCTGCAGGCCGCGGCGGCCGATGCCGGCGTGCCGCTCTTCGCGCATCTGGCGAAGGGCCGGCCGATGCGCATCCCGCTGCCGGAAATCCAGATCTTCGGCGGCGGCGCCCATGCCGGCCGGCGGGTCGACGTGCAGGACTTCCTCGTCGTGTGCCCGTCGGCCGGCAGCTTCGCCGAGGCGCTCGATCGCACGGCCGAAGTCTATCACGCCGCGCGCCGGCTGCTGCGCGACAGCGGCCGCACGCAGGGCGTGGCCGACGAGGGCGGCCACTGGCCGGCCTTCGCGACGAACGAAGAAGGCCTCGATCTGCTCGTGACCGCCATCGAGAAGGCCGGCTACACACCCGGCGACGAGGTCCATATCGCGCTCGACATCGCGGCCTCGGAGTTCGGCCGGAACGGGCGCTACCGGCTGGGGCTGGAGAACCGCGAGCTCGACAGCGATGCGATGTGCGAGATGATGGTCCGCTGGGTCGAGCGCTATCCGATCCTGTCGATCGAGGACCCGCTCGCTGAGGACGATCCGGAGGGCTTCCGCAAGTTCACAAAGGCCGTCGGCCACCGCGTGCAGGTTGTCGGCGACGACCTGCTGGTGACCGATCCGGCCCGCGTGGCGGATGCGGCACGTCGCGGGCTGGTCAACTGCGCGTTGATCAAGCCGAACCAGATCGGCACGGTGACGCAGACGCTGGCGGCCCTCGAAGCCGCGAATTCAGGCGGGATCGCCGCCATCGTGTCGGCGCGCTCGGGCGAGACGGAAGACACGACGATCGCGCATCTCGCGGTGGGCTGGAACGCCGGCCAGATCAAGGTGGGCTCGATCACGCGCGGCGAGCGTACCGCGAAATGGAACGAGCTTCTGCGGCTCGAGGAACACCTGGCCGGCAAGGCCGACTTCGCGGGATGGGGCGCTATGCCCGTCCCGAAGATCTGACGGAAAGGCCGCATCATGCGCATCGTCCGCTACGCCGATCCCGAAATCTGCCATGGCCTGCTGGAAAGCGACGGCACGATCCGCCAGCTCGCCGGCTCGCCGTTCGAAAGCCTCACGACGAACGGCAAGATCGCGCATCTGGAGCAGGTCCGGCTCCTGTCGCCGGTCGTGCCGAGAAACATCTACGGGGCCGGTCTCAACTACGTGAATCATGCGCGCGAGATGAACCTGCCGCTGCCGGCCGTCCCGATGCTGTTCATGAAGCCGGCGTCGGCCGTGGTCGGACCCGGCGAACCCATCGTCTATCCGCGCGAAGGCGAGAACGTGCATTTCGAGGCCGAAGTCGCGGTCGTGATCGGCAAAGGCGGGCGACGCATCGCGGAGAAGGACGCGCGCGCGCACATCCTGGGCTACACCTGCGGCAACGACGTCAGCGAGCGGGTGATCCAGGCGGCGGAGATGAAGCAGGGCTGTCTCGTCATCGGGAAGGCGTTCGACAGCTTCAATCCGCTCGGCCCCGCGATCGAGACCGATCTCGATCCCGCCGACATCGAGATCATCGCGCGGGTCAACGGCGTCGAACGCCAGCATTCGAACACGTCCGACCTCGTCTACTCGATCGCGCGGCTCGTGGCGCATATCAGCAGCGCCATCACGCTGCTGCCGGGCGACGTGATCATGACCGGCACGCCCTCGGGCGTGGGCCCGGTCCGCCCCGGCGACACGGTCGAGATCGAGATCCCCGAGGTCGGCATCCTGCGCAATCCGGTGGTTGCCGAATGAACGGGGAGAACATCGCGTGAAGAAGATCGAAGGCCGCCCCGTGCGCATGGCCGTCGTCGGGCTCGGCATGGCGTCCAAGCCGCATGTGCTCGCCCTCAAGGATCTCGCCGACGGGCGGGTCGAGGTGCGCGGCGTCTACGGTCGCGATGTAGCACGCCGCCAGGCGTTCGCGCGCGCGCATGGCCTGCCGGAAACGGCGAGTCTCGAAGCACTCGCCGCCGATCCCGCGCTCGATGCCGTCCTGCTGCTCACGCCGCCCAACGCAAGGCTCGATGCCGTGCGCCTGTTCGCGGGCGCCGGCAAGCATATCCTGATGGAGAAACCAGTCGAGCGAACGACCAAGGCAGCCGAGGAGATCGTCGCCATCGCCGAGCGTGCGGGCGTGGCGCTCGGCATCGTGTTCCAGCATCGGCTGCGGCCGGCCTCGCTGGCGCTGAAGGCGCTTCTTGAAAGCGGCCGGCTCGGCCGCATCGGGCTCGTGCGGCTCGACGTGCCGTGGTGGCGGCCGCAGGCTTACTACGACGAGCCGGGACGCGGCACGCATGCGCGCGACGGCGGCGGCGTCCTGATCTCGCAGGCGATCCACGCGCTCGACCTGATGCTGTCGCTGCTGGGCCCGATCGACGAGGTGCAGGCGCTCGCCGGCACGACGAGCCTGCACCGCATGGAGACCGAGGACTTTGCCGCCGCAGGCGTGCGTTTCCGGATGGGTGCGCAAGGTTCGATCATGGCCACGACCGCCGCCTATCCCGGCGATTCCGAGACGCTCGCGATCCATGCCGAACAAGGCTCGGCGATCTTCCGCGGCGGCAGCCTTTCGGTCGCGTGGCGCGACGGAAGGGTCGAGGAAATCGGTCAGAAACAGGCGACCGGCGGCGGCGCCGATCCGATGGCCTTCGATCACGGCGCCCACCGCGCCGTGATCGAGGATTTTGCCGCCGCGATCGCGGCAGGACGCACCCCTTCGATCACCGGGCGCTCGGCGCTCGAGGTCCATCGCCTGATCGACGCGATCCTCGATTCCGCACGCACCGGTGCACGCGCGCGCGTGGCAGGCTCCGGCGCATGAGCAGGGGCGGCAAGCTTCGCGTCGGCGTTCTCGGTATCGACCATCGCCATATCTACGGCATGCTGCAGGGCATGCTCGATGCCGGCTGCGAGGCCGCCGCCTGGTGGACCGAGGGCGAGCCGATCCCGACGGCCGGCTTCCGCGAACGCTTTCCTGCGGTGCCCCGCGTGGCCGACCGGCGCGCGATCCTCGAGGACGCGACGATCGACCTGGTGCTGATCGCCTCCGTGCCATCGACGCGCGCCGAACTCGCCATCGCGGCGATGGCGCACGGCAAGGACGTGATGGTCGACAAACCCGGTTGCGTATCGAAGGCGCAACTCGCCGACTTGCGCCGTGCGGTCGCGGACACCGGCCGCATCTGGTCGGTCAATTTCTCCGAGCGGTTCGAGGTTCCGGCTGTGACGATGGCGGCCGATCTCGTCGCCGCCGGCGCCATCGGTCGCGTCGTGCAGACGGTGGGACTGGGGCCGCACCGGCACAACGCGCATCTGCGGCCGGCGTGGTTCTACGACCGCGCGGCGCATGGCGGCATCCTGTGCGACATCGGCTCGCACCAGATCGACCAGTTCCTGTTCTTCACCGGCTCGACGACCGCCGAGATCGTCTCGGCCGACAGCGACAACTATGCCAATCCGGCCAATCCCGGCTTCGAGGATTTCGGCGAGATCGTCCTGAAGAGCGAGCGCGGACGCGGCTATATCCGGGTCGACTGGTACACGCCCGACGCCCTGCCCACCTGGGGCGACGGGCGGCTCGTGCTGCTGGGCACCGAAGGCACGATCGAGCTTCGCAAGTATGTCGATGTCGGCGGGGCGCCGGGCACCGACCATCTGTTCCTCGTCAACGGCAAGCGCTGCGAGCGCATCGATGCCAGCCGGGCCGGCATGCCCTATTTCGCGCGGCTGGCCGCCGACATCCGGGATCGCACGCAGACGGCGATGGTCCAGTCGCACGCATTCACGGTGACGGAACTGGCGCTCGAAGCGCAGGCGACGGCGGACGCGAAGCGGCGTTAGCCGCCCCTGGCGCCCTGGAGGAAACCGAGTATCGCCTGCTGCTGCTTGTTGGCGATGCCGACACCCTGCTGGGCAAGGTCGATGCGCGCACGCGCGGCGATGGCCATCGCCTGCGCCTTGCCGATATCGGCGTCGGCGAGTGCGCCAAGCCCGGTGACGATCGCGTCCATCGAGACGCGCGCGTTCTGCGCCACGGATTCGAGCGTGCGCGTGCGCTCGGCGTAGTAGCCCATGTGGACCCCGAGAAGCTCCTGCGCGTAGTCGACCGCCGCCAGCGCCGTTGAAGTCGGCGTGATCGACCACGGATTGAGGCCGAGGCCCGTGGTCGTGGCGTCGACCGTTCGGATCGAGGTCTGGTTGCCCTGCGGGTCCGCGATGACCTTGAAGCTGCCGGTGGGCTGTGCCGTCGGGGCGCCGCCAAGCGGCGGCGTCACGAACTCGAGCGTATAGGACCAGACGGTGCCGACCGACCCGCCATCCATCTCCACGTCGATGCTTGCGGGTGCCCCGCCGCCGTAGGGAAAGGTGAGGATGCCCGAGCCGGAAACGAGACCGCCGGTGGTGGCGACCGTGCCGCCGTTGTAGACGAGAGACGCGCCGTCGGGTGCGCCGTACATCTCGTAGC
>JBIKWI010000332.1:0-5130 GCA_044356395.1 Tagaea sp. | reverse complement strand
TCGCCCACCACGCCGTAGTCGGCGATCTGGAAGATGGGCGCTTCCTCGTCCTTGTTGACCGCGACGATGACCTTCGAGCCAGACATGCCGGCCAGATGCTGGATCGCACCGGAGATGCCGATGGCGACGTAGAGATCGGGCGCCACGACCTTGCCGGTCTGGCCGACCTGGTAGTCGTTGGGCGCGAAGCCGGCGTCCACCGCTGCGCGGCTGGCGCCCACGGCCGCACCCAGCTTGTCGGCGAGCGGTTCGAGATACGTCTTGAAGTTCTCGCCCGACGCCATGCCGCGCCCGCCCGAGACGACGATCTTTGCGGCCGTCAGCTCGGGGCGTTCGGATTTCGACAGTTCCTGCTTCACGAACTTGGTGAGGCCGCTGTCCGCCGCACCCGAAACCGCCTCGACCGGGGCCGAGCCGCCGAGGGAGGCGGCCGGGAAGGCGGTCACGCGGACGGTCACGACCTTGATCGTGTCCTTGGACTGCACGGTCGCCAGCGCGTTGCCGGCATAGATGGGCCGCACGAACGTGTCGGAACTCTCGACCGAGATGATGTCCGAGACCTGCATCACGTCCAGCAATGCGGCCACGCGCGGCATCAGGTTCTTGCCCTGCGTCGTCGCGGCCATCAGCAGGTGCGTGCGGCCGGCGGCAAGCTTGACCAGCAGCGGGGCCATGTTCTCGGGCAGCGAATTGGCGAGCGAGGCGTCGTCGGCATGCAGCACCTTGCCGATGCCCGCGATCTTCGCGGCTTCTGCGGCCGCTGCGGCGGCACCGGAGCCCGCAACAAGCACGTCGACCGGCACGCCGAGCTTCAGGGCTGCCGAGACGGCGTTGAGCGTGGAGGGGCGAAGGGCCGAACCGTCATGCTCGGCGATCACGAGGGCGGTCATGTCAGATCACCTTGGCTTCGGTCTGCAGCTTCGTCACGAGCGTGGCGACGTCGGGCACCTTGATGCCGCCCGCGCGCTTGGGCGGCTCCTCGACCTTGAGCGTGGCAAGGCGCGGCGCGACATCGACGCCCAGTGCTTCCGGCGTCACGGTCTCGATCGGCTTCTTCTTCGCCTTCATGATGTTGGGAAGGCTCGCATAGCGCGGCTCGTTGAGGCGCAGGTCGGTCGTGACGACGGCCGGCAGCTTCGTCGAAATCGTCTCGAGACCGCCATCGACCTCGCGGATCACTTCCATCGTGTCGCCGGCGGGCGAGATCTTCGAGGCGAACGTGCCCTGCGGCCAGCCCAGCAGGGCGGCGAGCATCTGGCCCGTCTGGTTGCAGTCGTCGTCGATCGCCTGCTTGCCGAGGATGACGAGCGTGGGCTGCTCCTTCTCGACCAGCGCCTTGAGGCACTTGGCGACCGCGAGCGACTGTAGATCGGCGTCGGTCTGCACGAGGATGCCGCGGTCGGCGCCCATGGCAAGTGCCGTGCGCAGCGTCTCCTGGCACTGGGCTACGCCCAGCGAGACCGCGATCACCTCGGTTGCCGTGCCCTTTTCCTTCAGGCGGACGGCTTCCTCGATCCCGATCTCGTCGAACGGGTTCATCGACATCTTGACGTTGGCGAGCTCGACGCCCGACTTGTCGGCCTTCACGCGGATCTTGACGTTGTAGTCGACAACCCGCTTGACCGCGACCAGCACTTTCATCTCGGAAATCCTGTAGAAAAATTCATATGGGTTAGAAATTCACTTCATCGTCGGTATGACGATCGCGGCACCGGCCCGCAGGCCCGTGGGCCAGTGGGCGGTGGTGGTCTTGAGCTTGGTGTAGAAGTCTACGCCCTCGGGCCCGTAGGCATTGCGGTCGCCGAAGCTGTGGAAGGCCATCGGCCCGGGAATCGACGCGTTGACACTGACCATGCCGGCCTGTACCTGGCTCAGGATCGTGCGCGCTGTCCCGTCGTGCATAAAGATTACCGTGCCATTGCCAAACTAGTGGTCGCTCACGAGCGTCAGCGCCTCGAGTTTCAACTCGCGGCTGAAGGTGCTTCTCTGTCCAATTGTCGTCTTCCGGTTCCGGTTTGACACCTATCTCGGTGTCAACGAAAGCTGGAGTAGCCCAGTTAGTCCTGATCATCGAGATTCCATTTACGCACGATCCAACCGCATAGCGACCCCAGCAGCACGGCTGAAACCACGACAGCCAAGAGATAGAACAACTCGGTAGACATCTCGGCATCAAAGAGTGCTTTGCGGAGTATTTCCATGCTTACACTTTAGCAATCGGTGGGTCCGTTGTCAGAACAGTCAGGACATTTTGAGGCGGTGGCCGCCGGGGGCTTCGACGTATCTGGAATTGCTGTTTAGGCAGTAACTGCTCAGGCCGTCCTGTGGATGCCGACGGGGGGTTACCTCACGCACTTTGATTTCGGGCAGCGTCTCATGGAGTTTTCCTGGCCCTTGATTCCAGCTCCAGCCTAGTTCGAGCGATCGTCGCCTTCACTTTTTCCCGTTCGGCACCGACGAGAGGAAGTCGCGGCGCTCGCACCCATTCCGGCGATCCATAGACCAGATGTTCCGCTAGCTTTATGTACTGGACAAGCTTCACATGCGTGTCTAGGTGGAACGCAGGAGTCATGATCCGATAAAGCTTGAGCGCCTCTTCGAAGCTTCCGCGCGAGCAGAGATCAAAAATCGAAACGCATTCGGCCGGCCACGCATTGGTCATTCCCGACACCCAGCCCGTGGCACCAAGCGCCATACTTTCAACGATCAGGTCATCAACTCCGCAAAACACGGAGTATCGAGTTCCAACCCGATTGTAGATGTCGGTTACGCGACGGATGTCGCCGCACTCTTCTTTAATGCAGACAATAGTTGGTGAGTCAGCGAGCTCTTCGAGGATATCTGGCGTAACATCTACGCCGTACGAAATCGGGTTGTTGTAAATCATGATAGGCAGATCGGTCGATCTCGCAATCTTTCTGTACCAGGCGACTGTCTCGTTTGCATCAGTGCGGTACCCCAAGCTGGGAAAGGCCATAAGTCCGCTGACACCAAGATCACGATAAGACTTGGCAGCAGCGATGGCGTTGTCGGTTGAGATCTCCGCCAGTCCACACAGCAATGGCACCCGGCCAGCAACGACCTCTCTGGCAGAATTAATTACGCCAGCGCGCTCTTCTTTGGTCAGCGACGCATTTTCCCCAAGCATCGGCAGTACGATTACGCCCGAAACTCCGTTCAAAATCAGCCTGTCAATCGAGTGCTGCAGGGAAACGAAATCGATATCGCCCTTTTCGGTCATTTTTGTCGTCACCGCAGGAAATACTCCAGTCCACAAGGTCATTTTTAACGCTCCCACTCTTAATTGGATATGATTTAGCCATAGTTTTGAAAATGTGGTCAATTAATTTTTAAAATGTTAGAAAAACATTTATAATTCAATAAATTAATTGAATTATATGTTGTATCCAAAATAACTTCTGAGCCATTTACATGCTGTTCGATCTATCGCGGCCCGCAACGAATCCTCTCGTTGTGAGGCCCCTGTAATGCATTTTTCTGCAATAAAATCGAGAACTGGCAATCACAGGGCCTATCTCTATGGTGGATTGACCTGATCTCCGTGAGACAGATTGGATATAAATCACCATGTCTTCCGAGAAAAATCGTATTAAAATAACTTTCTATAGATAATAGTCATTATTGTGAACGCTCATTCATATAGTTAGATGGAATTTTTATTATGTATCCAAACAAGGAAATGACGGGCCTGCCCGCTTCAATCACCGTTGTTGGAGGAGGAGTGATTGGCCTTGCCGCTGCATTTGCTCTCGTCAGGGAGGGCTGTCGTGTGACCGTAATTGACCCCGAACCAAATGGACACAAAGCTTCCACCGGCAATGCCGGAGGTATTGCTGTGACGGAAGTAGTTCCCCCGTCTACGCCCAACTTGATATGGCAGGTTCCGCGGTGGCTTCTAGACCCGCTCGGGCCGCTTTCCATTCGTCCTGAGTACGCCCCAAGACTGCTCCCTTGGCTGGTACGATTCCTACAAGCCGGCAAGCGCAGTCGCGCTATTACGATTGCAAGTGCTCTCGCTGCAATCAACCGAAGATCACGTTCAGATACAGGCCGCATGTATGCAGCAATTGGCCTCGAGGGGGACTTACATGACGAGGGCGCACTCGCTGTCTACGAAACAATGGATGGCTTCAAAAGGGATAAGCAAGAATGGGACTTACGTCGAGAGTTCGGGATTACCTGTGAACCTATTGGGGCTGAAGAAGCTAGGCGAATGGAGCCTGCACTGGGGCAGAAGACTGCCTGCGCGGTCTGGATGCCCCAATGGTCACACGTATCAGATCCCCGGCGCATTCATCAGCGTCTACTGTCTTATGTCGAAGAGAGTGGCGGACGTATCGTAAAGGGAGAAGTTCGGCACATAGTGAGAGATGGCGCTGACTACATCGCAATCCATGGGAATGAAGAAAGAACCCGCAGTGCCGCGATAGTCATCGCCGCCGGAGCTTGGTCCGCTTCGCTGTGCTCAGAAATTGGTGACCGTGTGTCTCTGGAGACGGAACGCGGATACAACATGACGATTCGGAATCCGAACGTAGTCGTGAATAGAGAGATCATCTTTGCTGAACGGAAATTCGTTGCGACGCCTTTGGCGATAGGTTTGCGTGTGGGCGGCGCCGCCGAGTTTGCGGGACTGAATGCACCTGCAAACTATGCAAGGTCACGTGCCCTCGCCAAACAGGCAAAGCTATATCTACCTGATCTGAACATTGATCAGGGATCTGAGTGGATGGGGCATCGCCCGGCAACGCCCGATGGATTGCCGGTTATCGGGCCATCAAAACAGTTACCTGATGTCTATTACGCATTTGGGCACGGACATCTGGGGCTGACTCAGGCGGCAACAACTGGTGTCCTGATCGCTGACCTTGTAGCTAGACGCCGATCTTCGATTGACATCACCCCCTATTCGATCGACAGATTTCAGTAATCCTTCGCACTCTCGAGTGAATAAGGAAAAGTCTCATACATGAGCAAGGCACCGAGAGGCTCCAAAAGTCACATGACCCTCTCCAACAGGGTTGCCGCGCAGATCCGCGAGCAAATAGTCTCTGGCGTGTTGCCAGAAGGCGCTCCGTTACTCCAGGAAAAGCTGGCTGATGATTTTAA
>JBIKWI010000067.1:0-17355 GCA_044356395.1 Tagaea sp. | reverse complement strand
AAATCATGCCTGAAATTGTAGAAGTGTGTATCGCAGGCGATTTTGCGATGAAGAAGTAAAGCACATTTGACTGTTCTTTTTCCCGATCACAGGCTGATCGACGACAAAATCGTGTCGCGGTCACTTTCGCGTGCCGCGACTCGCAAGCCAGATCAGGTGTCGCAGCAGTTCCGTGGCCCGCTTCACGGAACTGCGGACGCTTTCGAGCAGATCCGGCATGCGCGCCAGATCGGCCCTGTCCGCGATCTCGAGCGCCGCGAGCTGGGCGTTCTCGACGACGGCGGAGAGAAGGCCCTGGTAAATGACTTCTTCCTTCGTGGCCAGCGGCCCCTTGCCGACCCGATGGCCTTCGACGATCCCCTCCTGGAACCGTCGCCGCGCCGTCTGCGCGGCCTTCTGCTGGCTGAGATCTGTGAAAAGCAGGACGAAGCCGAGAACCTGGTCTGCCGACGCGAACACGGGATCGGCTCGCACCAGAAGCGGGCGCGACAGACCGTCGACCGGCCTGACGACTATCTCGCCGCGCCATGTCCGCTTGCCCGTGAACAGGGCGTCGAGGCGGCTGCGCACCTCGGCAGGGTCCGAGAAACAGTCCGGCAGGTCGTCGATGCTACGGATGCCGCCGGCTTCGAGGCCCAGAAGGCGCTCGATTGCGGCGTTGGCAAGCAGCACCCGGCCGTCGTGGGCGACGACCACGACGGGAAGATGCGACAGCGTGACCTGGCTGCGGACCTGCTCGAGCTGGTTCTCGGCGATCAGCATCCGGACGGAGCGGGACTGCAGGACGATGTCCTTCACCGTCACGCTGATGAGGCGCGCAGCCGCGAGGTCCGCCTGCGACCACGACTCGGAATGCCCTTCCATGACCTGATGCCACTGCGCGAACGACCGGCGCGGGGAGAGGTCGGCGGTATCGTTTCCGATCACGAAGGGTTTGGTCGGATTGCCGCCCCAGACGATCGTGCGGACCTGCTCGGGCCGGAACCAGAGAATGTACTCGCCCGGCAGATTCGAGATCGCGACTGCCAGGAGCCCGCTGGCGATCGGAATGACCGGCTTGAACTGCGCTTCCTCGCTCGAGAGCGAATTTGTCGCGACCGCGTCGGGGGAAGCCCGGGTATCCAGCCAGGTGCCGATCCGGCGGAGGCATTCGGTCGACGGGACATCGCCGAGCGCCTGGATCTGGCCGTCGAGCAGGAGAGCCGCCCCGGTGGCGCCGACGGGCTTCAGCAGGGACTGCACGCCGTCGAACAGCGCGCCGCGCCAGTCGCCTTCGCGCGACAGGAGTTCCGTCATGCGCTGTTCGAGGCGGCGGACCGAGAGCTCGGCCTGGGCCTGGGCGAAGCTCTCGAGAGCGGCGATCCGCGTGGCCATCGCTTCGGCGAGCAGCTCGCAGGCGGCGCGGAGCTCGTACTGGACGAGCATCGGCGCGTAGTGATGGCATGCGATCAGGCCCCACAGCTTGCCGCCGACCATCAGAGATGCGACGAGCGTCGCATCGACGCCCATGTTCTTCAGGTACTGGATATGGATCGGGGAAATGCTGCGCAGTCCGCAGAGCGACATGTCGAGTTCGCCGCCGTCGTCCGGCAGGTGCCGCGGATGGAGCGGAACGGGCGTGTAGCCGACGTCGACAAGCAGCCGGATGCGGTTGCGCTCGTAAAGCCGGCGTGCGATCTGCGGAATGTCGGTCGCCGGATAGCGGTTGCCGAGGAGCGGCTCCAGATCGGGATTGCGCTGCTCGGAGTAGACTTCGCCGTGGCCGTCCTCGTTGAATCGGTAGACCATGACCCGGTCGTATCCGATCAGGTCCTTGAAGATGCGGGCTGCCTCGTCGCACAGCGCCGCCAGCGAGGAAGAGAACAGGATGCGCTGGAGCCCAGCGTCCACCTTGCCCGACACGTCGACCGGCGGGCCGGAGCGCTCGAGCTCGACGACGATCGTCTTGCCGCCGACGCGATGGACCAGCGCGTCGAACTCGCCGGCCGACCGGCCGACACGGCAGCGGAAGGCCTTGGGGAGGATATGGATCGAATCGCCGATCTGGAGCCGGAGCCGCTCCGAAAGATCGCCTCTGAGGCCGCCGATCGGCGCGCCGACCGGATCGGCGTCGAGTTCGAGGAACGCCGCCGCGTTGGCGCTTGCCTGGACCACGACGAGGTCGGATTTGCGCAGCACCAGCAGCGCGCCGTGGGGCTGGATCGAAGCCGCGAGGTGGATCTGTTCGCGTTCGCAGTTCGATAGGTCGGCCTGTCCGAAGGCAGGCGACGAATTGGCGCTTGAATCCAACCCTGTCACTCCCGTCACTCGGTGTCTTCGCGCACCTGCGAGTCCGGTTTGCCGGCGATGCCGAACTGATTCAGTTTGGTGTGCAGGCTCTGGCGGCTCAGTCCGAGGATCTTGGCGGCCATCGTCCGGTTTCCGGACGCGATCTCGAGGGCGGAGGTGATGCAATGCTGCTCGACGGAGTTCACGGTCTCGTGCACGAGATCGCGCAGCGACATGCGGCCGTTCTGCTTGACGAGTTCCCCGAAAGTCGCGCGCAACAGGCCCATGTCCGGCGGCAGGGGGCGGTCGCCGACCTCCCGCAGGACCGTGCCGAAGAACTTCGGCGTCGTCTCGGAATCGGCGGCCGCGGAAATCTCGACGTTGCAAGTCGAGCCGAGTTCGCCGAGCAGCACGGCGGGCAGACGCCGCACGCCGCCATAGCGGCGCAGCACGCCCTGCAGGCCGCCCGCACCCGTGCCGGGATGCTGGAGCCATTTCTCGAGGCTCTCGCCGAGAACAAGGCCTTCCGCGCCGACCTGGACCAGGTCGAGGAACATGCGGTTGGCGCGAAGGATGCGCGCATCGCGGTCGAGGACGAGGATCGCGTCGGGCAGCCGTTCGACGAGTTCGCCCATGTCGTACTCGTCGGACGGGCGGTCGACGGCCGATCCGGAAATCCCGTACCGGGAAATCTGAAGCAAGAAGACCGACTGGATCTCGGTTTCGAGCATGGATGCGCGCACGATCCGAGGCTCGCGTTCCGGGCCGTAGTGGATGACGGTGCCCGGTGCCCGGCCCTGCTCGCGCACGCGGGCAAGCATCGCTTCGAAGGGTTGGCGCTCGTGCGGCTGCAGGGAGCCGACGAAGTCCCAGCCCGGCCCGACATTGAGGTCGCGCGCGGCCGTCGGATTCGCCTCGACGACGCGCAGGGACTGTTTGTCGAGCATGAGCACGGCTTCGTTGGACGAATCGAAGAGCAGGCGGTAGCGCGTCTCGATGTTCCGCAGCCGCCAGGATTCCTGCTCCATCGCGCGCTGGGCCGCGACGAGGCGCGACTGAAGCTCGTATACGGCGTGATAGTTCCGTCCGACGGCCAGCACGCCGCCATCGCCGCCGAGCCGGACCGTCGTGTACTCGATCGGCAGTTCGCGCCCGCTGGGGAAGCGCTGGTCGACGCGCCGGAAAGCGCTGAGTCCAGAGGCGCGCACGGCAGCAAGGATTTCGAGGATGTGCGACGAACCGGCGCCCGTCGCGGTGTCCGTCCAGGGCCGCCCGAGCCACGCCCGTACATCTTCGCTCGCGATCGCGTCCGAGAGAGTCGCGTCCCGGATGACGCCGTCGATGTCGAGGACGAGCGTGATATCCGGTTGCGCAATGTTGACGAGCGTCATCGAAGGGCCGGACTCTTGAAGGGGCGCCGCAGCGGCACCCAATAGGTATGTTATACTCCTAAAGCTTGGGATATGCACACCTACATTGACACAGACCGGCGACGGGTCCGTAACGTGGAATTGACAAAAGCCGATCGGCATCTGACGGAACCGGCGCCTGCAGGCCTCGTCCATGCGATGCGCCTTCGCACCTCTGCGCAGCATTCGAGGGCCGAGCGGTCGGGAATCGTCGCAAGCCTGTTGCGCGGCCAAGCGACATCCTTCGGCTACGCGATGCTGCTGCGCAATCTGCTGCCGGTCTACCGCCAGATGGAGGTATCGCTTGGCCGGCTGCCGGCGGACGATCCGGCGGCGGTTCTTGCCCGGAGCGAAATTCTTCGGTCTTCGGCCCTGAATTCGGATCTCCGGCAGCTTGGCGGCCCGGACTGGGCACGCAGCATGCCCGTCCTGGCGGCGACCCGGCGCTATGTCGATCTTGTGGCGCGCGCCGACGGGCAACGGCTGGTCGCCCATGCCTATGTCCGCTATCTCGGCGATCTCAGCGGCGGCCAGATCCTGCGGCGGCTCCTCGGCCGCTCGCTGGGTCTCGACGATTCGTGTGTTGCCTTCTATTCATTCCCGGAAATCGGGGATCTCGACGCGTTCAAGTCCGAGTATCGCGCCGCGATCGACCGGATCGGGCAGGGGATGCGCGATGTTTCCGCGCTACTCGACGAGGCGGCGGCCGTCTTCGAAGCGAACATCGGACTTTCCGACGCGGTCGCGCGATACGTCGCGCGCCGCCCGGACATCAGCCTGTCGGCAATGCGTGACCCATCGCGTGGGCGCTGACGAGCATGCCGAGCACGTAAAGGCTGGTCCCCGTCGCATTGTACCAGGGCGCGCGGCCGCGCGGATCGGCGAGCAGGCGGCTCATCAGCCAGAACTGGACGACGAGCAGCCCGCCGACGCCCGCTGCATGCAGCGGATAGCCCCATACGAAGAGCATCGTGATGACGAGCGCCTGCGGCAGGGCCATGAACTCGCAGGCGACCCAGGCTGCCTGTTCGGGGCCGAGCCTTGCGGGCAGCGATCCGACACCGAGCTGGCGGTCGCCCGCGATCGACTTGAAATCGTTGAGCGTCATGATTCCGTGCGCGCCGATGCTGTAGAGCGCCGCGATCAGGAATATCCGGAAGTCCGGCATCGGCGTACCCATCACGATGGCTCCGGTAATCCACGGGAGTCCCTCGTAGCAGGCCGCGACGGCGGAGTTCCCCCACCAGCCGTTCTTCTTGAGCCGCCAAGGCGGCGCGCTGTAGGCCCACGCGAGGATGAGCCCGACGATCGTGGCGCCGATTCCCCACGGGCCCAGCGCCGTACTGACGGCGAGCGAGGCCAGCGTCCAGACGATCGCGATACGCAGCCCCCAGTTTCCCGGGATGCGGCCGGACGGGATCGGCCGGTGCGGCTCGTTGATCGCGTCGACATGCCGGTCGAACCAGTCGTTGACGGCCTGGCTGGTGGCGCAGACCAGCGGGCCCGTGAGTGCGGCACCGACGAGGACGAGCGGCCAGTTCTGCGCGAGCGACTGCCCCGACGACACGACGCCGCAGCCGAACGCCCACATCGGCGGGAACCAGGTGATCGGCTTGAAGAGTTCGAGAACCGCCGAGGGAGCCGGAAACGACCTGTGCTGCATCTGCCTACTGCTGGGGGTCGCTGTCGATCGAAGCGTCAGAAAGTCCGTAGCGCCGCAGCTTCACATAGAGGCTTTGCCGGCTGAGGCCCAGCATTTCCGCCGCCGAGGCGCGGTTGTCCTGCGTCAGTTCGAGGGCCGCCTCGATGCACAGGCGCTCGATCATGTCGGTCGTCTCGCGCACGAGTTCTTTGAGCGAGACGCGGCCGACGAGCTCGGTGAGCTGCTCGACCGAATGCGGCAGTTCCCGACCGCGGCGCGGATCCGCGCGCACGCGGCCCGCAATGTTGCGGATCGCGAAGCTGTATTCGGGCGAACCCCCGTTCATCGCGGAAGCCGCCGAAATCTCGATGTCGGTCTGCGCGCCGAGTTCGCCGCGCATCGTCGTCGAAAACAGCCGGACGGTCCCGCGCTGGCGGAGATTCGCCATCAGGACGTTGAAGTCGACGCCGTCGCGCCCGATCCATTGGTCGAGACTGCCGGCGCGCGCCTGGTCCAGCGAGGAAAGCTGCGCCATCTCGAGAAACGCGGCGTTGGCGGTCTGGACGCGGCCGCTGGTGTCGCACGTCACGAACGCGTCGGGCGAGTGTTCGACGAGGCGCGGCAGAAGGTTGTCGGCAGCGGCATCCTTCGCCTCCTGCGACTCGTCCGACTTCGCGCTTATCCGTACGAGCAGCAGCGTGGTGCCTTCCTGGCGGAAGATCGCCGCGCCGACCTTCATGTCGCGCGAAGTCTGCGCATCGCGCAGGACCGCTTCGTCGCTGCGCCCAGACGCGCGCACGCCGGCAAAAAGATCGGTGAGCAGCTTTCCGTCGGATGCCGGGAATATGTCGGTGAAGTTCCGGCCGACGAGCCGCTTCACGGTTCCCGAAAACAGGCGTTCGGCAGCCGGGTTGGCTTCGATGATCTTCTGCGAGACGGCGTCCACGATAAGGACGGCCTCGTGCGAATGCTGGAACAGCAGCCGGTATCGGGTCTCGACGTTGCGCAGTCGCGAGTAGTCGCGCTCCATCGACTGCTGGGCGTCCATCAGGCGCTGCTGGAGGGCGGAGACCGTCCTGAGATCGCGTCCGAACGCCACGATGCGGCCTTCGTCGACGCGCATCGCGCGGTACTGGACAGGAACGTCGGGACCGGCGAGTGCCGGATGGTTGACCTGGCGCCAGCGCAGACCCGTGGCGTCCGTGGAGTCGCGCAGGATCGTCGCGATCTTGGGCTTGCTGTCGAGGCTGACGAGATCCGACCAGCGCCTGCCGATCCACCTGTCGCGCTCGCCCAGGTCCGTTACCAGACTGTCCGTCTGGAATGCGGCATCGCGCACGACGCCGTCGCGGTCGACGACCAGCGCGATATCCGATGCCGCCGCGATCAGCGCGGCGGCGGTTTCGATCGCGATGTTCCCGAGCGCTTCGCGTGGCTTGGCGAATCCGGTCACGGGGCGGTCGATCCGCACGCGGCAGTTCCCTGGATGCCGATGCCGGGCGTGGCCACTGTTCCGACCAAAAGCGCGATCCTCGTACATGCCGCAGTTGCGCGGACAAGACAGCTTTCAAGACAACGGCGCGTTACAGCTGGCCGACAGACATCAAGGATTGCCCCGCCGACTCGCCGCTCCACCACGCTTGTCGATGACGTCTGGTACATGAGAGCCTCGATCCGGCGCAAGGGCGGTCAGGCGTTGAAAACACGACAAAAAGCGGTATCTGACTACGTGCACCTGCCGAATTGTACGAAAGCGTTGTCTGACTGGCTGGGGCGGATTCCATCGAACCGTCGATATAGCCCAAGCCAACCGTCAGGCTGTGGAAAATCCTGCCAACTTGCCAATCAAGTGTCAACTTCATATTACGTAAAGTAAGATTGACATATACCGGAGCCGCGCCTAGTGTTTTTGAAGATCGATGGCCCGTCCAAGAGGCACGACGCAATGGGATCAGTTCGCAGTCGGCACACATACCCCCACTTCCGGACACCGCTTGGCGCGTATCCGGGCGCGTGGGGCGCCGGCAGCGAACCTTCGAAAAGGTCGCCAGACTGGAGGAAACAGCAATGATCATCAGCTCCGTTTTCGATCGCCTCTTCGCCTCCGTCGACAGTTGCCCTTGGTCGATGCTTTCCGGCCGCGACAAGTCTGCCGCCGGAAACGCGCGGCGCGCGGCTCCGCTCTACACCCCCGAAGAACGTCGCCGGCGCGACTCCACGCCCTGGACGCTGGTGCAGGGGATCCTCGCGCCGATCCAGTTCGTCGTCTTTTTCGTGAGCGTGCTGCTCGTCCTGCGGTTTCTCGCGACGGGTGAAGGCTTCGAGGCCGCCACGGCATCGATCGTCATCAAGACGCTGCTCCTCTACACGATCATGATCACGGGCTGCATCTGGGAGCGCGTGGTTTTCGGCAAATACCTGTTCGCGCCCGCCTTCTACTGGGAGGACGTGTTCAGCATGCTCGTGCTGGCGCTCCATACGGCCTATCTCGGCGCGCTGGTCTTCGGCTTCGGCGATGCGGAATTCCAGATGCTGCTCGCGCTCGCCGCCTACGCCGCCTACGTGGTCAATGCCACGCAGTTCCTGTTCAAGCTTCGCGCGGCTCGCCGCGACGAAGGCGTGCGGCACGGCGCGTCCGATCAGGGTCATCTCGTATGACGGCGACGGTCGCTCCGCCGGATGCCGAATCGGGCTGCGCCAGTCCGCCCGAAGTGATCCGCGAACGCGGCCAGCGCGAGGTGTTCTGCGGCCTTACGGGCATCATCTGGCTCCACCGCAAGATCCAGGACGCCTTTTTCCTCGTGGTCGGCTCGCGCACCTGCGCGCATCTGATCCAGTCGGCGGCGGGGGTGATGATCTTCGCGGAGCCGCGCTTCGCGACCGCCATCATCGACGAGCGCGATCTTGCCGGGCTTGCCGACGCCAACGCCGAACTCGACCGCGTCGTCACGCGCCTGCTCGAGCGCCGGCCGGACATCAAGCTGCTTTTCCTCGTCGGCTCCTGCCCGTCGGAAGTCATCAAGCTCGACCTGTCGCGCGCGGCCCAGCGTCTTTCGCGCACCTTCGATCCGCGCGTGCGCGTGCTCAACTACTCCGGCAGCGGCATCGAGACGACCTTCACGCAAGGCGAGGATGCCTGCCTTGCCGCACTCGTTCCCACGATGCCGGCTCCGGCACCCAAGGCCGGCCGCGAGCTGCTGGTGGTGGGCGCACTTGCCGATGTCGTCGAGGACCAGTTCCGCCGCATCTTCGACCGGCTCGGCATCGCTCCGGTCCGCTTCCTGCCGCCCCGCACGGCGGCCGAGCTTCCGCCCGTCGGACCCGACACGCTCTATCTGCTTGCGCAGCCCTTCCTTGGCGATACGGCCCGGGCCCTCGACGATCGGGGTGCGCGCTGGTTGCCGGCACCGTTCCCGGTCGGTGCCGAAGGCACGACGGGTTGGCTGCGCGCGGCGGCCGACGCCTGGGGCGTGGCCCCGGCGCATTTCGGCGCCGTGACGGCATCGCACCGCGCGCGCGCGGAAGCGGCCTTGGCCCGCTACCGCGAGAAACTGGCCGGCCTCAGCGTCTTCTTCTTCCCCGACTCGCAGCTCGAAGTGCCGCTCGCGCGCTTCCTGTCGCGCGAGATGGGAATGCGGCTCGCCGAAGTCGGCACGCCCTATCTGCACCGCGAGCATCTGGCCCGCGATCTCGAGATGCTGCCGAAGGACACCGTCCTCAGCGAGGGACAGCATGTCGACCGGCAGCTCGACCGTTGCCGTGCCGCGCGCCCCGACATCACCGTGTGCGGACTTGGCCTCGCCAATCCACTCGAAGCGGAAGGCCTGACGACGAAATGGTCGATCGAGCTGCTGTTCACGCCGATCCAGGGCTACGAGCAGGCAGCCGATCTTGCCGAGCTTTTCGCGCGGCCGCTCGACCGCCGCGCGCGGCTGGTGGCCTGACGCCATGCAGCTGACCGTCTGGACATACGAAGGACCTCCCCATGTCGGCGCGATGCGCATCGCGACGGCGCTGGAAGGGATCCACTATGTCCTGCATGCGCCGCAGGGCGACACCTACGCCGACCTGCTCTTCACGATGATCGAACGGCGCACCAAGCGCCCGCCCGTCACCTACACCACGTTCCAGGCGCGCGACCTTGGCGGCGACACGGCCAACCTGTTCAAGACCGCCGTGCAAGAGGCCTTCGAGCGCTTCAAGCCGGACGCGATGCTGGTCGGGGCCTCGTGCACCGCCGAACTCATCCAGGACGACCCGGGCGGGCTCGCCAAGGCGCTGGCGCTGCCAATTCCGGTCGTGCCGCTCGAGCTTCCGTCGTACCAGAAGAAGGAAAACTGGGGTGCGAGCGAGACGTTCTACCGTCTCGTGCGCGCGCTCGCCGGTCCGCACGCGCCTGCCCCCGGCACGAAGCGTGCAGCCCGCGCCGCAGGCAAGCGCCCGATCTGCAACCTTCTCGGGCCGACGGCGCTCGGCTTCCGCCATCGCGACGACGTGACCGAGATCGTCAAGCTGCTCGATGCGATGGGCGTCGACGTCGATGTCGTCGCGCCGATGGGCGCCACGGCGGCCGACCTTGCCCGACTGGGCGAGGCGGACTTTTCGGTCGTCCTCTATCCCGAGATCGCGAACCAGGCCGCCCAGTGGCTGCAGCGCACGTTCGACCAGCCGATCGTGCGCACGGTGCCGATCGGCGTGGGCGCCACGAAGGATTTCATCGCCGAAGTCGCGACGGTCGCCGGCATCGATCCCGCGGCAGCACTCGCGGATGTGTCGTCGCGTTCGCCCTGGTATTCCAAGTCGGTCGACTCGAACTACCTCACCGGCAAGCGCGTGTTCGTGTTCGGGGATGCCACCCACGCCATTGCCGCCGCGCGCGTCGCGGCGCGCGAACTCGGCTTCACCGTCGTCGGCCTCGGCACCTATTCGCGCGAATTCGCCCGCGAGGTCCGCGAGGCGGCCAAGCTCTACGGGATCGAAGCCCTGATCACCGACGACTATCTCGAGGTCGAGGCGAAGGTCGCCGAGCTCCAGCCCGAACTGGTGCTCGGGACACAGATGGAACGCCACATCGCAAAGCGGCTCGGCGTGCCGTGCGCGGTGATTTCCGCACCTGTCCACGTCCAGGATTTTCCGGCGCGCTACTCGCCCCAGATGGGGTTCGAGGGCGCCAACGTGCTGTTCGACACCTGGGTCCATCCGCTGATGATGGGGCTCGAGGAGCATCTGCTGACGATGTTCCGCGGCGATTTCGAGTTCCACGACGGTGCCGGCTCCTCGCATCTCGGCGGGCACAAGCCGCAGGCACCGGCACCAGCCGCTTCGGCGCCCGCCCCCATCGTCGTCGCCTCGCCGGCGGCCCTCGTCTGGGCGCCCGACGCCGAGAAGGAACTCAAGAAGATCCCGTTTTTCGTGCGCGGCAAGGCCCGCCGCAACACCGAGCGCTTCTCGATCGAGCGCGGCGTGGCCGTCATTACCGTGGAGACACTCTACGATGCCAAAGCGCATTTCGGCCGCTGACGCCACGCCCGTGCGCGTGGTCATCGTCACGATGGACAGCAATTTTGCTGGCTCGGCTGCACGCGCCCAGCATGCGCTGCGACGCGAGATGCCGGGTCTGGATCTCGTCGTCCATGCCGCGGACGAATGGGGCAGCGATCCCGAGGCGCTCGCGCGCTGCATCGGCGACATCGAGCGCGGCGACATCGTCATCGCGGGCATGCTGTTTCTCGACGACCACATCCGCGCGGTGATGCCGGCCCTGCAGAAGCGGCGCGAAAACTGCGACGCGATCGTCTGCATCCTGTCGGCCGGCGAGATCGTCAAGCTGACCCGCATCGGCCGCTTCAACATGAGCGGCGAGGCGCTGGGCGCCATCTCGTGGCTCAAGCGCCTGCGCGGCAAGAGCAAGCCCGGCGAGTCGAGCGGCAAGGGGCAGATGAAGATACTCAAGCAGCTCCCCAAGCTGCTGCGCTTCGTTCCCGGCACGGCGCAGGACGTGCGCGCCTATTTCCTCACGCTCCAGTACTGGCTCGCGGGTTCCGACGCCAACATCGCGAACATGGTGCGCCTGCTCGTCGGCCGCTATGCCGACGGCGCTCGCCGTGCGCTGCGCGCTACCATCAAGGCGCAGGCGCCGATCGAGTATCCGGATATCGGCGTCTATCACCCGCGCATGACGGGCCGGATCGGCGAACGCGCGGACCTGCTGCCGGCACCGGAAGCTCCCGCGGCCGGAACGGTCGGTCTGCTGGTGATGCGCTCGTATCTGCTGTCCGACAACGCGGCGCACTACGACGGCACGATCGCCGCCTTCGAGGCGCGGGGCCTGCGCGTCGTGCCGGCATTCTCGAGCGGTCTCGACCAGCGGCCGGCGATCGAACAGTTCTTCATGAAGGACGGCCGGCCGACCGTGGATGCGGTCGTGTCGCTGACCGGCTTCTCGCTCGTCGGCGGGCCGGCCTACAACGATGCCAAGGCCGCAGAGGACATGCTGGCCCGGCTCGACGTGCCGTATCTTGCCGCTCATCCCGTCGAGTTCCAGACGCTCGAGCAATGGGGCGCTTCCGAACGCGGCCTGATGCCGGTCGAGAGCACGATCATGGTCGCGATTCCCGAACTCGACGGTGCTGCCGGCCCCATCGTGTTCGGTGGCCGGTCGGACGGGGCAGGGGCCCCCTGCACGGGCTGCGAGCGATCCTGCGTGTTCGACGGCGTCGCCGAAGGTCGCGACATGCATGTGTGCTCCGAGCGGGCCGAAATGCTTGCCGAGCGTACGCTCAACCTCGTGCGGCTGCGCCGCGCCGCGCGTGCCGAGCGCAAGGTCGCGGTCGTGCTGTTCAATTTTCCGCCCAACGCCGGCAACACCGGCACGGCCGCCTATCTCTCGGTGTTCGAATCGCTCCACCGCACGCTCGCCGCGATGAAGGCGGAAGGCTACGCGGTCGATGTCCCGGCCGATGTCGATGCGCTGCGCAAGGCTATCGTCGACGGAAACGCGTCGCGCTTCGGCGCGGATGCCAACGTGCATGTCCGCATTCCGGCGGCCGAGCATGTCCGGCGCGAGACCTGGCTCGGCGAAATCGAGGCCCAGTGGGGCCCGGCACCCGGCCGCCAGCAGAGCGACGGCGCGTCGATCTTCGTGCTGGGCGAGCGCTTCGGCAACGTGTTCGTCGGCATCCAGCCGGCCTTCGGCTACGAAGGCGATCCGATGCGCCTGCTGTTCGAGAAGGGCTTCGCGCCCACGCACGCGTTCTCGGCCTTCTATCGCTGGCTGCGCGAGGATTTCGGCGCGCATGCGGTCCTGCATTTCGGCACGCACGGCGCGCTCGAGTTCATGCCGGGCAAGCAGTCGGGCATGTCGGCCCGCTGCTGGCCCGACCGCATGATCGGCGCGCTGCCGAACATCTATCTCTATGCGGCCAACAACCCCTCCGAAGGCAGCATCGCCAAGCGCAGGTCCGCCGCGACGCTCGTGAGCTATCTCACGCCGCCGGTCGCGCACGCGGGTCTCTATCGCGGCCTTACGGACCTGAAGGCGTCGATCGAGCGGTGGCGCGGCCTCGAACCGGGTGCTAGCCGCGAGCGCATCGACCTCACCGATCTCATCCAGTCGCAGGCGACCCTGCTCGATCTCGCGACCGCCGAACCGGCCTGGGACCATACCGCCGACGAGACGATCCGGCAGCTTGGCGAGAAGATCCTCGAACTCGAATACACGCTGATCCCGCATGGCCTGCATGTCGTCGGCGCCGTGCCCTCGCAGGCGGAGCGGATCGACACGCTTCTGGCTGTCGCCGACGCCGCGCACGGCCTTCGCCCGGCGCGCGCCGTCGTCGAAGCGATCGTCGCGGGCGCCTCGCCGGAAGCGGCGTGGGCCGCCGGCGGTTCCGCACCCGACGAAGTCGCGTTTGCCGCAATGCGCGAGCTTGCCAGCACCGACCGGATGCTGTGCGACGACCCCGAGCTTCCGGCCCTGCTGCGCGCCCTCGACACGCGGTTCATCCGCCCGGCACCCGGCGGCGACCTGCTGCGCAATCCCGCGATCCTGCCCACGGGACGCAATCTTCACGGCTTCGATCCGTTCCGGATCCCGAGCGCGTATGCGGTCCAGGACGGTGCCCGCCAGGCGGCACGCCTGCTCGAGTGCCACATGTCCGCCGGCGCCGAACTGCCCCAGTCCGTCGCGATCGTGCTGTGGGGTACAGACAACCTCAAAAGCGAAGGCGGCCCCATCGCGCAGGCGCTGGCGCTTCTGGGTGCACGCCCGCGCTTCGACAGCTACGGCCGTCTTGCCGGAGCCGAGCTGGTGTCGCTCGAAGAGCTCGGCCGCCCGCGCATCGACGTGATCGTCACGCTTTCCGGCATCTTCCGCGACCTGCTGCCGCTGCAGGTCAAGCTGCTGGCCGAAGCCTGCTATCTGGCCGCCGCAGCCGACGAGCCGGCCGACCGGAACTTCGTGCGCAAGCACGCGCTCGCCTACCAGAAGGAACATGGCTGCGATCTCGAGACGGCGGCGCTGCGCGTCTTCGGCAACGCCGACGGCGCCTACGGCTCGAACGTCAACCACATGGTCGAGAACAGCCGCTGGGAAAACGAGGACGAGCTCGCCGAGACCTACACGAAGCGCAAGAGCTTCGCCTATGGCCGCTCCGGCCGGCCCGTCCCGCAGGCCGATCTGCTGCGCAGCGCGCTCGCCGACGTGGAACTCGCCTATCAGAATCTCGACTCGGTCGAGCTCGGCGTGACGACCGTCGACCACTATTTCGACACGCTCGGCGGCATCAGCCGTGCGGTGCGCCGCGCCAAGGGCGGCAAGGCGGCACCGGTCTATATCGGCGACCAGACGCGCGGCGAGGGCACGGTGCGCACGCTTTCCGACCAGGTGGCACTCGAGACCCGCACGCGCATGCTGAACCCCAAATGGTACGAGGGCATGCTGAAGCACGGCTACGAGGGCGTGCGCCAGATCGAAGAGCACGTCACCAACACGATGGGCTGGTCGGCCACGACGGGCGAGGTCCAGCCCTGGGTCTACAAGCAGCTCACCGAGACCTTCGTCCTCGATCCCGAGATGCGCGAGCGTCTCGCCCAGCTCAATCCCACCGCGTCGGCGAAGGTCGCCACGCGTCTCATCGAAGCCCACGAACGCCGGTATTGGTCCCCCGACGATGCGACGCTCGAGGCGCTCCGGCGCGCGGGCGCCGAGCTCGAAGACCGGCTCGAGGGCGTCACCGAAGGAGTAGCCGCATGACCATCGCCACGCTCAAACGACCCACTCGCGCCGACGGCGAGGGCAGCCTGCAGGTGCAGCTCGACCCGACGCTCAAGATCGAAGGTGCCAAGGTCTTCGCCGTCTACGGCAAGGGCGGGATCGGCAAGAGCACGACATCGTCGAACCTTTCGGTCGCCTTTTCCAAGCTCGGCAAGCGCGTGCTGCAGATCGGCTGCGACCCCAAGCACGATTCGACCTTCACGCTGACCAAGCGGCTGGTGCCGACCGTCATCGACGTGCTGGAGGGCGTGAATTTCCACACCGAGGAACTGCGCGTCGAAGACTTCGTGTTCGAAGGCTACAACGGCGTGATGTGCGTCGAGGCCGGCGGTCCGCCGGCCGGAACCGGATGCGGCGGCTATGTCGTCGGCCAGACCGTGAAGCTCCTCAAGGAGCATCACCTGCTCGACGACACCGACGTGGTCGTGTTCGACGTGCTCGGCGACGTGGTGTGCGGCGGTTTCGCTTCGCCCCTCCAGCATGCCGACCGCGGGCTGATCGTGGCGGCGAACGACTTCGACTCGATCTTCGCGATGAACCGGATCGTCGCGGCGATATCGGCCAAGGCCAAGAACTACCCGGTGCGCCTGGGCGGCGTCATCGCCAACCGCAGCGCCGGCACCGACCAGATCGACAAGTTCAACAAGGCGGTGGGTCTCAAGACGATCGCGCACTTCCCCGATCTGGACGTGATCCGCAGAAGCCGCCTGAAGAAGGCGACGCTGTTCGAGATGGAAGATTCGCCCGAACTGATCGCCGTGCGTGCGGAGTACATGCGTCTTGCCGAGACGCTCTGGAGCGGAACGGACGAACTGGCGCCGGACTCGCTCAAGGATCGCGAAATCTTCGACCTGCTGGGGTTCGACTGATGCAGCCTGCTTCCTACCAGCACCGACGCGGACAGATCGAGACCTACTTCGACCGGACGGCGGCCGAAGCGTGGTCGAGGCTCACCTCGACCGCACCGGTCGGCCGGATCCGTGCCACGGTCCGCGCCGGACGCGACCGGATGCGGGCCCTGCTGCTGGACCGCCTGCCGCAGGACATGCGCGGCCTCCGGGTGCTCGATGCGGGCTGCGGGACCGGCTCGTTCTCGGTCGAGGCCGCACGGCGCGGCGCCCACGTCATCGCGATCGACCTGTCGGCCACGCTGGTCCAGCTCGCGCGCGAACGTACGCCGCGCGATCTGGGCGAGGGCCGGATCGAGTTCATGGTCGGCGACATGTCCGACGCGGCACTCGGCCGCTTCGACCATGTCGTGGCGATGGACTCGCTGATCCACTATTCGGTGGTCGACGTCGCGCGCGTGCTTGGCGACATTGCCGGCCGCACGTCGGCCTCGATCCAGTTCACGTTCGCGCCCAAGACGGCGGCACTCATGGCGATGTGGGCCGTGGGCCGCCTGTTCCCGCGCGGCGACCGGGCGCCTGCCATCGAACCGGTCGGCGTGGATGCGCTCCGCCGGCGCCTGTCGGGCAGCCTGCCGCACTGGCGCGAGGCGTCGACCCGGCGCGTCGCAAGCGGCTTCTACACCTCCCAGGCCATGGAGCTTCGCCGCGCATGAAATGGCTCAGCAGCAAAGTCGTGCGGGCATTGGTGGGTTTCGGGCCGGCGGTCGTGCG
Source organism: Tagaea sp. (assembly GCA_044356395.1). Taxonomy (GTDB): domain Bacteria; phylum Pseudomonadota; class Alphaproteobacteria; order CACIAM-22H2; family CACIAM-22H2; genus Tagaea. Next base: position 1,140 of record JBIKWI010000067.1, on the reverse strand, counting down.
CTACCTGCCCTTCGCCGATGCCGCGACCGCGGAGCTCCCGCTCGGCCGGCTGCTGCGCCTTTCGCTGTTCCAGTTCACGGGCGGCATGGCGCTGGTGCTTCTCAACGGCACGCTGAACCGCGTGATGATCGTCGAATTGAACGTCGCGGCCAGCGTGGTCGCGATCATGGTGGCGCTGCCGCTGCTGTTCGCGCCCTTCCGCGCGCTCGTCGGCTTCCGGTCGGACACGCACAGGTCGGCCATCGGCTGGCGGCGCGTGCCTTACATATGGACGGGGAGCCTGCTGCAGTTCGGCGGACTGGCGATCATGCCGTTCGCCTTGCTGGTGCTGTCGGGCGACGGAGAAGGACCGGTCTGGATCGGCGAACTGGGCGGCGCACTCGCCTTCCTGCTGGTCGGTGCCGGCATGCTGACGGCCCAGACGGCCGGGCTGGCGCTTGCGACCGATCTTGCCGACGACAGCTCGCGCCCGCGCGTCGTGGCGCTGATGTACGTGATGCTTCTCGTCGGAACGATCGCGAGCGGCATCGTCTTCGGCCGGCTGCTCTCCGATTTCAGCCCGATGCGGTTGATCCAGGTCATCCAGGGTGCCGCCGTTGTCACGATCATCGTCAACGTGATAGCACTCTGGAAGCAGGAGGCGCGCAATCCGCGCCTGACCCATTCCGACCGCCATCGCCCCGGTTTCGCGCAGGAATGGCGTGCGCTCGCGGGTGCGGGCCGCACGCTGCGCCTGCTCGTCGCGGTCGGTCTGGGCACGGCGGCTTTCGGCATGCAGGACATCCTGCTCGAACCCTATGGCGGCCAGGTCCTGAAACTCAGCGTCGGCGCCACGACCGAACTGACCGCGATGCTCGCGGCCGGCGCGCTCGCGGCGTTCGGCATCTCGTCGGGCATGCTCGAGCGCGGCTCGGATCCCTATCGCATGGCGGCCTACGGCGCGCTGATCGGCATTGCCGCCTTCGCGATGGTCATTTTCGCGGCCCCGCTCGAGGCGCCTTTCCTGTTCCGCATCGGCACGATCCTGATCGGCATGGGCGGTGGCTTCTTCTCGGTGGGCACGCTCACGGCCGTCATGTCGATCCGAACGAACGGCCAGACCGGCCTGGCGCTGGGCGCCTGGGGTGCCGTCCAGGCGAC
>JBIKWI010000217.1:0-5137 GCA_044356395.1 Tagaea sp. | reverse complement strand
TCAGTTCGTCGCTCCCGCACCCCAGCACGATGCGATCCGCCGGCAGATCCAGCGATCCGGCGATCGCCGCGCAGAGCTTGCGGCCGAAAATGTCGGGATATCGGTTGATGTCGTGCAAGGCCGCCGCGATCGCTTCGCCGACGCGCGGGGACGGCGGATAGGGCGACTCGTTCAAGTGGACGAGGCGCGGCCGGATGGCCGGATCGGAGAAATCGGCGAATGTCGTCGGTCCGCGATATGCCGGCAGGGCGCGCACGGCGGCGGCCGCCCAATCGACGGCAGGCGAAGTTGCGGACTGCGGTTTCATCTGCGTCATGGGCGCGGCACCGATATCGTCTCCATTCGCGTCACGTTAAGGTGGCATGGCCGGGTTGTCGAATTAGTTCCGGGTGCGCATATCCGTGCGGGATTCATGCACCTTTCATGCGGTCGCGCCGTGCGACGGCGCGGCGCAAAAGCCTGCCGAGCGTGGCAAGTACGGGCGTGGGGACGCCCGCGAGCCGCCCGATCTCGCAGGGCGCCTCGACGAGAGCGGCCGTCTCGAGCGGCCGCCCGGCGTCGAAATCCTGCAACGTCGACGTCCGGAATTCGCCGAGGCGGCGGGCTGTCTCGAGCCGCGTGTCGACCGACACGTCGATATCGACGCCGATGGCGGCAGCGACCTCGACAAGCTCCTTCATCGTCCCGGCACAGACGGCGCGCAGGTCGGGATCGTCGAGGATCTCCACGACCGTGGCATCCGCAAGTGCCGAGATCGAGTTGAACCCGGCATTGCCGAGAAGCTTCATCCAGATCGCATGCCGGATGTCGGGACTCTCGTCGACCTCCATGCCGGCCGAGCGGAGCACCGCGGCAAGTGCCGGCACGCGTGCGCCGGCGACCGGGCCGACCTCGCCCAGCACGAGCCGCTTGCCCGTCGGCCAGTCGATCCGGCCGGGGGCTACCCGCGTTGCCGCCATGTAGACCACGCCTCCGACGATCCGGGATGTCGGAAACGCGGACCCGAGCGTTCCGTCCGGATCCAGACAGCCGAGGCGCGTCCCTTCCAGCGCGCCGCCCGAATGCTGGAAGTACCACCAGGGAATCCCGTTTATCGCCGGGACAAGGCAGGTCTCGGGCCCGACAAGCGGCTCGATCAACGGGACCGCTGCGGCCCAGTCCTGCGCCTTCAGCGTTCCGATGACGGCGTCGAACGGCTCGATGCCCCGCGTATCCTCGACGACCCGCGGCCGCGACGTCTGGGAACTGCCGAAGCGCTCGACCGTCAGACCGTCGCGCGCGATCGCGGCAGCCGATGCGCCGCGCGCCACGAGTACGGGATCGCACCCGGCATGGGCAAGGGCGTGCGCGATCGACCCGCCGATCGCACCTGCCCCGACGACGGCGATCCGCACGCGGCCTTCCGCTTCAGCGCGAGCTGACGGTCCGCGTCCAGCGCTGGGTCGCCTCGTCGAGGTTGAAGACGTTGAAGTCGACCGACACCATGTTGCCGACCTCCGCGTCGCCGAGCAGGAACATTTCCTTCAGCAGAGGATCGGCCGCGAGCTTGGCGCGGGACTTTCCGTTCACCGGGACGATGCCGCGCTCGGTCGCGAGTCCGAACTGGGTCTCGTCGGAGATGTACTCGTTGATGAAGAATTCCGCCGCCCGAGCTACGGGCGTGCCTTTGACGACGCCGAGCCAGCCTTCCTTGAGCAGGCCCTGCTTGGTCGGTCCGATCTTCGGATGCGAGAAGGCGACGGGAAGGCCCGCCCGGCGCATCTGGACGGCAAAGCCGGCATGCATGGTCGACGCCCAGATGTCGCCTGAGTTCATCAGTGTCACCGCCTGCGCGCCGACCTTCCAGAACTGGAACGGATTGGCCGCCTTGACGAAGCGAAGGGCGGGCTCGATGTCGGTCATGCTGCCGCCGTCGTCCATCGCCGCACCGACGATCAGCTGCGAGGCGCCGGCCTGCGTGATGTCGATCAGGGCCAGCTTGCCGGCAAGCTTGGGATTGAGGAGATCCCTGTAGCGTTCGGGCTTCGGGATGCCGTTGGCCGCGAATCGCTCGGCGTTGTAGACGATGCCCTCCTGCGTGACCCAGCTTGCGACCTTCCAGTCGTCGGACTGCGAGGCCAGCAGGTCCCTGCGGTTGGGCACGTTGGCCAGATCGATCTTCTGGAGGAAGCCGGCATCGTAGGTGTCGACCCACGTAAGGTCGCCCATCTCGACGACGTCGAACGGCGCCGGACGTCCTTTCGCGGCGATCAGCTTGGCAAGGTTGTCGCGCGGCGGTGCCGTCACGTACTCGACCTTCGCGCCGAGGGCTTCGAGCTTCACGCCGGCGAATTTGTGGACCGCGCGGTCCCAGCCGCCGCCGAACGTGGCCACGCGCAGCGTGACGCCGTCGAAGCGGGGCTGCTGGGCGCGGGCGATGCGCGGACCCGCCGCCAGACCGATACCCGTCGCCGCGATGCCTGTCAGGATCTGCCGTCGGTCGAATTTGGTCATCGGAGTTCTCCTGGAATGGGAAAGGGAGTCAGTTTCCGCCGCCCGAGCGGCTGAGTTCTTCGAGTCCGACGGCGCGCTGCAGCAGGTAGATCGCCGCGAGCGAACCGAAGATGATGAAGGTCGAGATGGCGAGCAGGGTGGGGTCGAAGTCGAACTCCATCAGGTGGAAGATCTTGGCTGCGAATGGCTGCATGCCGCTCGACCCGAGAAAGAGGGCGACGGGGACGTCGCCGAACGAAACGAGGAAGGCGTACATCGCGCCGGCATAGACGCCGGGCATGATCACCGGCAGCGTCACGCGCCGGAACGTCCGCCATCGGCTTGCGCCGAGGCTGAGGGCCGCCTCCTCGAGCCGGGTGTTGAAGCGCTGCAGCACGGCCGAAACCGTCCCGATCACGTACGGCGTGGCGAGGAAGGTGTGCGCGACCACGAGGCCCGGCAGCGTGCCGACCATGTAGAAGCCCGTCGCGTCGCCAATCAGGTAGTAGAGCTTCAGGAACGACACGCCGGTGACGACGGCGGGGATCTGGAGGGGGGCGCGGAACGCGGCGGCGACGATCGCCTTGCCGGGGAATTGCGCGCGCACGAGGCCGAGTGCTGCCGGAACACCGACGAGGCAGGCGAGCGCTGCGGTGATGAAGCCGAGCGCGATGCTGAGGCCGAGAGCTTCGAATAGTTCCGGGCTGATCCGGCCGTACCAGCGGAAGGAGATCTCGCGCGGCGGGAAATTGAGGAACGTCCGTTCCCCGCCGTCGAACGACGCGCCCACGACGACGACGAGCGGCGCAAACAGGAACACGAACACGCCGAACAGCCAGAAGCCGGATGCGGCCCTGCGGGCGGCCGCGATGGCGCGATAGCGGTTCATGCGACCACCCCGCGCCGCCGGTCGAAGCGCGCCATGATCAGGACCGAGAGGCCGTTGATGAGCAGCGTCGCCGTCATCAGGATGGCGGAGACCGTCGCACCCATGGCGTAGCGCGTCTGCATGATCACCGTCTGCTGGATGAGGACCGGCAGCGTGAACACCTTGCCGCCGCCGATGAGTGCTGCCGACGTGAATGCCCCCATGCAGAGGTTGAAGACGATCAGGGCCGTCACGACGATGCCGGGCAGGCTGAGCGGCACGACGATGCGCAGGAAAACGCGCCAGCGCGGCGCGCCGTGGATCTCGGCCGCCTCCTCGAGCGAGCGCGGGATCGTCCGGATGACGCCGTAGAGAAGCAGCACCGCGAAGCCCATCGTGAAGTGCATGAGGCCAACGACGACGCCGGACGGTTCCCCCATGATCGTCAGCGGACGTTCGAGCAGGCCTGAGCCGAGCAGAAGCCGGTTCAGCGTGCCGCCGCTCGAGAAGATGATGATGAGGCCGAGGACCTTGATGACGATCGTGATGAACGAAGCCGCGATGATCGCCGCCAGCAGCGCCAGCGACCAGCGCGAGCGCATGCGCGCGAGGATGTAGGCGACGGGATAGCCAATCGCGAGGGTGAGGATCGCAACGGTGGCGGAAAGGCGGATCGTCAGCAGCAGCGAGTCGAGATAGAGGCTGTCGGTGAAGAAGCGGACATAATTCTCCGCCGTGAGCTCCGTTCCGAGGCGCCCGAGGCGCAGGTCCTTGAAGAAGCTGCCGCGCAGGAACGCCACCTGCGAGCTGAGCAGCAGGAACAGCGTCAGCAGCAGCGAGGGTACGAGAACGAAATGCCAGCGCGCCTTCATCGACGTCTCCTGTTGGGGGCGCGCATGGCGTCCATGATCCATCCGGCGGGCGGGGGCGTCGTCGTCATCGGGAATGATGAGCAAATTACAGACCAGCCGCACGCCGATTCGTCGCCGACTTGGATATTGACCGCAGACGGCGCTGGTCCGCTTTTGGCATAGTGGGATCGACCCGAAAGAGGCCCCGATGACGCGCGCAGGACCGACGGTGACGGATATTCTCGGGCACGAGGCGATCGCGGCGCTGCGAAAGCCGATCGCCGAGGCTTGCGGCCTTCCGGCGGTCGCCTATACGAGCGAAGAGTTTTTCAAGGTCGAGCAGAAACAGCTGTTTGCCCGGACCTGGATGTGTCTCGCCTTCGCCAGCGACGTGCCGGAGCCGGGCGATGCGATTCCGCTCATGGCGGCAGGATTGCCGCTCATCCTCGTGCGCGACCGGAGCGGCCAGATCCGCGTGTTCCATAACGTCTGCCGCCATCGGGCTGCCCTGATGGTGACCGAGCCCTGCACCAAATTGAAGCAGTTCGCCTGCCCCTATCATGCGTGGGCGTACGATCTGGACGGGCGGCTCAAGTCGACGCCCTATTTCGACGGCACGAAAGAGGGAAACAGCCGGACCGGTCTCGACCTGCCGTCGCTGGGACTTGTCTCCGTGCGCACGGCCGTCTGGCACCACTGGGTCTTCATCAACATCGACGGCAATGCGGCGCCGTTCGCCGATCACGTCCGTCCGCTCGACGATCTCATCCTGGGCGCGGATATCGGCGCCACGCGCATGGCCCACCGCGAGGACTGGGAGTGGCGCGGAAACTGGAAGATGCAGAACGACAACTGGGAGACGTACCACCACGTCTGGGTCCACAAGAACGTCTTCACGAAGATGTCCGACGATCTCGATCTCGTCACCGGCCAGCCGGTCGCCGAG
>JBIKWI010000066.1:0-17361 GCA_044356395.1 Tagaea sp. | reverse complement strand
CAGAACTGGGCGCTTCATCGGCCGACGCTAGCCGACCTGACCGCGCCAGCGTGGCAACTTCTCTATGACGAGCAAGCTGCCAACATCGTACTCGACGATACCGATGAAGTGACAATGCTACTCAGGCTCAGTCACTCCGACACCGCACGCATCAATGCGGCCAGAGGCACGACGGCAGCGAAAGGGACGCAATACTTTTGGCTGAGTAAAGATTGCTACGACTTTTTCCCACCCCTCACCATCAGAAACGAGAAAGGCCAAAAGGCAACGTACTCGTGCCTGGTGACGATGAACTACATCGACCTCGGAATAGCAGACGACAAGTGTCGTGTGACTTTTGAGGCCGAGAACAACCTAGATTTTCGTTTAGGTACCGGACCGCTGCGCTACTCGGGCATAGCCGGTGAGGGTGATCTTGCTGCCATCTCGCGCGTAGGTGAGGGAAACTATGAGATGCGCTTGTATCGTCAGGGTGGTGCTGAGTATCGGACGCTCATGCCTTACGCAGTGAATTTTATCGGGCACCAAGGCAAGCAATACGGCTTCATGCCAAATTCAGAGTTCAACGCCGTTGCGGGGGTACGGGTAGGCGTTCGAGCTCGCCGACACTGAGTTGCAGAAAGCAAGTTGGTAGCCGGCCATGTCCGTCATCAGAACAATCAGGACGGATTAAGGCTGCTGTCAGCGTAGGCTTTTGCGCATCTGAGTTTGCAGTTTAGGCAGTCACTTGCCGTGACCGATTTTGATATCGAATATCTTCGCCGCGAGCGCGTCCCGACCTCGTGAAGTCGTTCCTCGGTAGTGCCTTTACAGACAGAACCCCGATAGAAGCCAAATAGTAGCCAAGAGGCTTTAGAAATTAACTAATTCGTACTTAAGTGCTGGCGTCCCCACGGGGATTCGAACCCCGGTCTGCACCGTGAGAGGGTGCCGTCCTGGGCCTCTAGACGATGGGGACCCGCTGCGACGAGGGGTGGGTTTAGCCCATCGCAGCGCGCGAATCAAGCGAGCGCGGAACGGGCCGTTCCAACGAAGCCGTCGACGTCTTCCTGGGTCGAGGACCAGGCCGTCACGAGGCGCAGCGTCCGCGTTCCCGGCCCGAACCAGCGGTAGCTCCGGTAGCCGGCCGTCTCGGTCGCGGCGATCGCCTTCTCGGGCAGTTCGATGAAGATCTCGTTCGCCTCGACGGGATGGAGAAGCTTCGCGCCCGGCAGAGCTTCGAGGCCGGCGGCGAGGCGTGCCGCCATCGCGTTCGAATGGCGGGCGAGTTCGAGCCACAGGCCGCCGGCGAGATAGGCGTCCATCTGGGCGGCGAGGAAGCGCATCTTCGAGAAAAGATGGCCCGCCCGCTTGCGCCGGAAGGCGAGCGTCTCGGCAAGGACGGGGTCGAACACGACGATCGCTTCGGCCGCCATGCAGCCGTTCTTGGTGGCGCCGAACGAAAGGATGTCCACCCCTGCCTTCCACGTCGCGTCGGCCGCATCGCAGCCGAGATGGACGAGCGCGTTGGCGAAGCGCGCGCCGTCGAGATGCACCTTGAGCCCGTGGCGGCGTGCCACTTCGGCCAGTGCCGCCGTTTCGGCGGGCGTATAGACCGTTCCCGCCTCGGTCGCGTTGGTGAGCGAAAGCACGGCAGGCTGCACGTGATGGACGACACCCTTGCCCGCGGCGCCGAGGGCGGCATCGAGGCCGGCGGCATCGAGCTTGCCGTGCGCCCCGTCCACGCCGACGAGCTTGGCTCCGCCGGTATAGAACTCGGGCGCGCCGCATTCGTCGTCGTCGACATGCGCGTCCGGATGGCAGTAGACGGCGCCCCACGGCGGACACGCGGCGGCGATCGACAGCGCGTTGGCGGCGGTACCGGTCGACACGAGGAAGACGGCGCACGACCGGCCGAACAGTTCGGCGATGCGCTTCTCGACGTCGGCCGCGAGCGGATCGTTTCCGTAGGGCATCGCGGTGCCGGCGTTGGCGCGGCCGATCGCCTCGAGGACGCGCGGATGCATGGGGGCCGTGTTGTCGGACGCGAAGTTCATGGAGCCCCCGGAGAGATATTGAAGCGCACGGCACCCGTGCGCGGATCGACGACGACGACGCGGTCGGGGCCGTCGGGCAGGCGAACATGGATGGCGAGCAGGTCGCCGGCGGCCGCGATCGACACGACCTGCGAACCGGGCGGAAGGCCGAGGGCGATCGGGGCCGGAGCCGCTCCGGCGACCGCAGCCGCCGGTCCCGACGCCGGCCGGCCCGGCGGATCGCCCATGCCGGCGGCCAGGAGATAGACGAGAACGCCGAAAGCGCCCAGACACAGCGCGCCGAGCGCCAGAACGACCGCTTTCAGTGCGCGCATGGGTGGATTTGTGCGGGCATGTCGGGTACCAAGTTCGGCATGGAAACCGTCTCCGAGAGTTTCGAGACGCACGTGCCGCCCGGGCTGGCGGGCGAACGGCTCGACCGTGCGCTGGCGGCGCTGCATCCGGCCGGACTTTCGCGCAGCCGCCTGAAGGCGCTGATCGAAGAAGGCCGGGTCCGTGTCGCGGGCGCGACGATAACGGAGCCTTCGCGCAAGGTCAAAGCGGGCGATCCGCTCGAGATCGACGTGCCTGCGGCGCGCGCGGCCAGCCAGGAAGCGCAGGACATCGCCCTTTCCGTCGCGTTCGAGGACGCGCACCTGATCGTGATCGACAAGCCCGCCGGCCTCGTCGTCCATCCCGCCCCGGGAAATGCCGGCGGCACGCTCGTCAATGCACTTCTGGCCCATTGCCGCGGCTCGCTGTCGGGCATCGGCGGGGTCGAGCGGCCGGGCATCGTCCACCGGCTCGACAAGGATACCAGCGGCCTGATGGTCGCCGCCAAGCACGACCGCGCGCACCGCCATCTCGCCGCCCAGTTCGCGCGCCACGACGTGGAACGCCTCTATGCGGCCATCGTGCGCGGCGTGCCGCGTCCGGCCGAAGGCGACATCGAGGGCGCCATCGGCCGCGATCCGCGCAACCGCAAGAAGATGGCGGTCGTGTCTTCGGGCGGAAAGGCGGCGCGCACGCACTATCGCACGCTCGAACGCTTCTCGGACCGCGCGGCGCTCGTCGAATGCAGGCTCGCCACCGGCCGCACGCACCAGATCCGCGTCCACCTGACGGCACTGGGCTGCCCGCTCGTGGGCGACGCCACGTACGGGCGAAAGCCGCGCACGCCGGCCGATCCTCTGGACGCCACGATGGCAGCCTTCCCACGCCAGGCACTCGACGCGTTCGTGCTGGGCTTCGAACATCCGGAGACCGGCGAAAGGCTGCGCTTCGAACGGCCCTTCGCGACCGATCTCGAGGCGCTGCGCGCCCGGCTCGCCGCGCAGGCGAAGCATCTGGGCATGCGACGATGACGACGAAGAACCTTCCCGTCCCGAGCAGCGAAGGCAGCCTGCGCCGCTATCTCGACGAGGTGCGCAAGTTCCCGATGCTTGCCCCCGAAGAGGAGTACATGCTTGCCAAGGCCTGGCGCGAACGCGACGACACCGACGCGGCGCACCGTCTCGTCACCTCGCATCTGCGGCTCGTCGCGAAGATCGCGATGGGCTATCGCGGCTACGGCCTGCCGGTCTCCGACCTGATCTCGGAGGGCAACGTGGGCATGATGCAGGCGGTGCGCCGCTTCGAGCCCGAGCGCGGCTTCCGGCTCGCCACCTACGCGATGTGGTGGATCCGCGCGTCGATCCAGGAGTACATCCTGCACTCCTGGTCGCTCGTGAAGATGGGCACGACGGCGGCGCAGAAGAAGCTGTTCTTCAACCTGCGCCGGCTGAAGGGGCAGATGAAGCAGATCGACGACGGCGACCTGCCGCCGGAGGCGGTGACGAAGATCGCGACCGATCTCAACGTGCCCGAGCAGGACGTGGTCGACATGAACCGCCGGCTCGCCGGCCCCGACGGCTCGCTCAACGCGCCCGTGCGTGGCGACGGCGAAGGCGCCGGGGAGTGGCAGGACTGGCTCGTCGACGAGAGCGCCAACCAGGAGATCAAACTCGCCGACGACCAGGAAGCGCGCCGGCGCCGGGCCCTGCTCGGCAAGGCGCTGGCCACGCTCAACGCGCGCGAGCGCTCGATCCTCGTCGAGCGGCGGCTGACGGACGAGCCCGCGCGGCTGGAGGATCTGGCGCAGAAGCACGGCATCAGCCGGGAACGCGTGCGCCAGATCGAGGTGCGCGCCTTCGAGAAACTGCAGAAGGCCGTGAAGGCCGACGCCGCGAGAAGCCGCTGATCAGGTCGGCTTGTCCGCGGGCTCCTCGCGCACGCCGTCGCCCCATTCGGCGATCAGGTTCTGCTGGCGGCGCTGGAGCTGGCGCAGGCGCGCCTCCGCGCGGTTCTCGTAGATGGCGTTGACGACGAGCGGGAAAAGCCAGCAGAGCGCATAGGCGAACACGGCCGCGGCATAGACCGAGAACCATGCGAACGGATTTCCCAGGATCTCGCGCCCGCCGGTGCGTCCGGCCGACGCCAGCCCGTCGAGCAGGAAGGGCAGCATGGCGCCGGCGCTGAGCGTGCCCACGGCGATCGCGTCGTGCTTCTCGCGCGACGGGTCGGTGACGGCGGCGGCGAGCGTGGGGAGCATGCCGGCGACGACGAACAGGCACAGCCAAGGCACGTTCCAGCCGAGCCACGCGAGGACCGCGAGCACGCCCACGCCGGCGGTGGCCAGCGTCATCGGGCTGCGCTGGGAGGATTTCTTCGGCTTGGGCTTCTTGGCCATCAGAGGAGCCTCAGCAGCAGCGAGCCTATTCCGACCACGCCCGACAGGCTTGCCGCAGTGAGGGCGGCCGTCTCCTTGCCGGTGCGCAGGGCATAGGCGGTGCGGATCTTGGCGCCGTTGCGCAGTTCGACGATCTCGATTTCGGCGGCGGCATAGGCTTCCTTGGCGGCATCGAAGCCCCAGCTGTCGACCTCGCGCATCTTCTCGTTGTCGACGAGGTCGAGGAGCTGCTTGAGATCGCCCTCCTCCGAGACCTTGTTGAGCTGGCCGATCTGCGACTGGCGCAGCGGCAGATGGCGCAGGCCGTCGACGAACTGGCGCACGAGGCCGGCACACCATGCCGTGAGCTTCGGGACCGACGGCGGACCGAACTGCGCCTGCAGGTCGGCCAGCAGGCGAAGGATCGAGAGACCGCCCTGCACGTCGACCTGCTCGGGATTCATCAGCGCCTTGATCTGTCCGGGATCGGCACCGGCATGGACCGCCAGGAACGCCGCGATGTGCCGGTCGATCGGCTTGCGGTTGGAACCGGCGGCCGCCTCGAGTGCTTCAAGTACGTGGTCGGGCTCGGACACCCACATGCCGGCCGCCATCTCCGAGAAGCACGGCAGGTTGGGATTGAGCTCGTAGAGGCAGCGCTCGATGCCGTTGCCGGGGGCCGGATCGTCGATCCATTTCGACAGACGCTCGACGAAGCCGTTGGGCGGATGGTGCTTGCCGCCGGCCATCTTGTGGAAATGGGCCCACGCCCCCAGCACGCGCGCGCGGATCATGTCGGCATAGATCGGGCCCATGCCGGGCTTGCGCATGGCGACGGCAAGGGCGTTGCCCAGACCGTCGAGCGTGACCGAGTAGCCGCGGAAGCGGACAGGCGCCATCGGGTCGAGCAGGATGCACACGCGCGCGACGATGGTCGCGTCGTTGAAGGTCGGGTTCGGGTCGCCCGTCGGCTCGTTGACGGAGGCCTGGATGCGGTCGTGCAGCTTCTGGTCGCCCAGCGTGTTGCGCACCCACATGGCGATGTTGCCGTTGCGCAGTTCGCGCGCGGCGGTTTCCCAGCGCTTGCCCATGCCGTGCGCGAGATCGCGGGCGTTCTTGTACTCGCGCCCGCCGAACCTGAAGCCCTTGGCCGCGCGCAGCAGCGGCGGAACGGTCTGCGTGGTCTGCTGGCGCTTGCCGTCGATCCAGCCGCGCAGCATCTCGACCGTCCAGCGGTCCCCTTCCCAGTCGTTCGTCAGGCCGCGCATCGCGTCCATCAGCACGGCCGGCAGCTTGTTCATGTCGGCGAAGGTGTCGAACGAGCTGCGCTCGATGCGCCGCGAGATCGCTTCCTCGGGGTCGAGGCCGCCGCCGGGCATCGAGCCCTGCGCGAAGGCCATCACCGTCATGCCAAGCGCGAACATGTCGTCGGCGCGCGTGCCTTCGCCGCGCGCTTCCGGATCGGCCATCGCCCCCTCGATCGGCTCGAAGGCGGCCGGCTGGTCGTAGCCCGGCGGCACGGCAAGACACGGCCCCAGCACCACGCGCGTACGCGCCTGGTCGAGCCAGAAGAGGTTCTGCGGGCGCACCGCGCGGTGGATCACGTTGCGCAGGAACATCTCGGCGAGCGCGCCGGCGACGGGACTGAGGAGATGGCTGATGATCTTGGGCGGCGTCCATGCGTCGCGCGGGCCGGTCGGCCCCCACAGCGGGCCACCTTCGGGAAAGTCGTAGATGAGGGCCAGCCGCTTGCCCGTCGTGCCGGGCCAGTCGACGAGGCCGAAATCGTAGAGCCGCAGCAGGCCCGGCCGGTCGATCGACTTCATCGCCTTGGCGCCTTCGAGGCGCGCGGGCAGTTCGTTGCCGCACACGAGGGCGACGCGCGGCAGGCCCGGATCGCGCGTGTCGGTCGCCACATAGGCGCGCACCGTCGCCGAAGACATCTCGGCGATCGGCGTCGAGGGAAAGATCGAAAAGCGGTTGCCCAGCGCCACGCTCGGACCGGACGGCCCGGCGGGTGCCTCCTTCTCTTCCGGCTCGATGATGTTGGCAGGCTCGGCCATGGACGGACGGTTTCTCCCCTCGGTGTCGCGCCCCCGAATCGAGGGCCCGACATAGAGCACAAGAACTCTACACCGCTAAGGATTCACAAACCGTTAACTAGGTTAAAAAGCACAATCCGTCAACGCGGCAGCCGCGCCCCGCCTGATCAATCGGGTGAGGAGCCTAGGCGCCGCCCCGTCCGGGAAACTCTTCGCGCACCCGCTCGCCCCATTCTGCGACCAGGCCCTGCTGGTGGCGCAAGAGTTGGCGCAAGCGTGCACCGGCCCGCGCTTCGTAGACCGCAGTCAGGGAGTTCGGGATCATCCAGCTCATCGCATAGGCGAACGACGCGGCCCCGTAGACCGCCAGCCATGCGACGGGACTACCCAGAATTTCGCGGCCCGCCGAGTGGCCGGCCTGCGCCAGCCCGTCGAGCAGGAAGGGCAGCATGGCACTGGCGCTGAGCGAGCCGACCGCGACCGCATCGTTCTTCTCCCGGGACGGATCGACGACATAGGCGGCGATGGCGGGCATCAGGCCCGCCGCCGCGAACAGCCAGAGCCACGGCACGTTCCACGCGAGCCACGCGACGACCGCCAGGACACCGGCAGCCGACGTCGCCGCCGTGACCGGGTTCCGGGCCGGGACCTGTCCCGGTTTGCGCTTGCTCGCCATCAGAGGAGCTTCAGGACAAGGGCGCACACCCCGACGATGCCGGACAGGCATGCCGCGACGATCGCCGCGGCCTCCTTCCCGTCGCGGCGTGCGGCTTCGGCGCGTGCCGCCCTGCCGTTCCGGATCTCGACGATCTCGACCTCGGCGTTGACGTAGGCTTCGCGCGCGGCATCGAAGCCCCGGCTGTCGGCTTCGCGCATCTTCTCGTTGTCGATGAGGTCGAGGAGCTCGGACAGATCGCCCGCTTCGGAGACCTTGTTGAGCTGCCCGAGCTGCGCGGCGCGCGACGGGAGATGGTTGATGTCGTCGACGAACTGGCGCACGAGGCCGGCGCACCATGCCGTGAGCCTGGGCACCGACGGCGGGCCGAACTTCTCCTGGAGTGCGGCGAGCAGGCGCAGGATCGAGAGCCCGCCTTGTACATCGACCTGCTCGGGATTCATCAGCGCCTTGATCTGGCCCGAGTCGGCGCCGGCATGGACCGCGAGGAACGCCGCGATGTGCCGGTCGATCGGCTTGCGGTTGGGACCGGCGGACGCCTCGAGTGCGGCAAGGACATGGTCGGGCTCGGACACCCACATGCCGGCCGCCATCTCCGAGAAGCACGGCAGGTTGGGGTTGAGCTCGTAGAGGCAGCGCTCGATGCCGTTGCCGGGGGCCGGATCGTCGATCCATTTCGACAGACGCTCGACGAAGCCGTTGGGCGGGCCGCGCTTGCCGCCGGCCATCTTGTGATAGTGCACCCAGGCACCGGGCAGGCGCGCGCGGATCAGGTCGACAAAGACCTGCCCCATGCCGGGCTTGCGCATGGCGGCGGCAAGGGCGCTGCCCAGCCCGTCGAGCGCGATGCTATGGCCGCGGAAGCGGATCGGCGCCATCGGGTCGAGCAGGATGCAGACGCGCGCGACGACGGTCGCGTCGTTGAAGGTCGGGTTCGGGTCGCCCGTCGGCTCGTTGACCGAGGCCTGGATGCGGTCGTGCAGCTTCTGGTCGCCCAGCGTGTTGCGCACCCACATGGCGATGTTGCCGTTGCGCAGTTCGCGCGCGGCCAGTTCCCAGCGGGCGCCCAGACTGTGCGCGAGATCGCGGGCGTTCTTGTACTCGCGCCCGCCGAACCGGTGGCCGATCGCCGCGCGCAGGAGCGGCGGGGCCGTGTGCATGGGCTGCTGGCGCTGACCGTCGATCCAGCCGCGCAGCATCTCGACCGTCCAGCGGTCCCCTTCCCAGTCGTTCGTCAGGCCGCGCATCGCGTCCATCAGCACGGCCGGCAGACGGTGGATGTCGGCGAAGGTGTCGAACGAGCCGTGCTCGATCCGCCGCGAGATCGCCTCTTCCGGATCCAGGCCGCCGCCGGGCATCGAGCCCTGCGCGAAGGCCAGCACCGTCATGCCAAGCGCGAACATGTCGTCGGCGCGCGTGCCTTCGCCGCGCGCTTCCGGATCGGCCATCGCCCCCTCGATCGGCTCGAAGGCGGCCGGCTGGTCGTAACCGGGCGGCACGGCAAGGCACGGCCCCAGCACCACGCGCGTACGCGCCTGGTCGAGCCAGAACAGGTTCTGCGGACGCACCGCGCGGTGGATCACGTTGCGTACGAACATCTCGGCGAGCGCGCCGGCAAGCGGACCGAGGATGTGGCTGACGATCTTCGGCGGCGTCCATGCGTCGCGCGGGCCGGTCGGCCCCCACAGCGCGCCGCCCTCGGGAAAGTCGTAGATGAGGACTAGCCGCTTGCCGGTGGTGCCGGGCCAGTCGACGAGGCCGAAATCGTAGAGCCGCAGCAGGCCCGGCCGGTCGATCGACTTCATCGCCTTGGCGGCTTCGAGCCGCGCGGGCAGTTCGTTGCCGCACACGAGGGCGACGCGCGGCAGGTCCGGGTCGCGCGCGTCGGTGGCGGCATAAGCGCGCACGCTCGCCGACGACATCTCGGCGATCGGCGTCGAGGGAAAGATCGAAAAGCGGTTGCCCAACGCCACGCTCGGGCCGGACGGCCCGGCGGGTGCGTCTATCGCTTCCGGCTCGGCGACGGCGTTGGCTGGCTCTGCCATGGACGGACGCTTGCTCCCCCTTCGTTGCCGGATTCCCGGGTCGGGAGATCGGCAAAGCAGGGCAAGTTTACGCCGCCAAAAATCGACAAATCGTTAATTATTACAATGACATACAATGTTAATCCAAGCTCATCCGGCGAACGGATCCTCGACGAGGATCGTGTCGTTGCGCTCGGGGCTGGTCGACAGCATCGCCACGCGGCAGCCGATCAGCTCCTCGATGCGAACGATGTACTTGATCGCCGCCGCCGGCAGCTCGGCGAACGAGCGCGCCCCGCGCGTGGATTCCTTCCAGCCGCGCATCGTCTCGTAGATCGGCTTCGCCTTCGCCTGCAGGTGCGCGGCGGCCGGCATGCGGTCGTAGCGCTGCCCGTCGATGTCGTAGGCCACGCACACCTTCAGTTCGTCCATGCCGTCGAGCACGTCGAGCTTGGTCAGCGCGATGCCGCGAAGCCCGCCCACGCGCACGGTCTGGCGCACGAGCACGGCATCGAACCAGCCGCAGCGCCGCGGCCGGCCGGTGACGGTGCCGAACTCGTGGCCGCGCTCGCCCAGACCGACGCCGACGGCATCCGTCAGTTCGGTCGGGAACGGGCCCGAGCCCACGCGCGTCGTATAGGCCTTGGTGATGCCGAGCACGAAGCCGGTGTTCTGCGGCCCCACGCCCGAGCCGGTGGCCGCCTGTGCCGCAACCGTGTTGGACGACGTGACGAACGGATAGGTGCCGTGATCGACATCGAGCAACGCGCCCTGCGCGCCTTCGAACAGGATGCGCCTGCCCTTGCGGCACGCCTCGTCGAGGAACGGCCATACCGGATCGACATAGGGCAGGATCTGCGGCGCGATTTCGGCGAGCGCCTTTTCCAGTGCGGCCCGGTCGACGGCGGGAAAGCCCAGACCCTTTCGCAGCGCGTCGTGATGGCGCAGCAGCTCGTCGAGCTTGGCCTTGAGCGTGGCCGGATCGCCGAGGTCGCACACGCGGATGGCGCGCCGCGCGACCTTGTCTTCATACGCCGGCCCGATGCCACGCCCCGTCGTGCCGATCTTGCCGGCCCCGCGCGCTTCCTCGCGCAGCTTGTCGATCTCGGCATGCAACGGCAGGATCAGCGGCGCGTTCTCGGCGATGCGCAGGTTCTCGGGCCCCACGGCCACGCCCTTCTCGCGGATCGAGGCGATCTCCTTGACGAGGTGCCACGGATCGACGACCACGCCGTTGCCGATGATGCCGAGCTTGCCCGGCCGCACGACGCCGGACGGCAGCAGCGACAGCTTGTAGGTGACGCCGTCGATGACCAGCGTATGGCCGGCATTGTGGCCGCCCTGGAAGCGCACGACGATCTCCGCGCGCTCCGACAGCCAGTCGACGATCTTGCCCTTGCCTTCATCGCCCCACTGCGAGCCGACGACGGTGACGTTGGTCATGTTTTCGTTTCCCTATAAGGCGATCGGTTTGCCGTCGCGCAGCACATGCGTGCAGCCGAGCCGGCGTGCTTCGGCCGGCGCATCGGCGACGGCGGCAAGGCCCTGGACGATCCGCGTGCCTTCGGCGCGCAGGGCGGCCAGCGTGGCCGGCGGCGTGCCGAAGGGGGCGAAGGTGCTCGGGTTCGTTTCCGGAAACGGGATCGCGCGCAGCACCGTGTCGGTGAACAGCGTGACGCCCGTCGCGGTCTCGCCCGCCCCTTCCATCAGGTCCTCGCCCGCAAGATAGCGCCCGCCACGGCCAAGCTCGCCGCGCACGCCGCGCGCGAAGATCGTGAAGGAGAGTCCCTTCTGGTATTCGAAGCCGCGCCGCTCCACGGCATCGACCGTCAGCGAAAGATCGGGCAAGGCGGCGTGCAGCAGCGCCACCGCTTCCTTGAGACGGGCGACTTCCTTGCGTGCGGTCGGCGGCAGGTCGAGCGCGTCGAGCTTCGCGATCGCCTCGGGCACGGGCCCGCTCGCCGCGATGAGGCCGGCGAGAAGTGCCCCCACCTTGCCGCCGCGCGCGATCACGGCGGCCTGGTCCTTGCGATCCAGCGCGGCGCGCAGGTCGGCCGCCACGCCCGGCGGCACCTGGCTCCAGCCGATGATGGCCGGTACCAGATAGGGAATGGCGAGATCGACCGAGACGTTGGCGGCCCCCACTTCGGCAAGGGCCGTCGCCGACATCGCGATGATCTCGGCGTCGGCCGCGGCCTGGTCTGCACCGATCAGTTCCGCACCCACCTGGCCGAACTGGCGCTCGGGGCGCAGCGTGTCGCCCTTCACGCGCATGACCTGGCCGGCATAGGAAAGGCGCAGCGGACGCGGCTCGCCTTTCAGGCGCGTGGCGGCGATGCGCGCCACCTGCGGCGTCATGTCGGCGCGCAGCGCCATCATGCGCTGGCTTTCGGGATCCATCAGGCGGAAGCAGTGGCGCGACATGCCGGCCTGGCTGCCGGCAAGCAGCGAGTCCTCGAACTCCACCATCGGCGGCTTGACGCGCGCATAGCCGAAACGCTGGAACACCTGCGTCACGCGCCAGACGATCTCGGCTTCCTGATCCGCCTCGGGCGGCAGGGCATCGCGCAGGCCGGCGGGCAGCAGCGCCCGGGTGACGAGTTCATTCATGCGAATCCCCGTGAGAACCCCGCACGGGTTCGCGCCTGATTAGCCGCTTTTTCGGTGCCAAGCCAACCGGAAATCCGGTTGGCGACAGTTGACGGGAGGCGACGACAGTTGACCGTCCCCTCGAATAACCCCCTGTTCCGGCATGAAAACCATACAGCAGAGGCGACAGGTGACGCGATTTGCGCGACGTCTCCGTCACGCAAACTTTGCCGAAATCGGAGGTTGGACCGCAAAACGTGTTCATTATCCTAGTATAGGATAATTTGGTATAAAAGGCGAGCAGGAAATCGGCTGCCACCCCTCACCCTAACCCTCTCCCCGGAGGGGAGAGGGAACGCACCGGCGCCTGTCATCCCCTCTCCCGCTTGCGGGAGAGGGCGAGGGTGTCAGAACGTCAGCGCCCGTGCCCGCAGCACCTGCGGCAGCGCGCGGACCTTGGTGAGGACCGCTTCGCCGATCGGCTGGTCGACGGCGATGAGGCAGATCGCTTCCCCGCCGCGCGTCTGGCGGCCGAGATTGAACGACGCGATGTTGATGCCGGCATCGCCGAACAGCCGGCCGATCGAGCCGATGAAGCCCGGCTTGTCCTGGTTTCGCACATAGAGCATGTGCGACATGAACTCGGCTTCCAGCGGCACTTCGGCGATCTCGACGATGCGCGGCTTGGCGTTGCCGAACAGCGAGCCGGCGATCTGGCGCACGTTGCCTTCCGAGACGACCGTCACGCGGATCAGCGTGGGATAGTCCGACGCGCGGTCATGACGCGTGTCGGTGAAGGCAAGGCCGCGCTCGCGCGCGACGGCGGGTGCGGAGACGGTGTTGACGCTCTCGAGCTGCGCGCCCAGGAAGCCCGCGAGCACGCACGCGGTCAGCGGCTTGGTGTTGAGGTTGGCGACTGCTCCTTCGTATTCGATCGCCAGCGACTTGACGTTCTCGTCCTGCAACTGGCCCAGATACGAACCCAGGTTCGTGGCGAGCTGCATGTAGGGGCGCAGCTTGGGCGCGTCCTCGGCCGAGACCGACGGCATGTTGACGGCATTGGTGACCGCACCGGTCAGCAGATAGTCCGACATCTGCTCGGCGACCTGCAGCGCCACGTTCTCCTGCGCCTCGCTGGTGGACGCACCCAGATGCGGCGTGCAGATCACGTCGTCACGCCCGAAGAGCGGGTTTTCCTTGGCGGGCTCGGTCAGGAACACGTCGAGGGCGGCGCCCGCGACCTGGCCGGAATCGAGCGCGGCCTTGAGGTCGGCCTCGACGATCAGCCCGCCGCGCGCGCAATTGACGATGCGAACGCCCTTCTTGGTCTTGGCGAGCGCCTTGGCGTCGAGGATGTTCTTGGTCTGCTCGGTCAGCGGCGTGTGCAGCGTGATGAAGTCGGCCCGCGCCAGCAGCGTGTCGAGATCCACCTTCTCCACGCCCATCGCCTGCGCACGCTCCGGCGACAGGAACGGGTCGAACGCGACAACCTTCATCTTCAGGCCCTGCGCGCGGTCGGCGACGATCGAGCCGATGTTGCCGGCACCGATCAGGCCCAGCGTCTTTCCGGCCACTTCCACGCCCATGAAGCGGTTCTTCTCCCACTTGCCGGCCTGCGTCGACTTGTCGGCTGCCGGAAGCTGGCGGGCCAGCGCCATCATCATCGCGATGGCGTGTTCGGCCGTGGTGATGGAGTTGCCGAACGGCGTGTTCATCACGACGATGCCGCGCGCGGTGGCGGCGGGCACGTCGACATTGTCGACGCCGATGCCGGCACGCCCGATCACCTTCAGGTGCGTGGCGGCCGAAAGCAGGTCGGCCGTCGCCTTCGTGGCCGAGCGGATGGCAAGACCGTCGTAGTTGCCGATGATCGCCTTCAGCTCGTCCGGCTTGAGGCCGACCTTCATGTCGGTCTCGATGCCGCGCTCCTTGAAGATGTCGACGGCACGAGGGCTAAGGGCGTCGGAGATGAGAACCTTGGGCATGGGAAACTCCTCGCGCGTTTCGACGCGCGTCGATAGGACGGAAAAAAGGGATCAGGCGGCCTTGACGAGACCGGACTTGGCTTCCGCGAAGGCCCATTCGAGCCAGCCGAACAGGGTTTCGAGATCGGACGTCTCGACCGTGGCACCCGCCCAGATGCGAAGCCCCGGCGGAGCATCGCGATAGGCGTCGATGTCGTAGGCGACCTTCTCGGCCTCGAGCAGCGAGACCATCTTCTTCGAGAAGGCGGCCTTGGCGTCGGCATCCAGTGCCGCGACGGCCGGGTCGTTGATGACCAGACACACCGACGTGCACGAACGGATCGCCTTGTCGGCGGCAAGGAAGCCGACCCACGGCGTCTTGGCGGCCCACGCCTCGATCGCGGCGAGGTTCTTTTCCGAACGCGCCACCAGTGCGTCGAGCCCGCCGATCTTCTCGGCCCAGATCAGGCCGTCGAGCGCGTCCTCGACCGCGAGCATCGAGGGCGTGTTGATCGTCTCGCCCTTGAACACGCCTTCGATCAGCTTGCCGCCCTGCGTGAGGCGGAAGATCTTGGGCATCGGCCAGGGCGGGCTGTAGGTGGTCAGCCGCTCCACCGCGCGGGGGCTGAGGACGAGCATGCCGTGCTGGCCTTCGCCGCCGAGCACCTTCTGCCAGGACCACGTCGTCACATCGAGCTTGTCCCATGGCAGGCGCATGGCGAACGTGGCCGACGTGGCGTCGCACAGCGTGAGTCCCTTGCGGTCCGCCGGGATCCAGTCGCCGTCCGGCACGCGCACGCCCGAGGTGGTGCCGTTCCACGTGAACAGCACGTCGTTGTCGAAATTGACGGACTTCAGGTCCGGCAGCTTGCCGTAGCCGGCTTCCAGCGTGCGCGTGTCCTTCAGCTTCAGCTGCTTGACGGCATCCGTCACCCAGCCGGCACCGAAGGATTCCCAGGTCAGCAGGTCGACGCCGCGGGGGCCGAGCAGCGACCACATCGCCATCTCGACCGCACCGGTGTCCGATGCAGGCACGATGCCGATGCGGTAGTCGGCCGGGATGCCGAGCACGCGGCGTGTGCGTTCGATCACGTCGACGAGCTTGGCCTTGCCGAGCTTCGACCGGTGCGAACGCCCGAGGGCGGCGTCTTTCAGGTTTTCAAGGGACCATCCGGGGCGCTTGGCGCAGGGACCGGACGAGAAATTGGCGCAATTGGGACGCGTGGTCGGTTTTGTCATTTGAGCTCTTCCTTTCAGAAGAGCCGGGACCCGTTGGGAGGTCCTGGCCCGGCACCGCTTCTATTGATGTGAAGCGGCGCGCGCAACCTAAAAATTGGAAACGTCACGATTTCGTCGCAAAACCGGGGCAAGTTCGCACCATGAATCCAGCGACATCCTTGGCCGGCAAGAAAGCCCTGATCTTCGGTATCGCCAACGGGCAGTCCATCGCCGCCGGCTGCGCGGCCGCCCTGCGTGCGGCAGGTGCGGCGATCGCGGTCACCTACGTCAACGAAAAGGCCGAACGCCATGTCCGCGCCGTCGCAGCGCCCCTCGGTGCCGACCTGATCCTGCCCTGCGACGTGCGCGAGACCGGCCAGCTCGAGAAGGTGTTCGCCGCCATCGGCGAGCGCTGGGGCCGGCTCGACGCGCTTGTCCATTCGATCGCGTTCGCGCCGCGCGAGGACCTGCACGCCCGCGTCGTCGACAGCAGCCGTTCCGGCTTCCTGACCGCGATGGACGTGTCCTGCCATTCCTTCGTGCGCATGGCGAAACTCGCCGAGCCGCTGATGAAGGACGGCGGCGCGCTGATGACCGTCAGCTTCTACGGTGCCGAAAAGGCAGTCGCGAACTACAACCTGATGGGTCCTGTGAAGGCGGCGCTCGAAGCGAGCGTCCGCGCGATCGCCGCGGAGCTCGGTCCGGCGAAGATCCGCGCGCACGCGATCTCGCCCGGTCCGCTGCTGACGCGCGCGGCCTCGGGCATCGACCGGTTCGACGAGTTGTGCGAGCGCGCGCGCACGCAGAGCCCCGGCCGCCGGCTCGTCACCACCGCCGAGATCGGCGCGCTGGCGGCATTCCTTGCCAGCGATGCCGCGGCGGCGATGACGGGCGGCGTGCACTATGTCGATGCGGGCTACAACATCGTCGGCTGAGCGGCACCCGGTCAGATCTCCACGCGCGTCCCCAGTTCGACGACCTTGCCGGGCGGGATGCGGAAGAAGTCGCCCGCGTTCGCCCCCAGCTTGTAGAGCGCGATGAACAGCCGCTCCTGCCAGCGCGGCAGGCGCGGCTTGACGGCCGTCGCCAGCGCGTTGCGGCCGATGAAATACGACACGCGCATCTCGTCCCAATCGTGGCCGTGGCGCGGCAGGCGGGCAAGCGCCTTGGGAACGTCGGGCGGCTGCATGAACCCGAAGCGGATGCGGACGGAAAGGAACCCCTTGCCCAGATCCTCGACCTCGACCCGCTCCACGCCAGGCACGCGCGGCACCGCGAGCGTCTCGACGGTCGCGAGGATCACGCGCTCGTGGAGGATCTGGTTGTGCTTCAGGTTGTGCAGCAGCGAGCGAGGGATCTCGCTGGCCCGCGCGGTCATGAACACGGCCGTACCCGTCACGCGGTGCGGCTTGCCCGGCTCGATCCGTCGCACGAACAGGTCGGTCGGCAGCGAGTCGGCACTTTCCTGCTCGGAAAGGGCGGCCCGGCCGCGCCGCCATGTCCACATCACTGCGAACACGACGGTGCCGATCATCAGCGGGATCCAGCCGCCCGCCGCGATCTTCAGCAGGTTCGCCGACAGGAACGCGAGGTCGACGATCAGGAAGCCGCCCAGTACCAGCGCCACGCGCGTCCAGCTCCAGTCCCACAGATGGCGGGCCGCCGCCATCGCCAGCACGGTCGTGACCGTCATCGTGCCCGTGACGGCGATGCCGTAGGCGCTGGCCAGATGCGCCGACGAGCCGAAGCCCACGACGAGGACCGCGACGCCGGCGAGCAGCGCCCAGTTGATCGCCGAGATGTAGATCTGCCCGATCTCGCTGCGCGATGTGTGCTTGATGCGCATGCGCGGGCTGAGGCCCAGCAGCGTGGCCTGCTGCGCCATCGAGAAGGCACCGGAGATCACCGCCTGCGAGGCGATGACGGTGGCCGCCGTCGCGAGTGCGACCAGCGGCAGCAGCGCCCAGCCCGGCGCCATCAGATAGAACGGGTTCTCGATCGCGGCGGGGTTGGACAGCACCAGAGCGCCCTGCCCGAAATAGTTGAGCAGCAACGCCGGCAGCACGAGGCCGAACCACGCCCAGCGGATCGGCTTCGGCCCGAAATGGCCCATGTCGGCATAGAGC
>JBIKWI010000215.1:0-5153 GCA_044356395.1 Tagaea sp. | reverse complement strand
GTTGTGGATGCGGCTGTCGCCCTCGATCTTCTCGCTGATCGAGCCGGCATGGATGAACACGCGATGGTCGCGCGCCATCTCCTGGCACATCAGGTAGGTCGGGCCGCCGGGAACGGTCTCGGCGGCCGCACGCTTCTCGGCGGTTGTCCCGCCGATGAAGTCGAACGTCTCGGGCAGCAGGATCCAGTCGGGCTTTTCGGTGCGGACCGCTTCTTCGATCAGCCGGCGCGCTTCGGCGAGGTTCTTCGCCTTGTCGTCGACCGAGTTCATCTGGATGAGGGAAACTTTCATGCGTCGGGCCTCCGGTCGCGGAGTATGCCCCAAACCGCCCCGACTTTCCCAATGCGGCGATTCACTTCGCGTCGAGTGCCGTGACGGCCGTCCAGCCGGGCCCTGGCGGGGATTGGCGCAGGGCCGCGACCCGCCGGGCAAGGCTCGCCGCGGCCGGGTCGGCGTCCAGCGGCGGGGCCGCGAGCTTCGCGTGTGCTGCGGCGAAATCGCCCGCGCGGTAGAGGGCAAGCGCCGCCGCGAACGCCGCCGCATCCACCTTCGTCGCGGCATCGAGCGGCTCGTAGACGGTCACCGCCTTCTCGCGACCCTTGACCTGGACGCGGTCGAGTTCGCGCCAGGCGATCACGGGGCCGGGTGCGGCATCGGCAAGTTCGCGCACCGACTCCGCGCACATGATGTCGGTGCCGAAATACTTGTTCGCCCCTTCGAGGCGCGAGGCGAGGTTCACGGTATCGCCCATCACCGTGTAGTTGAAACGCTTCTTCGAGCCGATATTGCCGACGAGCGCGCGCCCGCTGTTGAGCCCGATGCGCGCCTTGAGCCGGTGCCCGAGGAACGGGTTCGCCGGATCGGTGTTCATTTCGCCGAGCTTCGCGTTGCAGGCGAGGGCCGCCTCGACGGCCCGGCGCGCATGCGCCGGATCGTCGAGCGGGGCCCCGAACACCGCGACGATCGCGTCGCCGATATACTTGTCCACGAAGCCGCCATGCGCCTCGACGATGTCTGTCATCGCCGACAGATACATGTTCATCACCTGCACGAGCTGCGGGGGCGTCAGGCTCTCCGACAGGCCGGTGAACCCGGCGACGTCGGAGAACATCACGGTGATCTCGCGCTCTTCCCCGCCCAGCTCCGGCGGGGCCTGTGCGGCCATCAGCCGGTCGACCATCGCGGGCGCCAGATAGAGCCCGAAGCTCCTGCGCAGCAGGCGCTTGTCCTTGTCGGCGACGGCAAAGCGGTAGCCGAGCAGGCCCGCACCCGCGAGGAAGGACGCGGCGAGGGCGGTCAGGAAAGGCCAGACGACCGCGTGATCGAGGGCGACGACGCTTGCCCCCGTCCATGCAAGGGCGAGCCCGCCGAACGCCGCGACGAACGCCGTCGCCGGCAGGGCGAGGGCGGCCGCAGCCGTCGCGGCAAGCAGGAGCGCTGCCGCCAGCCCCTCGCCGGCACGCCCGAGCTCGGCAAGACCGCCTCCGCGCAGCAGGTTGTTGACGAAGGTGGCATGGATGAACACGCCGGGGATGGCGTCGCGGACCACATCCTCGCGCACGATGTCGGTGCGCGCGGGCAGCGCGCAGCGCGGTCCGAAGGCGGCCCCTTCCGGTCCCGTCATGAAACGGCGCGAGGTGAGCTTGCGGTCCTCGACGTCGAGCACCGTGCCGACGAACACCACCTTGTCCTTGAAGTGCTTCGCGAAGAACGCCGCATCGCCCTTCTCCGCGCAGGCGCGCAGGTCGCCGAGCGAGAAGGCCGGGATGTCGGCGCCGCCGCCGTCGAAATCGAGCGGCATCGCGTTGGCGGCCGAGCCGGGCAGGCGGCGTCCGTCGAACCACACGCCGTCGGCGCGAAGCTCCGGCGCGGCCTTGCGCGCGCGGGCGGCGGCTTCGAGGCCGAGCGAGGTCTGTTTCGAGCCGTCCTCGAGATCGAAGTGCAGCGGTGCGCGCCTTATCGCCTCGTCGGGATCGCGGAACAGGTTGGTCGAACGGATGTTCGCGTCGTGGCCGACGGCGAAGCCCTGCCCCTGGAACGGACGGATCGGCGAAGCGCCGTGCTGGACCTTGCCGAGGATCAGCCGTCCCTCGCGTGCACCGGCGCGCAGGGCGCGCAGGAAGTCGCGGTCGTAGCCGGGTACGAAACGCTCGACCGAGGTCGGGAAGATCACGTCGAACGCGACGACCGAGGCGCCGGCGTCGAGCACCGCGCTCAGCACCGGGGCCAGCTCGCGCGTCCAGAAGGCCTGCGGCACGTCGGCGAAGGGCGGCGTGCGGTAGGATTCCTCGTCGATCGCCACGACGACGCTGGGGGAGGTGGCGCCATCGTGCCGCGGCCCGAAGGCGAGATGGCGCAGCGCGAAGGTCAGGTCGAGCGAAACGCCGCGCAGCGTGTCGGCCAGCGGCGAGGCGACGAACAGCGCGCCCAGGACGACGGCCGCAAGCGCGGCCCCGGTCGCGTGCCGCTTCATGCCTAGAGCCGGATGAGACGGCTCAGCAGCGGCGCCTGTCCAGATCGCGCCTCGGAATCGACCTTGAACACGATGTTCCGCTCGCCGACCGACAGGCGGTAGGTTCCGCCCGCGACAAGCGCGCGGTCCGCCTTGGCGAGATCGAAGAAGCTGCCGCGCGTGAGCTGCTGGGCCGGCACGTCGAACACCATCGCTTCGCCCGGCTGGTCGAGCCGCGCGATCGACACGCGCCCGCCGCCCTTGATGTCGAGCACGGGCGAAATGCCGTAGATCGTCATCTCGGGCGCGTTCGCTGCGGCACCGGGCCGCGGCGGGGCGCGGAACACCATGACGCCCGACTTCGCCGCCTGGTCCGAGGAAAGGCGCATCTTGCCGGCATCGCACGGCATCTTCTCGCGCCGCACCGTGCCGCCGGCGACGGCCGACTGCTCGGTGCCCACGGTGACCGTGCCGCCCTTGATCGTCTCGCGCCAGCAAGACTTGAGATAGCCCAGCACCAGCTCGTCGCCGGCCCCCAGCTTCACCACGCGCCCGGCCTCGACATAGTCCATGAAGTCGACATCGAGCTTGCCCTTGGCATCCTCGACGATGGCCACGGGATCGGCCGCAAGCGCGGGTGCTGCAGCGAAGGAAAGAAGAAGGGCGAGAGCGCGATGCACCCCGGACCGTCTGCCGCGTTGTCTACTTGAACGTGACATCGGTCGACTTACCCCGCTCATCGGTGAATGTGGCCTGTACACGCTTTTCCGTGCCGGTTGCGACGGCCCTGCCGCGCATGGTCGTTTTCATCTCGTCGCCGAAGCGCCCGCAAACGACTTCGATCTCGACAAATGCGCCATCAGCATCGATCGGCCCGCCCCCGGTACAGCTGCCGCTGCCCCCGCGTGGTCCACCCATCCACGAGGCGCTTATCCTTATGCCGCCCTGCGCAATGGTTGCAAATACGTGCGTGTTGACGCTGCTGATGACACCTACCGGCGTGTTTGCAGAATAGACACCGTTGAACTGGTTGCCGGCGCGAGCGGCCGGGACGGCGGCAACCTGCGGTGCGGGTGACGGCGCCGCAGGTGCTGCGGCGACCGGAGCTGGCGCAGGCGCCGCACGCGCGGCGACCGTCTGCTGGCGGGCGGCTTCGAGGCTTGCCACGCGCGCGCGCGCGATGCCGGCGAACATGCCGGTCGGGAAAGTGTCGAGATAGGCGCGTAGCTCAGCCGGATCGCTCGACCCCTTGACCGAATCCCAGAACATCGCCTCGCGGTCGACGGCGGGTGCCGCCGGTGCCGCGGGGGCGGCGGCCGGCGCCACGGCAACAGATGGGGCCGCCGGTGGCTGGAAATAGAAATCGCCGGTCAGCGACGAGGCTTCCCAGGGAACCTGCGCGCCGTTGGACGCGCGCGCCACGCCGATGCGCACCTGCTTGAAAACGTCTTCGGCTTTCAGGCCCGGCTGCGCAAGTGCCTTCAGCAGTTCCTGCGTATAGAGCCCGTTGGAACCCTCGCCGTCGGCGGCGACTTTGCCGGGGGCGGTCGCGTAGGCGATCATCGTGCCCTCGGGCGCGTTGATCTGCGCCAGACCTCCGCCGACCGAGCGGAATCGCCGCTCGAACGGGTTGTTCCGGCAGGCATCGAGGATGACCATGCTGACGCGCGCACGTGCGGCCGCCATCTGGTCGAGCACGGCGTCGATGTCCAGCGTTTCCAGCCGCACGCGCTGTTCGGACGTGATCTTCGCATCGGTCGGGATCAGGTAGTTGCGGCCCTGCACCTGCATGCCGTGGCCGGCGAAGAAGAACAGCGCCGTGTCGCCTTCGCCCAGTTTCTCGCCGAAATCGGCGACGACCTCGTTCATCTGCGCCTTGGTGGCGTTCTCGCGCAGGATGACTTCGAATCCCTGCCGGCGCAGCGTGGCGGCGATTGCGCGCGCATCGTTGGGCGGGTTCTTCAGCGGGGCCTCGGCATAGCTGCCGTTGCCGATCACCAGCGCCACTTTCTTGCTGGCGACGGCCGGTGTGCCGATCGCCAGCAGCGCACACAGGAAAGCCAAAAATCCGATCGATCGATGCATCGTGTGTCCCCGGTCTGACCCGCTAAAACTACCACAGGCTCGAACGGACGCTAATCTCTTCCGGCCCCGCTCGCAGTGACGCCGCTCACTCCAGAACTTGCGAAACCTGCCGTGCGCCGGAGCCGCCGCCATCCCCGACGAGGGCGAAGGGTGCCCAGAAGATGGGATGGCTGTAGGCGAAGACGGTCTGGCGGCTGGCGGTGTCGACATAGCCGGGGCCGTCGATCAGGGCTGCCATGGCCTGCTGGAGGGCGGCCGCACGTGCAAGACCGGGATCGCGCGCCTGCCGACCGAACAGGTCGGTCGTCAGCACGCGCGCACTCGTCGTCTCCACCGGCCAGTTGGTCACAAGTAGGGCGCGGGTCCCGGCATAGAAGAACGCCCGGCCGAGGCCCGAGACCGCTTCCGCGCCAGCTCCGTCGCCCGTCGCCGTGTTGCACGCCGACAGCACGACCCAGTCGGCGTTGAGCTTCAGGCCCAGCACCTCGTCGAGCGTCAGGAGCCCGTCGCCGTCGATGTCCGCGACGTTGGGTGCCGAGAGGGCGAGTGCGGGCTGCGTGAGGCCGTTGAGATCGCCCGGTATCAGCCCGTGCGTAGCGAACATCACGACGCGCCG